>DASPVJ010000595.1:0-9446 GCA_035622435.1 Xanthobacteraceae bacterium | reverse complement strand
GAAATGCCCGCCGCCCCATCCGCGCGCGAGCGACAAGGATGGAGTCAGCGCGCCGCAGGCCAACGCCGCGACGATGACGGCGAGCCGGAACTTGGGTGTCACGGGCATAATCTCCCTGTGCGCATGTTTGTCGCGTCGAACGGCATTCGGGTTCATGCCGAATGCCGCAATGCAGCGTGATCGCTGCGGCTGCACAACGTTTGCTGCACCGCGCAACAGTCGTGCACAAATTTCATTCGATCGTGCTACCGGTCACGGCGTCGCCACAAAGGCCGCCTACGAGTCACCTCACGGGGTATTCGGAGGAAGGGATGGGCCAACGGAGGCTCGATCATGACGCTTCATGCGGCTGCCCCCACCCCGTCGGCAGGCAAGCGCTATTTTGCCATGCCGGCCTGCCCGCAATGCGGTGACGCGCTTCTGGCTCCCGAAATTTCCGAGCACGTCAGCACGCGCGAGGTGCGACATTTCTGGTCGTGCGACGCGTGCGGCCACAGATTCGCGACGGCGGTCGATCTGTTTGGTTCAGGCCGTCGCAAGTGAAGGCGCTCGTCCGTTAGAGCATGATGCCGAAAAGTGGGTACCGGTTTTCGGAAAAACATCATGCTCCAACAATAAGATAAAGCGGGATGGCGATTCGAAGAAAAGCCATCACGCTTTAGCTGCGAAAACATCGCCGTTGCGCGGCAGCGTGGTCGTCACGCCGCCTTCAGACGTCCTCGCACCGCCGGCATGACCTCGCGGGCGAACAGCCGCATCGAGCGCTGCGCGTCGTCGAGCGCGATGGTGTTGAAGTTCACCTGCAGCGATGCGCTCTCGAACCCGCCGACCTCGTCGTTGAAGGCGAGGATGCGTTGCGCCAATTCATCGGGCGTCCCGATCCATGCGACCCCCTTGGCCATCTGCGTGTCGAAGGTTTCCGCCGCGAGCGCGGCGATGATCTTGTCGTAGTTCGGATAATCCCGGGAGTTCAGGCCCTCGGTCCACTCCGAGGCCGCCGTCACGACCGACTTGAGATAGCGGTTGAGCGGCGCGCGCGCGACGCGGACCGCCTCCTGCGCGGTCTCGGCGCAGAACATGTGGAAGGCGAGCATGACGCGGCCGCGGCCCGGGTGTCCGGCGGCGCGCCAGGCGTCGCGATAGAGGCCGAGAAGTTCGCGCATCTTGGCCCCGGCATAGGGGATCGCCATGAGGAAATGCCCGGCGGTGCCGGCGCCGACGAAGCTCTCCGGGGTGGAGAGCGCGGCGATCCAGAACGGCGGGTGCGGCTGCTGGGTCGGCCGCGGCAGCGAGGTCACGTTCCTGAATGTGTGGAAGCGGCCCTCGGCGCTGACGTTCTCCTGCGCCAGCAGCAGGCGCACCTGCGCCATGCCCTCCTCGAACCGCGCCCGGCTCTCGTTCACCGAAACGCCGAAGCGGGCAAACTCGTGCGGCAGGAAGGCGCGCGCGAATCCGACCTCGAGCCGCCCGCCCGAGATCGCGTCGAGCATGCCGATTTCGCCGGCAAGCTTGAGCGGGTTGTTGAAGACCGGCAGCACCGCCCCGGTGATGAGCCGCGCCTTGGCGCTGCGCATGGCCGCGGCCGAGAGGAACACGATCGGGCTGGGGCTGTAGCCGCCGTAGGCGTTGAAATAGTGCTCGACCGTGCGCACGTGGTCGTAGCCGAGGTCGTCGCATGCCGCCACCAGCGCAAGCGCGTCGTGCCAATAGGCCTGCGCCGATTTCTCGCCGGGGCCGACGTCGGGAAAGAACTGGATGCCGAAGTCCATCATTCCCGGCCGACAGGTCATCCGTTGGGATAGCGGCGAGTCTTGTACGGAGGCGGCGGCGCATTGGGGCCCCACCACGACGGATCGCGCGGATTGCGCATGCAGTGGCCCCCGGCGCCGCTCACCGCGGCGCGGCATTGCTCGAAGGTGTCGAAGCCGCAGTTCTGGAATGACATCGGACCGCCCGCATAGGCGCAATACGCCCCGGCCGCAGCTTCGCAAGCGGCCAGCGCCGTGAAGACCATCGCCGCCGCGAAGGCGAACGCAACCTTGCTCATGGCATCCTCCAATTTACCGGCTCCGATCGCCGCGGGCTTCACGCCGCGCGCGCCGCCTCGGGCCACCACTTGAGCAGCACGCCGATGCCGAGCCCGAAGCAGCCGTGCACGACGAACTGGATCAGCATGCGGGTCGGGTCCCAACCGGCGGCCATCGGCAACCCCTTGATCGGGAATACCACGAACCACAGGACGAGCGTCGGCAGGATGCCGAACGCGAAGCACGCCAGGTAGTACATGGCGTCCTGGGGAAAGCGCTTCTCGATCAGGCCGAACACGATCCCCCAGATGCCGCCCCAGAAGGCGCCCGACCAGATCTGCGGAACGCTCAGGGGCTTGGTGAGATCATAGCGAAACGGCGGCGGCGCATAGCCGAGCGCGTGCAGGATGGCGACCGCGCCATTCTGGAACACGAGCACGGAGATGAACCCCGCGACGAACAGGGCGACGATCGAATGGCGAAACACGCCTTGGCTGGCACGTGCGGTCGCGGTCGACATGGCTTGCGTCTACTCCCTATTGGCGCGCCGGCCGGCCGGCGCTTTGTTCCCGGTACATCGGTTTACCCGAGCGCCGTCATGACGCGCTCGGCGTTGAACGGCAGGTCGCGCAGCCGCTTGCCGGTGGCGTGCGCGAAGGCGTTGGCGATCGCCGCCACCGTCGGCCCCAGCGAGGCCTCGCCGGCGCCGAGCGGCTTGTCGTCGGGACGGTCGATCAGCGCGACCTCCACCTTCGGGACCTCCGGCATGGTCAGGATCGGATAATTGCTCCAGTCGCGCGAGGTGATGCCGGCGCGGTCGAAGCGCACCGCCTCGTGCAGGGTCCAGCTGGTCGACTGGATGATGCCCCCTTCGATCTGGTTCGCCAAGCCGTCGGGATTGATGATCTGGCCGGCGTCGGCCGCAGCCAAGACGCGTGGAACCCGGATGCGGCCGCGCGAACGATCGACCTCGACCTCGGCCACCACCGCCACGTAGGTCGCCAGATTCTTGTATTTGGCGAATGCGACGCCGCGGCCGCGGGTACCGTCGCCGGCTTCGCCGGGCTTCCAGCCGGCCTTGCGGGCGACCGTTTCGACGACCGCGCGCGCCCGCGGGTCCTTCAGATGGGCGAGGCGGAATGCCACCGGGTCCTGCCCGGCAGCGAGCGCCAGCTCGTCCATGAACGACTCGATCGCGAACACGTTGGCGTAGGCGCCCAGCGTGCGCAGCGCCGACACCCGCACCGGCATCGCCGTGATCAAACGATTGACCACGCGCTGGCTGGGAAAATCGTAGAGCGGAACGGCGTTGCGATCGCCGCCGCCGGCCGGCTGCGGGATGTTGGTCGCCGGCCCGGGCGTGCCGGGCTCGGCAAGGTACCAGCTGGCGAGCAAATTGTTGTTCGCCGCCGGCTCCTGGCCGGGCCGCGTCGAATGGGTGTTGCTCCACACCTCGTAGCTCCAGTCGACGATGCGGCCGCCGTCGAGCGCGGCCTTCGCGCGCATCAGCATGGCCGAGCCGTACGGCTCCCAGGCGAACTCGTCGTCGCGCATCCACTGCACACGCACCGGCCGGCCGGCCGCGGCCCGCGCCAGCAGCGCCGCATCAAGCGCCACGTCGTCGGCCCCGTTGTGCCCGTAGCAGCCGGAGCCTTCCGTGTGGATGCAGCGCACCGCATCGGCGTCGAGCTTGAGCGCCTTGACGAGATCGCGCTTGAGCGGGAACACGCCCTGGGAGTGGGTCCACACCGTGAGCTTGCCGTCCGTGACCGCCGCGACCGCGCAGGAGGGGCCGATCGAGGCATGCGCGGTGTAGGGCTTGGTGTAGGTCGCTTCGATGACCTGCGCGCCCGCCGGCACCGCGCCCTGCTTCAACTGCACGATGAAGCGGCCCACGTTGCCTGGAGTCGTGTTGAAGGGGTCGCTGATGACGGAAGTCTGGGTCGGCAGCGCCATCAAATAATCGTGGAGCCGGGCCGGATCGGGCATCTCGGTGCCGCCGCTCCAGCGCGCGCTGGCGATCAGGGCCGAGCGCGCCTCGATGACCTGCTCCTCGCGCTCGGCGACGACGCCGAGGAAGCTGCCGTCGCGCACCACCGCGATCACGCCCGGCATCGCCTTGGCCGCCGCCGCATCGACGCCGTCGAGCTTGGCGCCGTAGCGCGGCGGCCGCACCACCCGGCCATGCGCCATGCCGGGCAGGCGGATGTCCTGCACGTAAGCCGCGCCGCCCGTCACCTTGGCCGGAATGTCGCGACGCGGCACCGGCCGGCCGACGATCTTATGTTGCGGCGACGGCTTGGGCGCGACCTTGGCGCTCGCTTCGCGATGCAGGTCGATCTCGCCGGCGAGGTCGCCGTAGCCGACCCCGCGGCCGTCGCCGGTGCTGATGCCGCCGTCGGCGACCGCCAAGGTCTCGGCCGCGACGTTGAAGCGTTTGGCCGCCCGCTCGAGCATGAGCGCGCGCGCTTGCGCACAGGCGAGCCGGATCGCCGTGCCGCCGTATTCGATCGACTGGCTGCCGGACGTGTACTCCTCGTCCGGGGTGCGCGCGGTGTCGCCGGAGATCATTTCCACGCGGGCGAGCGGCAGGTCGAGTTCCTCGGCGGCGATCTGCTGCAGCGCCGTCAGGATCCCCTGCCCCAGCTCGACCTTGCCGGCGAAAACGGTCGCCGAACCGTCCGCGTTGATGCGCAGCCACCCGTCGAGCATGCGGTTTTTGGCGAGGCTGCCCGGCAGGCTCGCCTGGCCCGCGGCGGGCCGCGGGTCGAGCGCGAAGGCGATCACCAGCGCGCTCGCGGCCTGGCCGAACTGCCGCCGTGTCAAGGTCGCGGCCATGGTCACGTCTTTCCCATGCTGTGCGCCGCGCGCAGCACGGCGCGAATGATGCGGCCGTGGGTGCCGCACCGGCACAGGTTGTCAGCGAGCCCCTCGCGCACCTCCTGCTCGCTCGGGTGGGGATTGCGGTCGATGAGGTCCTTCGCCGCCATGATCATGCCGGCGATGCAGTAGCCGCATTGCGCCGCCTGCTCGTCGATGAAGGCCTGCTGGAGCGGATGCGGCTTGTCGAGCGTGCCCAGCCCCTCGACGGTGGTGACTTCGGCGTCGCCGACGGAGCCCACGGCGGTGATGCAGGAACGCACCGGCCGGCCGTCGAGGAGCACCGTGCAGGCGCCGCATTGGGCTAGCCCGCAGCCGAACTTGGCGCCGTTGAGCGCGAGGTCGTTGCGCAGCACGTAGAGCAGCGGGGTGTCCGGCTCCGCCGGCACCGCGTGCCGCGACCCGTTGACCTTCAGGCTGGTCGTCATGACGGCTCCCGGTGGGCGGCGACCGCGCGCCGCGGTTGTTGGGCGCCATTCTGCGCCCGCCGCCTGGTCCGGCAAGACAAATTACGCTCGCGGCGCATCGCCTTTGCTCCAGTCTTCCGCAATGCGGCGGCGGAAATCGTCGAACGCGCCGGCCGCGATCGCCGCGCCCATCTCCCGCATCAACGCCTGGTAATAGCGAAGGTTCGCCTCCGACAGCAGGACGGCGCCGAGCATCTCGTTGGCCTTGACCAGATGGTGCAAATAGGCGCGCGAGGCGCCCCCGTTGCCCTCGAGCGGGCGCGGGTCGTCGGCATAGCGCGCGTTCTTGAGATTGATCGGCCCGAACCGGGTGAAGGCGACGCCGTGCCGGCCGTTGCGCGTGGGCAGCACGCAGTCGAACATATCGATGCCGCGCGCCACCGCTTCCACGAGGTCGCGCGGCGTGCCGACGCCCATGAGATAGCGCGGCCGCGCGACCGGCAGCAGCGCCGCCGTCTCCTCGACCACCGCCAGCATGACCGTCTGCGGCTCGCCCACCGCTAAGCCGCCGATGGCGTAGCCGTCGAAACCGACGTCGACGAGCGCTTGCGCGCTCGCGCGGCGCAGGGCAGCGTCATCGCCGCCCTGCACGATCCCGAACAGCGCGTGGCCGGACGCCGCGCCGGCAAACGCGCGCTTCGAGCGCTCGCCCCAATCGAGCGAAAGCCGCATCGCCCGCTCGATGTCGGCGTGCGCGGCCGGCAGCTTCACGCATTCGTCGAGTTGCATGGCGATGTCGGCCCCGAGCAGGCGCTGGATTTCGACCGCCCGCTCGGGCGTGAGTTCGTAAAGCGCCCCGTCGAGATGCGAGCGAAAGGTGACGCCTACCGGCGCGACCTTGCGCAGTTGCGCCAACGACATGACCTGGAAACCGCCGGAGTCGGTGAGGATCGGATGCGGCCAGTCCATGAACCGGTGCAGGCCGCCGAGCGCGGCGATGCGTTCGGCCCCGGGACGCAGCATCAGGTGATAGGTGTTGGCGAGCACAATCTCGGTGCCGGCCGCGCGCACGTCCGCGGCGCGGATGCCCTTGACGGTCGCTTGCGTCCCGACCGGCATGAACGCCGGCGTGCGCACGACGCCGTGCGGCGTCGCGATCTCGCCGCAGCGCGCCGCGCCGTCGGTCGCAAGCAGGCGGAAGAAGGGGGCGTCGGGCATGGCGCAGATGCGTTCAGTTCGGCGCCCGGAACAGCAGACAGGCATCGCCGTAGGAATAAAAGCGGTAGTCGGCGGCAACGGCGTGGGCATAGGCGCGCCGCATCGTGTCGAGCCCGGCAAAGGCGGCGACCAGCATGAACAAGGTCGAGCGCGGCAAGTGAAAATTGGTCATCAGCGCGTCGACCGTCCGGAAGCGGTAGCCGGGGGTGATGAACAGCGCGGTCTCGCCGTCGAACGGATGCACGCCGGCTTCATCGGAAGCGGTTTCGATCAGCCGCAGCGACGTGCTGCCGACCGCGACGATGCGCCCGCCTTGTTCGCGCGCGCGATTGAGCGCTTGCGCCGTCTCCTCGCTCACGATGCCGCGCTCGGGCTGCATGCGGTGGTCGGCCGTGTCCGCCGCCTTGACCGGCAGGAAGGTGCCGGCGCCCACGTGCAAGGTCACCTTATGGATGCCGATGCCGCGCGCGGCGAGCGCCGCCACCAGCGCGTCGGTGAAATGCAGGCCCGCGGTCGGTGCCGCCACCGAGCCCTCGTGGCGCGCGAACAGGGTCTGGTAGTCGCTGCGATCGCGCGCGTCGGGCGGGCGGCGCGCGGCGATGTAGGGCGGCAGCGGCATGTCGCCGCGCTCGTCGATCGCCTGATCGAGCACCGGACCGTGGAACGCGAACGCCAGGGTGACCTCCCCGCCCTCGCCCTTGGCCTCCACGGTGGCGTCGAGCTGGCCGAGGAAGCACACCTTGCCCTCTTCGCCGAACCGCACCACGTCGCCCGGCTGCAGCTTGCGCCCCGGCTTGGCGAAGGCGCGCCAGCGCGAGCCGTCGATGCGCCGGTGCAGGGTCGCCTCGATCGCGGGCTCGCTGCCGCCGCGGCCGATGCGCCGGCCGCGCAGGGTCGCCGGGATCACCCTGGTGTCGTTGACCACGACCTGGTCGCCCGGGTTGAGCAGCGCCGGCAGGTCGCGCACCGTGCGGTCTTCGAACGGCGCCGCGCCCCGCACCACCATCAGCCGCGCAGCGTCGCGCGGGCTTGCCGGACGCAGCGCAATGCGCCCGGGCGGCAGCGCGAAGTCGAAGAGATCGGTGCGCATATGACAGGCATCAGAAATAAGGGATCAGGGATCAGACGTAGGAGAACGGAAAATACCTTCGATTGATGAGAAGCTGGTCGTCTGCATCAGTTAGCCCTTGATCCCTGATCCCAGATGCCTGATGCCCGATCCCTGTCATCCATCCGACTTCATCCGCGCCGAGACGATGCGGTCGGGGTCCTTCACCGGCTCGCCGCGCTTGATGCCGTCGACATTGGCCATGCCTTCGACGACCGCGCCCCACACCGTGTACTGGCCGTTGAGGAACGGCGCGTCGTCGAAACAAATGAAGAACTGGCTGTCGCCGGAATCCGGATTCTGCGCCCGCGCCATCGACACGGTGCCGCGCTTGTGCGGCTCGCGCGAGAACTCGGCCTTGAGCTTCTTGCCGGACCCGCCGGTGCCGGTGCCGGTCGGGTCGCCGGTCTGCGCCATGAAGCCGTCGATCACCCGATGGAACACCACGCCGTCGTAAAATCCTTCGCGCACCAGTTCCTTGATGCGAGCGACGTGGCGCGGCGCCAGATCCGGCCGCATGGCGATGACGACCGGTCCGCGCGTCGTTTCCAGGATCAGCACATTGTCGAGATCGTCCGTCATGCGTCCTCGCGCGCTCGATTGAACTTCACTTCGCGTCGGCGGCGACCAGCATGCGCACGATGCGGTCGGGATTGGTCACGGCGCCGTTGTCCGCCTCGGCGCCCTTCTTGATTTTGTCGACCGCCGCCATGCCCGACACCACTTCGCCGACGACGGTGTACTGGCCGTTGAGGCTCGGCGCTTCGGCGAACATGATGAAGAACTGCGAATTGGCCGAGTTCGGGCTTTGCGACCGCGCCATGCCGACGATGCCGCGCTTGAACGGCACGTTGGAAAACTCGGCCGGCAGGTTGGGATATTTCGAGCCGCCGGTGCCGGTGCCGGTCGGATCGCCGGTTTGCGCCATGAAGCCGGCGATCACCCGGTGGAACGGGGCGTTGTCGTAGAATTTCTCCCGCGCGAGCGTCTTGATGCGCTCGGCGTGCTTGGGCGCGAGATCGGGGCGCAGCTTGATCACCACGCGGCCGTAGGCGGTGTCGAGAAAAATCGTGTTCTGCGGATCGAGGCCGGCGGGCAGGTTTTGCGCCGGCGCCGCGGTGGCGCAGACGAGCGCGAGGAGAACGGCAAACAAACGCGTCATTGCGGCTCCCGGTTCAGCGGCCGGAGGTTTTTGCGAACCTGGCCTTGAGGCGGACCGCGACCGACGCCGGCACGAACGGCGTCACGTCGCCGCCCATGCCGGCGATCTGCCGCACCAGTGTGGCGGTGATCGGGCGGACCAAGGGGGACGCGGGCAGGAACACGGTCTGCACCTCCGGCGCCATGGCGGCGTTCATGCCCGCCATCTGCATTTCGTAATCGAAATCCGCGCCGTCGCGCAGGCCGCGGATGAGGATCGAGGCGCCCTCGCGCCGCGCCAGCGCCACCACCAGGTCGTCGAAGGTCACCGTCGACATTTCGCAGCCGGTTGCCGTGGCGATGGGCGCGCAGACCTCAGCGAGCATGGCAAGGCGATCCTCGAACGGAAACAGCGGCGCCTTACCGGGGTGAATACCGACCGCGATCACCAAACGGTCGGCAAGCCGCGCCGCCTGGCGGATCACGTCGACATGGCCGTTGGTCACCGGGTCGAACGAGCCAGCATAGAGCGCGACGCGGGGCATGGTCTGCGGTCTAGCCCGCGCGCCGGTACGCCGCAAGGCGGGGCGGCCGCGCCGCCATCTGGCCGGAGAGTGTCCCGCCTTCGGGCCGCATCGTCGAAATCAGCAACGATCTGCAACAATT
>DASPVJ010000594.1:0-2283 GCA_035622435.1 Xanthobacteraceae bacterium | reverse complement strand
CCGCATCGCCCTCGACATCTTGCGAGCCCACCCGGATAAGCGATCCGTCCCGCGCAAAATGAAGCTCGCTGCATGGAATACGAGCTTCTTCTTCGAGCTCTTTACTCATCTGCGATAGCCCTGCCCTTGTGGGGAGGGTCGCCCGCCGTAGCGAAGCGACGGCGGGCGGGGTGGGGGTCGTGCAGAAATCAGAAGCCAGAAGTCAGAATTCGGACTTCCGATTTCCGACTTCCACTCGACCCCCACCCCTAACCCCTCCCCACAAGGGGGAGGGGAACGCGCCGCATCCGGGGAACAGTGGCTCGCACTGCGCCCGCGATTCATGTAAGACCTCCTCACATGTCATGGTCGAGAGACGATGGTCGCCGCGGCTACCACCACGGCAATCTGCGCGAGGCGCTGATCCGCGGCGCGCTCGATTTGATCGCCGCCAAGGGTCCGGCGGGCTTCACCATCGCAGAAGCGGCGCGCTCGGCGGGCGTGAGCCCGGCCGCGCCCTATCGGCATTTCCGCGACCGCGACGCGCTGATGGCGGACGTGGCGCTGCGCGGGTTCGAGCGCTTTGCGGCCGAGCTTGCCCGCGCGTGGAACGAGGGCCGCCCGGATCCGCTGCGCGCCTTCGAGAACCTCGGGCGCGCCTATCTCGCCTTCGCGCGCGACGAGCCGGCGTACTATGCCGCCATGTTCGAGGCGGCGCTGCCGCTCAAGGACTATCCCGAGTTGGCCCAGGCCGGCGAGCGCGCGTTTGCGGTCCTGCGCCAGGCGGCGGAAACGCTCAGCGCGCGGGCGCCCCCAGGCAAGCGGCCGCCGGCGCTGATGATGGCGCTGCACATCTGGGCGCTGTCGCACGGCATCGCCTCCCTGTTCGCCCGCGGCGACGCCGGCCGGCGCACGCTGCCGATGTCGCCGGAGGAACTCTTGGAGGCGGGCGTGCTGGTTTATCTGGAGGGTCTCGGCCTCATGGGGCCGGCGGGGCCGACCCAGGCGTAGTGCTCAACCTGTTGGCTCGGCTCACGAAAATTGCCCAGGCCGGAAGCCCCTTGACAACGGCCGCGCGGCGGCGCATGTGAATGTAAGATACATTTACATGAGGCCCGCCATGGATATCGCCGCGAAACTCGACGAAGTCCCCAAGCCGATCTGGATCGCCCTCATGATCCTGGGCTTCATGGTCTACTGGCCGATCGGCTTGCTGGTCCTCGCCTATCTCATATGGGGAAGACGCATGAGCTGTTGGTCGCACCGCGTAGGCCGCTGGCACAATGACGGCAAGGACCGCTTCCACGGCGCCGGCCGCTGGCACGGCCCGGCGAGCGGCAACCGCGCCTTCGACGAGTATCGCGACGAGACCTTGCGCCGGCTCGAGCAGGAGCAGCGCGAGTTCGTCGAGTTCCTCGAGCGCCTGCGCTTCGCCAAGGACCGCGCCGAGTTCGACCAGTTCATGGCCGAGCGCCGCACCCGCCCCGCGGGCCCGGAGCCGCAGCCGCAGGCGTGACGCGCGTCATTGCGAGCGAAGCGAAGCAATCCAGGGAACGCGCGTGGCCTCCTGGATTGCTTCGTCGCCCTTCGGGCTCCTCGCAATGACGACCCTCACATCCGCGATGGCAGGAACGTCGCCAGGATCGGGAACGCGATCAGGATGACGAGGCGCACGAGATCCGTGGCGATGAACGGCAGCACGCCGTAGAAGATGGTCGAGAACTTCACGTCCTGCACCACGCTCTTGATGACGAACACGTTCATGCCGACCGGCGGGTGGATCAGCCCCAGCTCGACCGTCATGACGATGATCACGCCGAACCAGATCGGGTCGAAGCCGAGCGAGGTGATCACCGGAAAGATGATCGGGATGGTGAGGATGATCATCGCCAGCGCGTCCATCAGGCAGCCGAGCACGAGATACATCAGCATGATCAGCGCCAGCACGCCGTAGCGGCCGAGGCCGAGGCCGGTGAGGAATTCGGTCACCCTCTGCGGCGTCTGGGTGACGGTGAGGAAATAGCCGAACAGCAGCGCGCCGATCAGCACGGTGAACACCGCGGCGGCGGTGCGGGTCGCCTGTAAGAGCGAGCGGCGGATGCTGGCGCGGTCGAGGCGCCCGCGCGCGAGCCCGATGATGAAGGCGCCGGCGGCGCCGACGCCGCCCGCCTCGGTCGGCGTGAACTTGGGGATGAAGGGGAGCCCGTAGAGGCCGCCGATCACGAAGGCGAACAGCAACAGCGGCGCCCAGATGTCGCCCAACGCCGCGAGGCGTTCGCGCCAGGGGCTGCGCGCCCCGGCCGG
>DASPVJ010000593.1:0-4093 GCA_035622435.1 Xanthobacteraceae bacterium | reverse complement strand
TCGACGCGGCGTTGCACCATGTGAATGCGATCCGCGAAGCCATCCGCCGGCACTCGGCCGCGTCGGTCATCGTCCAGAACGTCGCCAGGATTCCGGCGCCTCTGTTCGGCAACCTCGACAAAACCCTGGCGAGCAGCGGCTACCGCAGGATTCTCGATTACAACAAGGCGCTGGAGGATATGATTGCCGACGGTGGCGACTATTTGCTGGACGTGGCGGGCCTGGCCGAGGACGTGGGTCTCGACAGATGGCACGACCCCGCCCAGTGGTACAGCGCGCGGCTGCCGTTCTCGCAGCGGTTCGTGCCGCTTTATGCCGACGTGCTGGCGCGGCTGATCGCCGCCCTGCGCGGCAAGTCGCGCAAATGCCTCGTGCTCGATCTCGACAACACGTTGTGGGGCGGGGTCGTCGGCGACGACGGGCTCGACGGCCTGGTGCTCGGGCAAGGCAATCCGAAGGGCGAGGCGTACCTTGCCGTGCAACGAACGGCGCTCGACCTGCGCGAGCGGGGCATCGTGCTTGCCGTGTCGTCGAAAAACGACGACGCCGTCGCCAGAGAACCGTTCCGCAAGCACCCGGACATGCTGCTGCGGGAGGAGCATATCGCGGTGTTCCAGGCGAACTGGCACGACAAGGCGACCAATCTCAAGGCCATCGCCGAGGCGCTCGACATCGGCACCGACGCGCTGGTGCTGCTCGACGACAACCCGGCGGAGCGGGCGTACGTGCGCGGCGCATTGCCCGAGGTCGGCGTGCCCGAGCTTCCGGATGATCCCGCGCTCTATCCGCGCGCGCTGCTGTTCGGCGGCTACTTCGAGGCGGTGACCTTTTCCCGGGAGGATCGCGCCCGGGCGGACGCCTACCAGGCGAACGCCCGGCGCGCCCAGCTCAAGGAAGAGATCGGCGACGTTTCCGCGTTCCTCGAATCGCTCGCCATGGCGATAAACTTTGCTCCGTTCGACAAGCCCGGCCGCGGCCGCGTCGCCCAGCTCATCAACCGCTCGAACCAGTTCAACCTGACCACCCGGCGCTACAGCGAGAGCGAAATCGCCCGGATGGAGGCCGACCCGGGCCTGTTCGCGCTGCAGGTGCGCCTGGCCGACCGGTTCGGCGACAACGGCATGATCTGCGTCGTCATCTGCCGCGACGCCGGACCGACGTGGGAGGTCGACACCTGGGTGATGAGCTGCCGCGTGCTCGGGCGGCGGGTGGAGGAGGCGGTGCTGGCCGAAATCGTGAATGCCGCCGGGACGGCCGGCAAGACCGCCATCCTCGGCGACTTCATCGACAGCGGACGGAACGCCTTGGTTCGCGACCACTACGAGAAGCTGGGGTTTGCCCGCGCGGGCGGCGATGAACGCCACACCCGCTGGCGGCTCGACGTTGCCGGCTTCACGGCGCCCGCGCTCCCCTTTGCGGTCAGCCGCGAGATCCGTACCGCGGGCGGCGTCGAGACCAAGCAAGCGGTCGGGGCGGCATGACGACGTGCGGGGGGTGAGGCGCGATGGTCTTCAGTTCCAATATCTTCATTTTCGGATTTATTCCGATCTTCTTCTCCCTCTATTTCCTGTCGCCGTTCCGTTTCAAAAACGGCCTGATTTTGATTTTCAGCCTGTTGTTCTACGCCTACGGCGCCGGGCCCATCGCCGTGGTGCTGGTGCTGTCGATCGTCGTCAATTACGCCGGCGCGCTCGCGCTGGCGCGCGCCGACGGGAGCGCGAAGCGCTGGATGTTCATTGCGCTGTTGGCGCTCAACATCGGCGCGCTCGCCTACTACAAGTACTTCGGTTTTCTGTGGGACATCGCCGACGAGCTGACGCTTGGCTATCTTTCATCCGTGGGGGCAACGCGCCCCAACGTGCTGTTGCCGATCGGCATCTCGTTTTTCACCTTCCAGGCCCTGTCCTACGTCGCCGACGTGTACACCGGGCACTGCCGTCCGTGTCCGAAACTGGTCGATTTCGGCATGTACCACGCGATGTTTCCGCAACTCATCGCCGGCCCGATCGTGCGTTACACGGAGATCGAATCGCAGGTCACGCGGCGCACCGTCTCCGCCGAGTGGGTCGCCGAGGGTGCGATGCGCTTTATCGTCGGGCTGGCGAAGAAGGTGATCATCGCCGACAACGCCGGCGTCGTTGCCGACGCCATCTTCGGCCTCGACGGGTCGCAGCTGACCGCGTCGGTCGCCTGGCTCGGCGCGATTGCCTACGCCGTGCAGATTTTGTTCGACTTCGCGGGCTATTCCGATATGGCCATCGGGATGGCCAAGGCGATGGGATTCGTCTATCCGGAGAACTTCAACCATCCGTACCAATCGACCAGCATCATCGAGTTCTGGCACCGCTGGCACATGACGCTGTCGCGGTTCTTCATGTCGTACGTGTACAACCCGATCCTGGTGCGCGCGGTCCGCCGGCGGGCGGCGCGCGGGCTGCCGGTGTCGCAAAAGGCCCTTGCCGACCCGATCCCGTTCCTGACGTTGCTTGCGTGGCCGACCCTCTTTACCATGGCCTTGGTCGGGGTGTGGCACGGCGCCGCCTGGAAATTTGTTTTCTTCGGCGTTCTCAACGGGTGTTATCTGGTCGCCAATCACGTCTGGAGAATCATGCACGTCAAGCTGGGCTGGAAACATGAGAAATCGACGCTCCCGGGGCGGCTTATTTCATGGGCGCTGACCTTCGCGGCGGTGCTTGCCGGATTCATCGTTTTCCGCAGCCCGGACCTGGCCTCGGCCGCACATTTCATCGCCACCATGGCCGGGCTCATCGAGCCGGCGACCGCGGAGTTCGTCCCGATCAACTTCCTGCCGAACAACCGCTTGACCTTCCTGATCGTCGGCTTGGTGATTGCGCTCCTGCCGCTGCAATGGGCGAAAGACCTCTTTGTTCGCCTGCCCGGCAGCTTTCTCGTTGCGCGCGCCGCCGCCCTTGCCGTTTTCGTGTATTCGGCCTTGCTGATGGCGGAGGGTACGTTCAACCCGTTCATCTATTTCAGGTTCTGAACGCATGTGGCGCCGGCTGGTAAATACGCTCTTCATTCTGACGCTTGCCGCCCTCGTATGTGCGCCGGTTGCCCAGATGGTCAGGCGCGTCGTCAAGGTGCAAAGCCTCGAGGAGCGGCGGGAGCTGCACCGCGTGGACGGCCTTTGGCCCCGCCTGATGCGGTTGGATGCGAGTCTCGCTGCCGATATAAACAATTGGTTCAACGATCATTACGGTTTTCGCGATCTCCTCATCCGCGCCAAGAACGAGCTCGACTACCAGGTGTTTCGCACTTCCGATAAGGTGCTTATCGGCGACGACGGTTGGCTGTTCGAGAGCGATTACTACGAAAGTTTGCGCAGGAACGATGCTCGCGCGGCGGCGCCGTTGGTGCAGGGCGTCAAGGACTTCAACGATTGCTTGATGAAACGCGGCATCCGTCTTGTCGTACTTTACAACGTCAGCAAGAGCACGATGTATCCGGAGCATCTCCCGAGTTTCAAGGCGCGCGCACCCCGCGAGGGGCTGGCGCAGAAAGTCGCGGCGGCGCTGGAGCAGGATCACGACCTGATTTTCGTCAACGGAGAGCGCATCTTGCGGCCGCACAAGGGTGAAACCGTCTTTTATAGGACCGATCTGCACATGAATATGAGGGGGGCGCAGCTCGTCTACGGCGAATTGGTGGCGCGCATGGCGGCGGCGTTGGGCATGGACCCGCCGCCGACGCCCCATCTCGAACGTGTCGTCTATCCCTTGAGCGGAGGCGGGGAGCGATTTCTCGGCAAGTTCCGCCCGTTGGGCGAAATCGTCGACGAGCCCAGGGAAACGGGAAAGGCGTTCAAGGACGACGCGGATGGCCGTTGGATCGTCAACATAAGCAGGCCGCACGAGTTCGGAGAATCTGCGTCCGTTTTCGACTTCGTGTTCATCAATCTGCGCAAGAACGTCCCGTTGTTGCCGACGACGGTGTTGTTGGGCTCATCGTCAACCGACAGGTTTTTCGGTCTGGGGCTCAACGAAGCCTTTCAGGCCATATATCGTACGAAAAACGGCATCGTCCAACGAGTGCCGCCGGTCATCGAGAATCTTCCGGCCGGGACCAAGTTCAT
>DASPVJ010000592.1:0-8442 GCA_035622435.1 Xanthobacteraceae bacterium | reverse complement strand
GTCTGCATGCTCGACCACATGAGCGGCGGCCGCCTCCTGCTCGGCGTCGGCCGCGGCGGCGCGCTCGTCGAGCACCAGCGCTACGGCGTCGGCGTCGAGCCTACGACCGCGCAGGCGATGTATCACGAGGCGTTCGAGGTGCTGATGCGCGCCTGTGCGGCCGACGTGCTCGACTTCGACGGCCGGTTCTATCGCTTCAAGGATTTCGTGATCGCCGCGAAGCCGCTGCAGCGGCCGCATCCGCCGATCTGGTACGGCGCTCCCAATGCCGAGGCGATCGACTGGGCGGCGCCACGCGGCGTCAACGTGGTCTCGCTCGGTCCGGCGGCGCGCGCCCGCGACATCTCGATCCGCTATCGCGGCGCCTGGGCGGCGCTCGGCCGCAACGGCGACGACCTGCCGATGATCGGCGTCACGCGCCATATCGTGGTGGCGGAGACCGACGGCGAGGCGCAACGCATCGCCCGCGCGGCCTATCCGAGCTGGCGCGAGGCCATCGGCTTCCTGTGGGAACGCTCGGGGGTCGATTTCGTGCTCGCCGGCATCTATCCCAAGAGCTTCGAGGAACTGGCGGCGATCGGCCACGGGATCGCCGGCGCGCCGGCGACGGTGCGCGCCTATCTCGGCGACCTCGAGCGCGAGACCGGCATCAACTACCTGCTCGGCCAGATGGTGTTCGGCACCATGCGCTTTGCGGACGCCGCGACCTCGCTGCGCCTGTTCGCCCGCGAGGTGATGCCGGCGTTCCAGCGCCGGTTCGCCGGCACGCGCGTTTGATTTCCGGCTTACGCGTTCACGGCAAGCCGCGCGTAGAGCAGGCGCCCGATCGACGACAGTCCGTAGCACAGCACCAGATAGGTGAGCGCGACGGTCAGCAGGATCGGCACCGGCTGGAACTCGCGCGCGTTCACCAAGAGCGCGGCGCCGGTGAACTCGGTCACGCCGATCACCGAGGCAACCGAGGTGAACTTGGCGAGGCGGACGTATTGGTTGAACAGGGCCGGGATCATCCGCCGCAGCGCCTGGGGCACGACGACGAAGCGCAGCGCCTGCGCCCGCGTGAGGCCGAGCGCGAGCGCAGCGTCGACCTGTCCCTGCGGGACCGAGCGCAGGCCGGCCCGCACGTCCTCGGCCAGATAAGCGCCGATGAACAGGATGAAGCCGAGCACGGCGGCGGCGAACGCCGTGGTGCGATAGTGCAGCAGCGCCGGGAAGGCGAAGTAGGTGATGAACAGCATCACCAACAGCGGCGTCCCGCGCACGATCTCGACGTAGAGCGCCGCCGCGGCGCCGAGCACCGGCACCTTGCGAAAACGCACGACGCCGACGACGAGCCCGATCAGGGTCCCGCCGGCGATGGTCAGCAGCGCAAGCTCCGCCGTGACCGCAAGGCCGTGCAGCAGGAACGGCAGGTTCTTGAGCACGACCTCAGGCATCGGACAGCTCCGTCGCGTCCTTGCCGCCCAAGGCCATCACCAGCCGGCTCACCAAGGTGACCAGCAGGAGGTAGAGCAGCGAAATCGCGATGTAGACCTCGAAGGTGCGGAAGGTCTGGCCCTCGATCGCGCCGGCCTGATAGGTCAGCTCGGCGACGGCGATGACGGAGGCGAGCGAGGAATCCTTGATGAGCTGCGACATCAGGCTCGCGAGCGACGGCGCGACGATGCGAAGCGCCTGCGGGTAGACCACGAACCGCAGGGTCTGCAAGCCGGTGAGCCCGCTCGCGCGCCCGGCGTGAAACTGGCCGGCCGGCACGCTGCCGATGCCGGCGCGCACGATCTCGGCCACGTAGGCGGCGGAGTAGATCGACAAGCCGAGCACGGCGCAGGCGAAGGCCGGCAGCTTGAGGAACGCCAGCGCCAGGTACCAGACGTACATGTGGATCAGCAGCGGGATGTTGCGCATGGTCTCGACGTAAGCGGCCGCGGCAAGGCGCAGCGCGCGCGGGCGCGCCGCGCCGGCGGTGCCGACGATGCCGCCGATCGCAACGGCGAGCACGAGCGCCGTCGCCGAGAGCGCGATGGTCGTTGCGAAACCTTCGGCGATGAGGCCGCGATTGTCCCAGATCGGGCCCCAGTCGAGGGTGTAGTCCATGGTCATGCTCAGGTCGCGAGGCGCGGCTCCCTCTCCCCGCTTGCGGGGAGAGGGAGAGTTCCCCTCACCCGCCCTCGCTTCGCGAGGTGGACCTCTCCCCGCAAGCGGGGAGAGGTAATGTTACGGCCAGACTTCGATCGGGAATTCCGGCTCCGCGCCGAACCATTTGCGGTAAAGCTCGGCGTAGCGGCCGGAGGTCCACAGGTCCTGCAGCGTGAAGTTGATCTCGTCGCGCAGCGCCGCGTCGCCCTGGCGCACGCCGATGCCGAACGGTTCGAGGCTGAAGCGGTCGGGCAGGATGACGAAGTTCGGGTTGTCGCGGGCGAAGCCGCGCAGAATGTCGAGGCTGCCGGTGAGCGCGTCGGCGCGGCCCTGCACGAGCGCGAGCCAGGCGCTGTCGTAGTCGCGGAAGCCGATGATGCGCGCGCCGGGCGCCACCGCCGCGATGTTCTTCTCCAGGGTCGTGCCCTGCTGGACCGCGACGGTCCTGCCGGCAAGGTCCTTGAGGCCGCCGATGCCGCTCGCCTTGGCGACGAGCAGCGACTGGGCGCCGGTGTAATAAGTGATGCTGAAGTCGATCACCTTGTCGCGCTCGCGGGTGTGGGTCATCGAGGCGGCGATGAGATCGACGTTGCCGCTCACCAGCAGCGGAATGCGGGTCGGCGAGGTGACCTTGACGAACTCGACCGGCACGCCGAGCCGTTTGCCGACCTCGCGCACCAGGTCGAGGTCGAAGCCGACCGGCTCGTTGTTGTCGTCGAGATAGCCGAACGGCGGCGTGTCGAACTTGACGCCGGCGACGAGCTTGCCGCGCTCCTTGATCTTCGCCAGGCTGTCCTGGGCCGCTGCCGGCGCGGCCGTCGACAACGCGGCGGCGAACGCGGCGAGCAGCCGAACCCATTTCCTGAATTGCACGATTGTTCGGGCCCCACCCTGCCCTCCCCCGCAAGCGGGGGAGGGAATCATTTGATGATCCCGGCGCGGGCGATGCGGTCGAAGGCGTCGTCGAGCTCCTCATCGGACGCGGTGAGCGACAGGCGCAGGTGACCGGCGCCCGCTTCGCCGAACGCGGAGCCGGGCAGCACCGCCACGTCGAAGGCGTCGAGCCAGTGTTTCGCGGTCGCCACGTCGTCGCCGTCGATCGCCGGGAACAGATAGAACGTCGCGTCCGACATCGGACACGCGATCCCTTCGACCGCCGACAGCCGCGCGGCGGCGCGCTCCAAGCGTCGGCGGAACGTGGCGCGATGGGCGGGAGCAAGCTCGTCGAACAGGGCCAACGCCGCGACGCCCGCCGCCTGGATGAACGGCGCCACGCAATAGATCGAGTGCTGCAGGAACTTGAGGATGGGCCGCGCCAGCACCGACGGCGCCGCCAGGTAGCCAAGACGCCAACCGGTCATCCCGAACGTCTTCGACAGGCTGTCGACCACGAGGGTGCACTGGCGCCCGCCCTCGCTCGCCTGCGGGAACGCAACCGGCTCGCCGTAGGCGAGGTCGGCGTAGACCTGATCGAAGATCAGCCACAGGCCGCGCCGCTGCGCGAGGTCGACGACGGCGGCGATTTCGTCAGCGCGCAGGATGCGGCCGGTCGGGTTGGCCGGCGAGTTGAGGATGACGGCGCGGGTGCGGACGGTGACGGCCGCCGCGAGCGCCGCGGGATCGACCCGGTCGAGCATCGCCAACGCCACCGGCACGCCGCCGGCGAGCCGCACGCACGGACCGTAGCTCACCCAGCCCGGCTGCGGGACGATGACCTCGTCGCCCGGCTCGATCGCGCCCATCAGCGCGGCGAGCAGCGCGAACTTGCCGCCCGGCGTCACCAGGATATCGGCGGGATCGTAGGCGGCGCCGCAGCGCACGGCCTCGCGGCGCGCGATCGCCGCGCGCAACTCCGGCTGACCGGCCGGCGTCGCGTAATGGGTGTCGCCGCGCGCGAGCGCGCGTTCCGCCGCCGCGACGATGCGCGGGTCGGTGGCGATGTTGGGATCGCCGCTCGAGAGGCCGATCACCTTGCGGCCGGCCGCCCGCGCCTGACGCACCCGATCGGTCATCTCGACCGTGGCGGAGGGCTTGAGCGAAGCGAGGCGTTCGGAAGCTTTGCGGGCGGCGGCGCGCACGGTCATGGCGCGCGCACGCTAGAGCGTTTTCCGATTCAATTGAATCGGAAAATCGCTCTAGCTTTTTGATTTGTCGCATTTTCTGCGGAAAACCGGTACCCACTTTTCCGGAAAATGCTCTAGGAAAACTGGACGCGGCGAACAACCCCCGCCGTTGACCCGACAAGAGCCCCCACCCTACCCTCCCTCGCTGCGCGGGGGAGGGATGAGAAGAGGAGGGCTGATATGGGCCGGCGCCGCGCGTTGATCATCGGCGGCTCGCTCGGCGGCCTGTTCGCCGCGCACCTGTTGCGCGCGGCCGGCTGGAAGGTCGACGTCTACGAGCGCATCGGCGAGGATCTGGCCGGCCGCGGCGCCGGACTCGGCACCCATGACGCGCTCCGGGACCTGATGGGGCGCATCGGAATCGACGTCGCCTCCCCGCTCGGCGTTGCGACCCACGCCTATGTGTGCCGCGACCGCAGCGGCCGCGCCGTCAGCGAGATCAAGCTCGAGCGCGTGATGAGCGCGTGGGCGCGCCTCTACCGCCCGCTCAGGGACGCGCTGCCGCCGGCGAACTACCACCCCGGCATGGCGCTCGAACGGATCGAACCGCAAGCGCGCGGCGCGACCGCCGTTTTCGCCGACGGCACGCGCGTTTCCGGCGATCTCGTGGTCGGCGCCGACGGGGTGCGCTCCACGGTCCGCACCCAATTCCTGCCCGACGTGGCGCCGGAGTACGCCGGCTACGTGGCGTGGCGCGTGCTCGCGGCGGAGACCGACGTCGCGGCGGGAAGCCGCGCCGATCTGTTCGCGCACCTGACGTTCTGCATCCCCGACGGCGAACTTCTGATCTCCTATCCGGTCCCGGCCCGCGACGGCGACACCCGCCCCGGGCGCCGCGATTACAACATCGTCTGGTACCGGCCGACCGACGCGGCCAAGCTCGCCGATATCAACACCGATGCGACCGGGCGACGCCACGAGCAGGTGCCGCCGCCCTTGCTCCGCCCCGATGTCGCGGCCGCCGTCAAGGCCGACGCCCGCGCGCTGCTGGCGCCGGCGGTCGCCGACGTTTTCGTGCGCAGCGAACAGCCGTTCTTTCAGGCGATCTACGATCTCGCCTCGCCCCGGCTGGTGTTCGGGCGGGTGGCGCTGTTGGGCGATGCCGCGTTCGTGGCGCGGCCGCACGTCGGCGCCGGCGTTACCAAGGCGGCGCTCGACGCGGCGTGCCTGGCGGACGCGACCACGACGGAGCCCGACCTCGATGCGGCGCTCGCTTATTACGACCGCGAGCGGCGGCGGTTCGGCGACTGGATCGTGGCGCGTTCGCGCGATCTCGGCGCCTGCATCGGCCTCTCGGCATCGCCCGGCGAAGCGGCGGCGCCGCGGGTGCGCAGTCCCGAGTTCGTCATGCGCGAATACGCGGCGCTGCCGGCGGACGTGAAGAACTGGGCCGCCGGAACCTTGCGTCGCGCGATCGCCTAATGAGGCGCCGACCGGAGGGGTCGGCGCAGCCGATCACGGCGGGCCGACCGCGATATCGCCGATCAGCTGCAGCTTGATCTCCCGGTCGCCGTCCTTTGCGTTGGCGGCCGAAAGGCCGGGATTGGGAAGCGGGATCGTCTGTTTCTTGCCCGGCTGTTGATCGACGTAGGTCGCCGCCGCGAGCACGACCTGCACCGATACTCGATCGTTTGCGAACGCGAGACCGGTGATCGAAATATCGCTCGGGCTGATGTTGAGATAATAGGTGGTCGCCTTGGATTTCTTCGCACCGGCCGTGGAATAGACCTGCCATGCGAAGGTTTGCCAGACGGCGGCAAGGCGACTCTTGATGGCATTGCAATCCGCAAGCTTGGCCGCTTCCTTCGCGATGATGTTCTGGAACAGCTGCGAATTGAGTACGAATTTGACCGGACCCGGCACGTCCAGGTTGCCCCATTGAATGACCGGCGTGCCGACTTCGACGATCGGGCACCAGTCGGGTCCGATGTTCACGGTCAACGGAAGCGTTCCGCTGCCGGTGCCCTGTACGTTGCGGCCGCTGATGTGGCCCTCGAAGTGAAAATCCGTTTTCACCACGAGCAGGTGCTCCGCGCCGGGGGCCGTCGACAGGGCAAGCTTGTCGAGAAATATCGTCATCTCGTATTGGAAGCCCAAAGCCTTCCCGGAGTTTTCGATCTGGAACGACTGCTGATTGACGATGCTGCTGATCTTCGCCAACGGGACGTCAAGCGACAGCTCGAGCTTGCTGTCCTTTCGCGCGGGTTTTGCCGCCGGTTGCGCGGCGGCCACGGGACGCTTCTTGCTGACGACGGCCGCTTCCGTCCGATCGTGCGGGACGGCGATGACGGCGGCGGCGGCGAGGATCAGGGCCGCGGCTGCGACTGCCAGGCTCCGTGCCGATAAATTCGAGTTCCTTTCGATTTTGCGCATGTCTGCCTCCCGGCGCCTTCGCAATCGGTTCTCCAGGGAGGGCAAATAATAAGTAGTACTCCGTTTAAACACAACGGAAATGCAGCAGGCCGCGGGGCATCGGGCCGTTTATCTTCGCGCGGCTGACGCCGGCGCGCCCGCGGCCACCCGGTCGAGGCGGTAGACCTTGCGGGCGTTGCCCTCGAAAATCTTGTGCCGGTCCACATCGGTCAGCCAGTCGGCCGCGTCGATGTAGCGCTTGGTGTCGTCGTAATAATGGCTGGTGGTGGGATCGATGCCGCGCACCGCGCCGACCATCTCGGACGCAAACAGAATATTGTCGATCGGGACGATCCTGAGCAAAAGCTCGATGCCGAGCCGGTGATAGACGCAAGTGTCGAAGTAGACGTTGTTGAGCAGCAATTCGTCGAGCGGCGGCCGCTTCATGTCCTGGGCGAGGCCGCGGTAGCGCCCCCAGTGGTACGGCGCCGCCCCGCCGCCGTGCGGGATGATCATGCGCAGGGTGGGAAAATCCTTGAACAGGTCGGAGGTGAGGAACTGCATGAACGCGGTGGTGTCGCCGTTGATGTAGTGGGCGCCGGTGCCGTGGAAGTTGGGATTGGCCGACGCGCTCACGTGCACCATGGCGGGCACGTCCAATTCGACCAGCGTCTCGTAGACCGGGTACCACCAGCGGTCGGTCAGCGGCGGATCGGTCCAGTAACCGCCGGACGGATCGGGATTGAGGTTGCAGCCGACGAAGCCGAGGCCCTTCACGCAGCGCTCCAGTTCGCCGACGCAGTTGTTCGGCCGCACGCCCGGCGACTGGGGCAGCTGGCACACGCCGATGAAGTTGTCGGGATAGAGCGCGCACACCCGGTGGATCAGGTCGTTGCACGCCTGCGACCAGTCGAGGCTGGTGGCCGCGTTGCCGAGATGGTGGCTCATGCCGGCGGCGCGCGGCGAGAAGATGGTGATGTCGGTGCCGCGCTCGCGCTGGAACTTGAGCTGTGAGGCCACGCTGGCGCGCATTTCGTCGTCGCTGAAGGCGAGCATGGCGCGGGCCGGCGTTTGCGCCGAGTCTTTCACGGCCGCAAGCTGGCGCTGCCGATAGGTCTCGAGCGCCTTCGGCGCCGTGGTGTAGTGGCCGTGGCAGTCGATGACCGTCATGGGGATGCTCGTTGCTGGCGGGCCGGCGCCGACCGGAGGATCGGCCGCGCGATCTTCCGCAATCGCCCGGCGGGATTCAAGCAGGCGCGGCCTGCAGAAACGTCATTGCGAGCGAAGCGAAGCAATCCAGTGATGGGGTGAAATGGGCCCTGGATTGCTTCGTCGCCCTTCGGGCTCCTCGCAATGACGGCCGCGTTCAGCCGGGCCGCAGATCCCTCCCCCGCGTAGCGGGGGGAGGGTGGCGAGCGAAGCGAGCCGGGTGGGGGCTGCACCGTGATTGCGAGGAGCGGTTGCGATGAAGCAATCCAGGGCGGAGTGTAGGACGCCTGGATTGCTTCGCTTCGCTCGCAATGACGAGCCCCCACCCGGCCGCCTGCGCTGCGCTACGGCGGCCACCCTCCCCCGCTGCGCGGGGGAGGGATAAGACTGCTAATGCTCCAGGATCGCGGCGACCGCCTTGATCTGGTTGCGCGCGTAGGCGGGCAATCCGGCGCTGATGGAGTTGCCGCTGTTGAACGAGCTGTTGCCGACCAGAACCTGCGCCGGCACCAGGTTGCGCAGGATCGGCACCGCTTCGTATTCCTTCTTGTTCTCCAGCACCTTCGCCTTGATGGCGAGCGCCACGTAGGCGCTGGCGACCGTCTTGTCGGGCTCGCTCGGA
>DASPVJ010000591.1:0-8817 GCA_035622435.1 Xanthobacteraceae bacterium | reverse complement strand
GGCGCAGGTGTCCTCGTTCAGCCTGCTGCCGAAGGCGGTCGGGGCCGTGACCTACAAGGACGACCGCGCCATCCGCGACGAATGCGCGGACTTCCGGGCGGTCCTGGCGGCGACCCCCGACGCGTTCCGCGAGCCGTTCATGACCGCGCCGTCGCCGGGCATCCTCGCCTCCACCATCTTCAACGAATATTACCACACGCAATCGGCCTACCTGCGCGCGCTCGGCGCCGCGCTACGGGTGGAATACGAGGCGATCGTGGCGGCGGGCTTCCTGCTGCAGATCGACGCGCCCGACCTCGCACTCGAACGGCACATTTCCTACAAGGACCGGCCGCTCGAGGATTTCATCGCGTTCGTGGAGAGCGTGGTCGCGACCATCAACGCGGCGCTCGCCAATATCCCGCGCGAGCGCGTGCGCCTGCACGTGTGCTGGGGCAATTCGGAATCCCCGCACGACTGCGACGTGCCGCTGCGCGACATCCTGCCGGCGCTGCTCAAGGCCAACGTCGGCGGCCTCGTGCTGCCGTTCGCCAACCCGCGCCACGGCCACGAGTTCCGCTGCTTTGCCGAGACGCCGCTGGCGGACGACCAGATCCTGGTCGCCGGGGTCATCGACCCCTTGACCAATTTCGTCGAGCATCCCGAGCTGGTGGCCGACCGCATCGAGCGGGTCGCCGCCGCGGTGGGCGATCCCACGCGCGTTGTTGCCGGCACCGATTGCGGCTTCGATACGTCGGCCGGATGGGGACGGGTCGCCGAGGACGTGGTGTGGGCGAAACTAAAGTCGCTGCGCGACGGCGCGCGGATTGCGTCGGAGCGGTTGTTCTAACGGCCGCTGCGCCAAATCACTCAATCGAAATCGGGCCGGAATCCTCTTCGATCGGGCACTGCAGCCCGCGTTCCGACGGCGGCAACACGTTGGTGCCGGTCACCGAGCGCTTGGGCCAATTCATCACCTTGGCGCACGGATCGGTCATGACGTGATCCCGCGTGACCGGAAGGACGGCCTCCGCCGCCGCGGCGCCGGTGCTTGCGGCGACGCCGGCGAGCGCGGCCATGCCGAGGACCGTCGCAAGGACATTCCGCTTGATAAGCCGCATGACGCCCTCCACGGAAAACCCTCCCAGCTGCGGCGCAGGTATGAGCGGTCGAGGGATTCGTCCAGGCGATGATGGCCGACTTGAACCCGATGTGATCGCAGTTGACCGCCGCCGGCGGCCTGAGCCGGAACCCCTTACCCGGCGGCGGGGTGGAGAGCCGAAATTTGCGGCAAACTGTCCGCAAGAATCACGTTCGGGTGATCCCTGGGCGGACGGCTGCGACGCCGCCCACGCCCCCACCCGGCGCGCTTCGCGCGCCGACCCTCGGGTCAAGCCCGAGGGCGGGCGCTCCCCGCAAGCGGGGGAGGCATAAGCTATGCCGCGAGATCCGCCGCCTTGCGCAGGTCGCGCAAGCTCGCGAGGCGATCGAGCGCCTGCAGCTCGCCGAACAAATCCTGCGCGCCCTTGTCGCCCAGCGCGGTCGTGGTGCAGTCGTGGAATTTCGCCCACAGTTCGTCGCGCGAGAGCGGCAGCTCCCAGTGGCCGCGCGCGAACTCGACGTCCGCGCTCCGCAGGCGCCGGCCGTCGGCGAGCTTGACCTCGACGTGATCGGCGACGGCGAAGATCGGGTCGTCGTCCGCCACCGTGTCGGCGGTGGTGATCGCGACCTTTTCGATCGCCGCCTGCACGTCGGGCCGGCGCACGAACGCGTCGGTCAGCTCGGCAAGCCCGTTGCGTCGCGCGACCAGCGCCGACGCCATGGCGAACTCCATGCTGAATTTGGCCTCGAGCCCGGTCTGCGGCCGATGGTTGCGCAGCATCATCGACTGCGTCTTGCCGATCGTCACGTCGATACCGGCGACGTCGCCGGCCTTGAGATCGTGCGCCTTGATGAGGTCCGTGATGGCGTCGATCGACCGGTGGGTGGCGTAGCACATCGGGTATTTCTTAACGTTGAGGCCGGTTTCGACGATGCGCCATTCGCGGCCGAGATCGTCGATCGGCGTGTCGCGGTCGGCGCGACCGCCGGGCGAGAGCGCCGCCAACAGGCCGAGCGGATGCTCGATGGCGTCCGCCGACGCGGTCATGCCGTTCTGCGCCAGCCGCGCCGCGGTGACGCCGGAGGCCGCCGCGCGGCCGGCGTGGAACGGCTTGGTCATGGTGCCGAAGTTGGCGACGAGGCCGGCCGAGAGCGAGGCGCCGATCCCGACCGCCATGGTGGCCTGCTCGGCATCGAGCCCGCGCAGATTGGCGATCGCCGCCGCGGCGGCGACCGGACCCGCGACCGCCGTCGGGTGCCAGCCCTTGCGGTGATAGGGATCGGGATCGCGCTCGACGAGCCGCGCCCAGGTCTCGTAGCCGGCCACGTAGGCGGTGACCGCGGCGCGGCCGTCGGCGCCGGTCGCCTCGGCTTCGGCCAGGATCGCCGGCACCAGCACCGTGCTCGGGTGGCCGGCGAGCGCCACGTCGTCGTAGTCGAGCGCGTGCGCGGCGACCCCATTCGCGAGCGCGGCGTCGATGGCATTGGCGCGCTCGCGGCCGAGGCAGATGCGCGCCTCGCCCTTGGGATCGGTGCGCACCATGGTCGACGTGACGATGCGCAGCACCGGCTCGGTCAATCCGGCGAACATGACGGCGACGCAATCGGTGAACCCGAGCCGCACCGCCTCGACCGCCTTGGCGGGCAGCGCCTCGTATTTCAGGCCGGCGGCGAAATTTCCGAGCGAACGGGTCAGGGGAGCGGGCATGGGCGTGTCCTCGGTTTGATTTGGAGAAACCGTAGTCGCCCGGCTTGCGCGGGGTCAAGCGATTGATAACGGCGCGGCGCGGGGTGTAGCGTTCCGCCGTGAGCCCTGCCGGAGCCGCCATGACCGCCACGACGCCGCTTTCCGACATCACCGTGATCGAATTGGGCCACAGCGTCGCCGCGCCCTACGCCGGCGAAATTCTCGGCGACCTCGGCGCGACCGTGATCAAGATCGAGAAGCGCGACGGCGGCGACGACGCGCGCCACTGGGCGCCGCCCTATTGGCACGGGCTCTCCGCGATCTTCCACAGCCTCAACCGCAACAAGCTCTCGGCCGCGGTCGACCTGCGCGACGCGAACGAGCGCGCGCTGCTCGTGCGGCTGATCGACGAGCGTGCCGACGTGCTGATCCAGAACCTGCGGCCCGGGATGGTCGAGGACCTCGGCCTCGACGCCGCGACCCTGCGCGCGCGCAATAAGCGGCTGATCTATTGCGGCATCGGCGCCTTCGGCCGCGGCGGGCCGCTGTCCACGCGGCCCGGCTACGATCCGCTGATGCAGGCGTTCGGCGGCCTGATGAGCGTCACCGGCGAAGCGGACGCGGCGCCGGTGCGCGTCGGCACCTCGATCATCGACATGGGCGCCGGCCTGTGGTCGGTGGTCGGGATCCTGAGCGCGCTGCACCGCCGCGCGCTCACCGGCGAAGGCACGACGGTCGACACCTCGCTCTATGAGACCGCGCTCGCCTGGATGAGCTACCACGCCGCCAACTACCAGGCGTCCGGCGAGGTGCCGCGCCGGCACGGCTCCGGCACGTTCGGCATCGTGCCCTATCGCGGCTATGCGACCGGCGACGGGCACTTGGTCATCGGCGCCGGCAACGACAGTTTGTTCCGCAAGCTGGCGGCCGCGCTCGACCATCCCGAATGGGCGGACGACGCGCGTTTCCTCGACAATCCGCGCCGCGTGCACAACCGCGCGGCGCTTGACGACCTGATCGAAGCGGTGACGGTGACGAAGACCACCGCCGAATGGCAGGCGCTGCTGGAAGCGGCCGGCGTGCCGTCGGCGCCGATGCAGAGCGTCGACCAGGTGCTCGCGCACCCGCAGACCCTGGCCCTCGGCATGCTGCAGCAAAGCCCGGACGGCCGGCTGACGCTCTTGGGCCTGCCGCTGTCGTTCGACGGCGAACGCCCGCCGTTCCGCCGCCCGGCGCCGCAGCTCGGCGAACACACGCGCGAGCTTTTCGCGCCGCCCGCCCAACCGAAGACGGTATCGCGCCGATGAAGACCGACTACGACACGTTGCGGGTCGAGATGCACGGCGCGCACGTGCTGATCGTCACCTTGAACCGCCCGGAGGTGGCGAACGCGCTCAACACCCAAATGGGGCGCGACCTCTTGGCGCTGTGGACCGGCCTGATCGCCGAGCCCGGCGAGGTGCGCGGGGTGGTGCTGACTGGCGCCGGCGGGCGCGTGTTCTGCGCCGGCGGCGATCTGAAGGAACGCGACGGCATGACCAAGGCGCAGTGGCAGGCGCAGCACGAGATATTCGAGCGCCAGTACTGGGCGCTGCTCGATTGCCCGGTGCCGGTGATCGCCGCCGTCAACGGCCCGGCCTACGCGGGCGGCTGCGAGATGACGCTCGCCTGCGATTTCGCCTACGCGGTGCCGACCGCCCGCTTCGCGCTGACCGAGGTGACGCTCGGCATCATGCCGGGCGCCGGCGGCACGCAGCTGTTGCCGCGCGCGGTCGGCGAGCGGCGGGCGAAGGAGATCATCCTCACCGGCAAGCCGTTCGGGGCCGAGGACGCATTGCGCTGGGGCATCGTCAACCGCCTGTGCCCGCCGGAGACGCTGATCAAGGACGCAATAGACACCGCCGAGACCATCGCCGCCAATGCGCCGCTGTCCGTGCGCCAGGCCAAGAAGGCGATCCACCACGGCCTGCAAATGGACCTGAAAAACGCCCTGCTGTTCGAAATCGAGGCGTATAATCGCCTCATCCCGACCAAGGACCGTGAGGAGGGCATCCGCGCCTTCAACGAAAAGCGCAAGCCGGTGTTCAAGGGGGAGTGAATCTCCCTCTCCCCGCTTGCGGGGAGAGGGTCGGGGTGAGGGGGACTTTCCACCGACTGAGTGTTCGGAGAGTCCCCCGCACCCGACCTCGCTTCGCGCGGTCGACCTCTCCCCGCAAGCGGGGAGAGGTGAAGCTCGGAGAGCAAGGAGTAACTTCAATGAACGACGTTGCGACCCGCCCCGAGAGCGACCTCGTCGCGCTGCCGATCGGCGAGGATCACGCGGACATCCGCGCCGCGGTGCGCCGCATCTGCGACAAGTTCCCCGGCCCCTACTGGCGCGATCTGGAGGCGCGCGAAGCCTATCCGACCGATTTCGTCGCCGCGCTCACCCAAGCGGGATTCCTCGGCGCGCTCATCCCGGAGGAATACGGCGGCTCCGGCCTGCCGTTGCGCGCCGCCTCGGTGATCCTTGAAGAAGTGCATGCGTCGGGCTGCAACGCGGCGGCGTGCCACGCCCAGATGTACATCATGGGCACGGTGCTGCGCCACGGCAGCGCCGAGCAGAAGCGGCGCTATCTGCCCAAGATCGCCTCGGGCGAACTGCGCCTGCAGGCGTTCGGCGTCACCGAGCCCACCTCCGGCACCGACACCACCAAGCTCAAGACCCGCGCCGAGCGCCGCGGCAACGACAAATACGTCGTGCACGGCCAGAAGGTGTGGACCTCGCGCGCGCTCCATTCCGACCTGATGCTGCTGCTCGCGCGCACCACGCCGGTCGACAAGGTGAAGAAGAAGACCGACGGCCTCTCGGTGTTCCTGGTCGACATCCGCGCCGCGCGCGGCAACGGCCTCGACATCCGCCCGCTCAAGGCGATGATCAATCACCAATCGTGCGAAGTGTTCATGGACGGCATGGAGGTGCCGGCCGAGAACCTGGTCGGCGAGGAGGGCAAAGGCTTCCGCTACATCCTCGACGGCATGAACGCCGAGCGGGTGCTGATCGCCTCGGAGGGGATCGGCGACGCGCGCTGGTTCATCCGCGTCGCCGCCAAATACGCCAGCGAGCGCGTGGTGTTCGACCGGCCGATCGGCCAGAACCAGGGGGTGCAGTTCCCGATCGCCCGCGCCTACGCGGAGACCGAGGCGGCCGACCTGATGGTGCGCAAGGCGGCGGCGCTGTTCGACGCGCAGCGGCCGTGCGGGCCCGAGGCCAACATGGCGAAGCTGCTCGCTTCGGAAGCCTCGTGGCACGCGGCGGAAGCGGCGCTGCAGACCCACGGCGGCTTCGGCTATGCCAAGGACTACGACGTCGAGCGCAAATGGCGCGAAACCCGGCTGATGCAGATCGCGCCGATCTCGACCAACCTCATCCTCGCGTTCCTGGGCGAGCACGTGCTCGGCATGCCCCGGTCGTATTGATACGTAGGGCGCATTGGCGGCCGATGGGCCGCGTAATGCGCCGCCGCGATCCGTCCCCGCCTCCGCGGGGACCTCGCGTAGTCCGCGACGAATCGCCAGAAACGGCGCAATACGCTTCGCTATTGCGCCCTACAAAGCAAACAAATGGAATCGAGCCGATCGACTGCTGACGGCGTCTTCCCCAGCACCTGCTGGGAATGCTCGGTGTGCTGCGGTTCGCTGCTGACCATTAAGGACCGGTGCGTCACCAATGTCGCGCCCAATCGGCAGCATCCCTATTCCAAGGGCGCGTTCTGCATCAAGGGCATCCGCGGCGCGACCGGCGTCACCTACGGCCCCTCGCGCATCGTCCGGCCGCTGCGCCGCAGCGGCCCGCGCGGCAGCGGGCAGTGGCAGGAGATTTCCTGGGACGCCGCGCTCGACGAGATGGCCGACCGGCTGGCGGCGGTGCGCGCGCGGCACGGGCCGCTCGCCATCGCCGGGGCGGTGAGCGGCGCCTATTTCAGCCGCGGCCTGATCGTGGCGCTGCTCATGCGCTCGCTCGGCAGCCCCAACTGGATGATCAATCAGGACCTCTGCGGCGGCTGCCGGGCGGTGAGCGCACGCGCCACCGGCCTCGACATCGCGAACGGCGAGGACATCGCGCACGCACGGACGGTCCTCATCGTCGGGCGAAACTCCTACGCCGCCGACCCGGTGCAATGGGCGGCGATCAAAGAGGCCAAGGCGCGCGGCGCCCGCATCGTCGTCATCGATCCCAAGCGCATCCCGGCGTGCGACCTCGCCGACCTGTGGCTGCGCCCGCGTCCCGGCACCGATGCGGCGATCGCGCTCGCCATGCTGCAGGCGATGATCGCCGAGGGACTTTACGATCGCGCGTTCGTCGAACGCTGGTGCCACGGGTTCGCGGAGCTGGCGCAGCGGGTCGCCGCTTATACGCCGGCAGCGGCGGCGCAGCTCGCCGGCGTCCCGGCCGACGCAATCGCGACGGCGGCACGGCTTTACGCCGACGGCCCGTCGACCTTCGTCAGCGGCCACGGCATCGACGCGTTCAGCGCGGGCGTGCAGACGTTCCGCGCCTTCCATTGTTTGGTCGCCATCTCCGGCAACGTCGACCGTCCGGGCGGCAACCGGCGGGTGAAAAAGCCGCGCGGGTTTTCCACCTATCTCGACGTGCTGCACCGGCCCGAGTTTCGGCTGCCGCGCGCGGTCGAGGAGCAGACGATCGGCGCCGCGCAGTTTCCCCTGTGGGCCGGGCCGAAGGGCTGGCAGACCGCCTGCCACAACCCGTCGGTGATCTCCGCCATCCTCACGGGCCGGCCTTATCCGGTGCGCGCCATGTACGTGAGCGGCGTCAACATCCTGGTCACCTACCCGGACACGGCGCGCACGCAGGCGGCGCTGCGCTCGCTCGATTTTCTCGCGGTCGCGACCCACGCCATGACGCCGACCGCCGAGATCGCCGACATCGTGCTGCCCAAGACGACGGCGCTGGAAGAGGAGGAAGTGTCCTTCGCGCCGGCCGGCGCGACGGTGCTCTACACCCGCGCCGCGGTTCCGCCGCGCGGCGAGGCGCGCTGCGACCTCGACATTGCGGTGGCGCTCGTCGACCGCCTGGCGCAACGCGGCGCATTGAGCAAAAATTTCCTCCCGTGGCGCAGCCAGCGCGCATTCAACGAATTCATCCTGGGCGACAGCGGCATTTCCCTCGAAGAGCTGCAACGCAAGGGCTATGTGCAGGTGCCCTATCGCCTCGGCAACTTCGCGGAAACGCCGTTCGCCACCCGCACCGGCAAGGTCGAGTTGCTGTCGGAGGCCATGCGCGAGGCCGGCCTCGACCCGCTGCCGGACTACGTGCCGCCGACGCGCGAGACGCAGCCTGCCGCGGTGCGCGCGGACTACCCGCTGATCCTCCTCACCGGCGACCGCGAAAAGTCGTACCACCATTCGCGCTTCCGCGACCAAACCTGGGCGACCAAGGTCTCGCCCGACCCGCTCCTGCTGATCCATCCGGACACGGCGCGATCGCTCGCGCTCGCCGACGGCGCGTGGGTTACGGTCGAACTGCCCAACGGCCCCGGCCCCTGCCGCCTGCGCGCGAAAATCAGCGACCGCACGCCGCCCGGCGTGGTGAGCACCGGCATGGGATGGTGGCGGCCGGAAGGCACGGGCCCCGACCACGCGGCGCTCGACATCAACATCAACGCCGCCCTGCCCTACGACGGCCCATGGGACCCGGCCGCCGGCTCGGCCGACACGCGCGGCCTGCTCTGCCGCGTGCGCGCGACCTCGACGGAGACGGCGCGCGCCTGAGGCAACAAACAAAGAAACGCAGGAGGAGATAAGTGATGCCAAACCCGATTGATCAGCTCGGCGCTTCTTACCTCGCCCCGCTTGCGGGGAGAGGTCGGCGCCGAAGGCGCCGGGTGAGGGGGCATCTTAGGAAGCGCGCATACGGAGGGGCCCCCTCACCCCGCAAGCGGGGAGAGGGAGTCCGCGCTGCGCCCGTGACAACCCGACGCGATTGGGCGGAATCGGTATGAACGAGGCGCGGCTCAAGCATTTCGGATGGGGGCGCGAAGGCGAAGGCG
>DASPVJ010000590.1:0-2761 GCA_035622435.1 Xanthobacteraceae bacterium | reverse complement strand
GGCGGTCCAACGTTCGATCAGGGCCATCAGCCCGGCGACGCTCCAGGCGCAGGCGAGATAAACGAGCGTGCCGAGCGTGCTGGCCTCGACCCAGTGGAAGGTCTCGAGGCCGAGCTGTTGGGTCAGGTACGACGTCTCGACCACCCCGACCGTCATGGCGAGGGAGGAACTCTTGAACACGGTGACGAACTCGGAGGTCAGGCTCGGCACGATGATGCGCAGCACCAGCGGGCCGACGACGGAGCGCTGGGTCGCGGTCCAGGTCAGCCCGGTCGACAGGGCGGCGAGGCGCACGCCGTCGCCGACGCTGTTGAGGCCCGAGCGCACGTGCTCGGCGATCTTGGCGGCGGTGTAGAGCGACAGCGTCAGCACGGCGCTGACGAACTCCCAGCCGAGCCCAAACAGCGCCTGGCGCACCGGCGGCGGCAACGCCCGCGGCAGCACGAAATAGATGAAGAAGAGCTGCACCAGGAGCGGCACGTTGCGAAAGATTTCGACGAAGCCGGCGGCAGCGAGCCGCACCGCGCGCGCCGGCGCCTCGCGCGCGAGGCCGGCGGCGGTGCCGATGACGAGCGCGAACGCCCATGCCAGGAGGGACAATTCGAGCGTGGTGAGCACCGCGTCGGCGACGCGCTCGCCGTAGGGCGGGCGGAACAGCAGCGACCAGTCGAGGGACATGCGGCGCGCGTCGGCGGCGTGTTCACTCCGCCGGCCAGGCGTTCATCAGCGCGAGCTTCGCCAGCGCGTCCGTCTTCTCGAACGGCGCCACCCCGTGCGGCCCGAAATATTTGTCGTACAGCCGATCCCACTCGCCGTTGGCGAAGGCGTCGACGATGGTCAGGTCGGCGACGCTCTTGAAGCGCGAGCTTTCCGGCCGGATCGGGAACGCCTGCAGAAACACGTTGGCGCCGGGGTCGAACACGCGCCATTGCGCCGGCTCGGCCGCCTTCGCTTTCATGCCGAACAGGATCGGCCCGTCGGAACTATAGGCGTCGATGGTGCCGGTGCCGAGCGCGGTGAAACCCTGGGGATGATCGGGGAACGCCACCAGCGTCACCGACGGCTTGAGTCGTCCCGCCGCGTTGAGGCCGCGGTAGAGCGCCTCTTCGAGGCCGCCGAGTGGTACGCCCACGCGCTTGCCGGCGAGGTCGGCCAACGTCTTGATCGGGCCCTCGGCGTGAACGATCGCCTCGGTCGAGGTGAGGAAGTGCGGCACCGCGAAGTCGACGACCTTGACGCGGCTGCGCGTCACCACGGTCGCGCCCGCCTCCATGTCGATGGTGCCGTTCTGCAGCAGCGGGATGCGCGTCTGGCTCGTCACCGGCACGTATTTGAGTTCGATCGTGGCTTTGAGCTCCTTTTCCAGGTTGGCGTGGATGGCGCGGGCGATGTCGGTGGCGAACCCGACCCAGTTGTTCTGGGCGTCGAGATAACCGTAGGGCGGGGTCGACTGGCGGGCGCCCAGCGCGAACACGCCGGTGCGCTTGATCTTGTCCAAGGTGTCCTCAACGCAAGCCCCGCCTTGCGCCGCGGCGGGACGGACGAACGGCAGCCCGAGCGCGGCGGCGAGCCCCGCGCGCATCAGGCCGCGCCGGTCGAGCGGCGCACGGACGTTAGCTGAATCGGTCATCGGTCACTCCATCCTCAGAGGTCAGATGTCGGAGGTCAGAGGTCGGATTCGGTTCTCTGACATCTGACATCTGATCTCAGAATCACACCCACGGCGTCGCGGCGGCCTGCTTGGCCTCGAACGCCTTGATCGCCTCGCGCTGGGTCAAGGTGAAGGCCAGTTCGTCGAGCCCCTCGATGAGGCAGCGCTTGCGATAGGCGTCGATGTCGAAGCGATAGGTCTTGCCGTCGGCGCCGGTGACGGTCTGGGCGGCGAGGTCGACGCCCATTTGGGCGCCCGGGTTCGCCGCGAGCGCGCCGATCAGCGCGGCGACGTCGGCTTCCGGCAGCACGACCAGCAGCAGGCCGTTCATGAAGCTGTTGCCGAAGAAAATATCGCCGAAGCTCGGCGCGACGACGGCGCGGATGCCGTAGTCCCACAGCGCGTAGACCGCGTGCTCGCGCGAGGAACCGCAGCCGAAGTTTCGTTCGGCCACCAGGATTTTGGCGTCGCGATAGGGCGGCTGGTTGAGCACGAAGTCGCGCTCGCGCCCGTCCTTGTCGAAGCGCAGGTCGTGAAACAGATAATCGCCGAACCCGGCGCTGCGCGGCTTGCGCAGGAAGCGCGCCGGCACGATCTGGTCGGTGTCGACGTTGGGACGCGCGATCGGCGCGGCGACGGCGCTTAGATTCTGGAACGCCTGCATGACCGAATCTCCTAATTCGCCAACAGCCGCCGCACGTCGGTGAAGCGGCCGGTGACGGCGGCGGCCGCCGCCATGGCCGGGCTCACCAGATGGGTGCGCGCGCCCGGCCCCTGGCGGCCGACGAAGTTTCGGTTGGAGGTGGAGGCGCAGCGCTCGCCGGCGGCGACGAGGTCGCCGTTGACGCCGACGCACATGGAGCAGCCGGCGGCGCGCCACTCGAAGCCGGCGGCGCGGAAGATGCGGTCGAGGCCCTCCGCTTCGGCGGCCTGGCGGATCAGCTCGGAGCCCGGCACCACCATGGCCTTTACGCCGGCGGCCACTTTACGGCCGTTGGCGACGGTCGCGGCCGCGCGCAAATCGTCGAGCCGGCTGTTGGTGCACGAGCCGATGAACACCCGGTCGACGGTCACGTCCGCAAGCGGCGTGCCCGGCGTGAGCCCCATGTA
>DASPVJ010000589.1:0-2050 GCA_035622435.1 Xanthobacteraceae bacterium | reverse complement strand
GACCTGCGCCCGATGGCCGACAACGCCCGCGCCATGGACGACCTCGTCGCCATCCTTTCGAGCCGCGAGCCGCTCTACGCCAAGGCCGACCTCACCCTCGACACCGCCGGCAAGACCGCGGCGCAAAGCGCGCGCGAACTCATGGAGCTGCTCGGCCAGGGAACGCGGGAGGCGGTGAGGCGATATGGGTAGCGCAAGCCTCTCCGTTCTTTCCCCTCCCCCGGATTCTTCCGATCCGTCGCGGACTGCGCTCGCGACGGATCGATAACTTGGGGAGGGGTAAGGGGTGGGGGTGGTAGGGATGGTGAAGATGGCACGTTTATTTGGTGGACCCCCACCCCGGCCGCCTCGGCTATCGCCTCCGGCGGCCGACCCTCCCCACAAGGGGGAGGGTAAAGAAAGAGTGCGTGCAGCTCGGCCTATTCCCTCCCCCGCTTGCGGGGGAGCGGTAGGGAGGGGGCGCCTTGCGCCCTCCTGGCGATTACTGATTACTGTGTCCTGATCACTGGTACGGAGTCCCATGATGCCGGTCATATCCCGCTCCCTGGAAGAAGCGCTCAGCTCCATCGCCGACGGCGCGAGCCTGCTCATCCCGCGCGACGGCGCCGGCGTCGCCATGGCGGCGACCTGCGCGCTCATCCGCCGCGCCGTCCGCCGCCTCACCCTGATCGCGACGCCGACGTCGAGCCTGCAGGCGGACCTCCTGATCGGCGCCGGCTGCGTCGAGGCGGTCGAGGCCGCGGCCGTGAGCCTCGGCGAGTTCGGCCCGGCGCCGCGCTTCACCGCCGCGATCACTGCGGGCACCATCTCCATGAAGGACTCGACCTGCCCGGCGGTGCACGCCGGCCTGCAGGCGAGCGAAAAGGGCGTGCCGTTCATGCCGCTGCGCGGCCTCCTCGGCTCCGACGTGCTCGCGCACCGGCCGGACTGGCGCGTCGTCGACAACCCGTTCGGCAGCGACGACCCGATCGTGCTCTTGCCCGCGCTCAAGCCCGACGTCGCCTTGTTCCACGCGCCCATGGCCGACCGCGACGGCAACGTGTGGATCGGCCAGCAGCGCGACCTCGCCCTGATGGCGCACGCGGCGGCGAAGACCGTCGTCACCGTCGAGAAGCTTCACGACGGCAATCTGTTCGACGACCCGCTGCTCGCCGCCGGCGCGCTCGGCGGCTTCTACCTGGAGGCGGTGGCGGTGGCGCCGCGCGGCGCCCGGCCGCTGGCGCTCGCCGACCACTACCCCGCCGACGACGCCCATCTCGCCGAATACGCGCGGCTCGCCGCGACGCCCGACGGCTTCGCCCGCTATCTCGATCGGTACGTGCATGAGCGGCGCGCGGCCTGAAGTCGGCTTCCGCACCGAGGAGCTGCTGGCGAACGTCATCGCCGGGCTGATCGGCGACGCGCGCCACGTGGCGGTCGGCAATTCCTCGCCGATCCCGGCGCTCGCCGCCATGCTGTGCCGCGCGCGCGGCGACGGCCGGCCGTACGTGTCGGTGCTCGGCAGCCGCGCCGACAATTTCTTCACCGACGGGGGACGCGAACTCTTCGATTGCGCCGGCCAGGGCCGGGTCGACGTGTTCTTTCTCTCCGGCGGCCAGATCGACGGCGCGGCCAACATCAACCTGGTGAGCGTCGGCGACTACGCCAAGCCGGTGGCGCGCTTCCCCGGCTCGTTCGGCTCCGCCTACCTTTATTTCGTGGTGCCGCGGGTGATCCTGTTCCGGCTCGAGCACACGCGCCGGACCTTGGTCGAGAAGGTCGACTTCATCAGCGCGCCGGGGACGAGCCCGGCGAACGTCTACCGCCCGGGCGGCCCGATCGCGCTCGTCACCAACCGCTGTTTGTTTGCCTTCGACCGGACGCGCCGGCGCTTCCGTTTGCAAAGCGTGCATCCCGGCCACACGGTCGAGGAGATCGCCGCCAACACCGGCTTCGCCTTCGACATGCCGGACGCGGTGCCGGCGACGCCGGCGCCGTCGGCGGAGACGCTACGGCTGATGCGCGAGACGGTCGCGCCCGCGCTCGCCCCCACCTACCCGAAATTCGCCGC
>DASPVJ010000588.1:0-4778 GCA_035622435.1 Xanthobacteraceae bacterium | reverse complement strand
CGTGGTGGACCGCATGCGCCCCCCTGACGCACTGACCGTCGCCGCGCCGCAAGCGCCGGCCATCCACGCGCGCGGCGTCTCGCTGACCTTCCAGACGCGAGACGGCGAAATCGCGGCGCTCGCCAACGTCGATCTCGACATCGCCGACGGCGACTTCGTCTCCCTGATCGGGCCGTCCGGCTGCGGCAAGACCACGCTGTTGCGCATCATCGCCGACCTCGAGCGCCCGACCGCCGGCACCGTCCTGGTCAACGGCGTCACCCCGGAACAGGCGCGCCTGCAGCGCCGCTACGGCTACATCTTTCAGGCGCCCGCGCTCTATCCGTGGCGCACGATCGAGCGCAACGTCATGCTGCCGCTGGAAATCATGGGATTCGACGCGGCCGAGCGCCGCGAGCGCGTCGAACGCTACCTCAAGCTCGTGAATCTTTCCGGCTTCGAGCGCAAGTTTCCCTGGCAGCTTTCCGGCGGCATGCAGCAACGCGCGTCGATCGCCCGCGCCCTGTCGTTCGATCCGGCGCTGCTGCTGATGGACGAGCCGTTCGGGGCGCTCGACGAGATCGTGCGCGACCACCTCAACGAACAGCTGCTGCGCCTGTGGGACCGCACCGGCAAGACCGTGGTGTTCGTCACCCACTCGATCCCCGAGGCGGTGTTCCTGTCCACCAGGATCGTGGTGATGTCGCCGCGGCCGGGACGCGTCATCGACATCATCCCGTGCGATTTTCCGCGCGATCGCACGCTCGAGATTCGCGAGACGCCGGCGTTCCTGAAGGTCGCGCAGCGGGTGCGCTCCGGCCTGCGGGCGGGGCATTCCTATGACGAGTAGCGCGCTTGCGCCGGCGGCCTGGCCGCGCGCCTTCGTTGCCGAGCGGGCGCCGGTTCTCGCCGTCGTCTCGATCCTGATCGTGTTGTGGTATCTCGCGGCGATCGTGATGAACGCGCCGCTCGCTCGCGACGCGTTCGAGCGCGAGGAGGTGCGCTACAGTTTTGCCGATCTCCTCGCCGCAACGCTCGCAGGCGAGCGGCCGATCGTGCCGGCGCCGCACCAGGTGGTCCTGCAATTCATCGACGGGGTATTCGGCTATCCGCCCTATTCCCCGCGCAGCCTCGTCTACCACTCGTGGGTGACGCTGTCGGCGACCCTGCTGGGCTTCGTCCTCGGCACGGCGTTCGGCATTCTGCTCGCGGTGCTGATCGTGCACATGCGCACGCTGCAGAAGAGCTTGCTGCCGTGGATCATCTGCTCGCAAATGGTGCCGATCCTGGCGGTCGCGCCGATCGTCATCGTCGTGCTCGGCGCGCTCGGCATCCACGGCCTGCTGCCGAAGTCGATCATTTCCGCCTATCTGTGCTTCTTTCCCGTCGCCATCGGCATGGTGAAGGGATTGACCTCGCCCGACCCCATTCAGCTCGACATGATGCGGACGTGGTCGGCCGGCCGCGCGCAGGTGTTGCGCAAGCTGCGCTGGCCGTCCTCGCTGCCGTTCCTGTTCGCAAGCCTCAAGGTCGCGATCTCGATCTCGCTGGTCGGCGCCATCGTCGGCGAACTGCCGACCGGCGCCCAGGCCGGCATCGGCGCGCGGCTGCTCGCCGGCTCGTACTACGGCCAGACCTTGCAAATCTGGGCCGCGCTGCTGGCGGCCGCGATCATGGCCACTTGTCTCATCGCGCTCATCGACGCCGTTGGCGCGTGGACGAACCGGCGGATGGGGGCGTTCGCGTGATCTCCCGGGCGCAGGCGGTCGGATTTTGGCTCGCGGCCGCGGGCGCGACGGCGACGTTCGTCCTGCCGCTGTCGACGCAAGGAGCGCCCGATCTTTCGTCCCGGCCGAGCCTGAGCGCCCTGGTGCTCGCGCAGGCGGCGCTGTTCGCGCTCGCCCCCTGCGGCGCGGCGCTGGCGGCCGCGCTCGGCCTCCTCGGCACCGCGGCCGGCTGCATCGCGACCTTGCTGCTGCTCGACGACGCGACGATCGCCGGCGCGGCCGGTTCGGGTTTTTGGCTGCTGACGCTGGCGACGTGGCTGGGCGCGGCCCTCGCGTTGACCGCGCTCGCCGCGCTGCGGCCGGCGGGCGGAGCGACGCGACGGCTGCAGGAGCTTGCCGTCCCGTTGCTGTTCGGCGCGTTCGTCATTTACCTGTGGGAAGCGGCGGTGCGCGGCTTCGGCGTTTCGCCGGTGCTGCTGCCGACGCCGAGCGCGACCGCCACGCGCCTGATCCATTCGTTGCCGACCTTGGGCGATGATTTCGTTCAGACCTTCGTGCGCGGGGTGCTCACCGGTTACGCCATCGGCTGCGGCGCCGGCTTCCTGACGGCAATCGTCGCCCATCGGTTCGCGTTTCTCGCCCGCGGCCTGCTGCCGCTCGGCAATTTCGTCTCCGCGCTGCCGATCGTCGGCATCGCCCCCATCATGGTCATGTGGTTCGGCTTCGACTGGGGGTCGAAGGCCGCGGTGGTGGCGGTGATGTGCTTCTTTCCGATGCTGGTGAACACGCTCGCCGGCCTTTCCGCCGCCGGACGGATCGAGCGCGACCTGATGCGCTCCTATGGCGCCCGCGCGGGGCAGACGCTGCGCAAGCTCTACTTGCCGGCGGCGCTTCCGTTCGTCTTCAATGCGCTCAAGATCAATTCGACGCTCGCGCTGATCGGGGCGATCGTGGCGGAATTCTTCGGTACCCCCACCCGGGGGATCGGCTTTCGCATCTCGATCGAAGTAGCGCGCATGTCGCTCGACATGGTGTGGGCGGAGATCGCGCTTGCCGCCGTCGCCGGAATGGCGTTCTACGGCGTCGTGGCGCTCGCCGAGCGCGCGACGACCTTTTGGCACCCGTCCTATCGAACCTGACGGGGGCCGCGAACCATGGAGGAGTCGCAATGATGAAGACGATCGTTCTCGCAACCGGGCTCGCCTGCGGCGCCATGCTCGCCGGCGACGCCTGCGCCGCCGACAAGGTCACCCTGCAGCTCAAATGGGTCACCCAGGCGCAATTCGCCGGCTATTTCGTCGCCAAGGCGAAGGGCTACTACGACGCCGCCGGCCTCGACGTCACCATCAACGCGGGCGGGCCCGACATCGCCCCGCCGCAGGTGATCGCCGGCGGCGGCGCCGACGTCGTCATCGACTGGATGCCTTCGGCGCTCGCCTCGCGCGAAAAGGGCGTCCCGCTGGTCAACATCGCCCAGCCGTTCAAGCGCTCCGGGCTGGAGCTGACCTGCCGCGCCGACACCGGCGTCAAGGCGCCCGCGGACCTCAAGGGCCGAACCATCGGCGTCTGGTTCTTCGGCAACGAATATCCGTTCCTCGCCTGGATGGCGAAGCTCGGCTTCAAGACCGACGGCTCGCCGGGCGGCGTGAAGATGCTCAAGCAGGGCTTCAACGTCGATCCGCTGATCCAGAAGCAGGCCGACTGCATCTCGACCATGACCTACAACGAGTATTGGCAGGTGATCGACGCCGGCTACAAGCCGGAACAGCTCGTGGTCTTCAAATACGAGGACGAGGGCGTGGCGACCTTGGAGGACGGCCTCTATGCGATGGAGCCGAAGCTCAAGGATCCGGCCTTCGTCGCCAAGATGGCGAAGTTCGTGAAAGCCTCGATGCAGGGCTGGGACTATGCCCGCAAAAACCAGGACGAGGCCGCCAAGACCGTGCTCGCCGCCGACACCACCGGCGCGCAGACGGAAAAACACCAGAAGCGCATGATGGGCGAGATCGCCAAACTCCTCGACCCGGGCAACGGCGCGCTCGATCCCAAGGATTACGATCGCACGGTGGCGACCTTGCTCACCGGCGGTTCCGATCCGGTGATCACCAAGAAGCCGGAGGGGGCCTGGACGCACGCGGTCTACGACGCGATGAAATAGCGCCAACGAGCCAATCCGGCCCGAAGTCCGACCAAAGGACGAGGTGGTCGAATGCGTTCATTCGGGCCGCGTTTTCGTCGGCGACAGAACCGCGCGGAAAACAAAGAACAGCAGCATCACGACCAGCATGATGACGATCGAATATGTCAAGGACACCAACATCAGATTCTGGAAGCCGTACGACCGCGCTATCGCGAATACGGCCGCGGTGCCTCCGAGCAGCGCAAACGCCATGCCCAGCGCGTGCGCAGCGATGTAGGCGATCACCTCGGTTACGTTCGTGAGCTTGCCCATGACGCTCCTCCAGTCCAAGGGCGCCGGGTCATCGCCCGGCGGGGGTTGCGTGAGATAGAACCATGCGGCCGCCATGATCAGTCCGCTGCCTGCGCCGACGGCCCCGAAGCCGAGCACGATATCCATTCTGACGAAGCTCGACGATTTCTGCGCAAGAAAGATCATCCCCGCAGGAGACAGGAATCCGAACACCACGCCCGCGAGCGCAAGCAAGAACAGCGAGAACCTGTCGCGCCCCGGCCGCAGGTAGCGGACGACCGGCAGCACCACCAGCGTCACCGGCGCCGCATACATGCTTCCGAATGTCACCGCGCCGAACAGCGCCAGCGCGAGAAACAGCCGCGCGTCCCGAAGCGACGTCAGCCGAAGTTCACCCGCTATCAACCAAAACGCCATCAGCAGGAGCAACCCGACGCACCCGCCGACGGGCGTCAGAAACACCGCCCAGGCAATTTTCCGGTAGGGAAATCGGCTGCGAAGCACCATTGCCGGCCGCTGCGTTGCGGGATGCTCCTCGGCGGGCATCCGGGTTAAGCGGACCCGTCATCACAACTCGACGATATATCGAACGCATTGCCGACAGCTTAAACGATCTTGTTAAACTGACAGGCTCGTGGCCG
>DASPVJ010000587.1:0-22018 GCA_035622435.1 Xanthobacteraceae bacterium | reverse complement strand
AGCGTGCGCTTTGCCCGCGACAACGGCGCCGACGGGGCGATCCTGGCGGCGCCCGCCTACATCTGCGCCTCGGAGGCCGACATCGAAAGGTTCTTCCTCGACGTGGCCGACGCGAGCGACCTGCCGCTCGGTATCTACAATAATCCGCCGCGGGTGAAGACCGATCTGCACTTGGACAATCTCCTGCGCCTGTTCCGCCACCCCAACTACGTGGTGCACAAGGAATCGACCGCGCGGGTCGCCCAAGTGGCGCAGGTGCTCGCCGCCAAGCCGGACGTGGCGGTGATGTGCTGCGATTCGCCCAATCTCGGCCTGGTGGTGCCAACCATGAGCCTGGGCGGGCACGGCACCGCGAACATGACCGGCAACATCGCGCCGGCCGAAATGGCGGCGCTCTCGACCCCGTGGTCGGGCTATCAGGACGCCGAAACCTTCCGCCGCCTCTATCTCAAGCTCCTGCCGCTGCTGCATTTCACCTATTCCGCCATCAATCCGGTGGCGGTGAAGTCGCTGATGCAGGCGCTTGGCATGCCGGCGGGCGACCTGCGGCGGCCGCTCACCGGCCTCGACGGCGAGGCGCTCGCCAAGGGCGTCCGGATCGTGCAGGACCTGGGGCTCGCGGCCGCCTACGGCTACACGCCGAAGCCGGCAGCCATCGCCGCATGACGACGTGAACCTCGGCATCGCCGGCAAACGAGCGCTGCTCACCGGCGCCAGCCGCGGCATGGGACGCGCCTGCGCGCTGGCGCTGGCGCGCGAAGGCGTGGCGGTGACCATGCTGGCACGCACCGCCGGGCCGCTCGATGAGGCGGCTGCCGCCATCCGCGCCGAGACCGGCGCCAGCGTTGCCGCGGTCGTCGGCGACGTCACCACCGAGGCGGGGCGTCGCGCCGCCCTTGCCGCATGCCCCGCGCCCGACATCCTCCTCAACAACGCCGGCGGCATGCCGCCCGGCGACTTTCGCCATTACGGGCGCGAGGACTGGATCGCGGCGCTCGACGCCATGATGCTGGCGCCGATCGACATGATCCGGCTGACCGTCGACGGCATGATGGCGCGCGGCTTCGGCCGCATCGTCAATATCGTCTCGCGCAGCGTGAAGATCGCCCAGCCCGACCTTTCCCTCTCCAATGGCGCGCGCTCCGGCTTGGTCGGCTTCGTCGCCGGCATCGCCCGGGAAACGATCAAGCGCAACGTCACGATTAACAACATCCTGCCCGGCATTATCGCCTCGGACGGGCAGCGCAGGCACGTCGAGGCGCTCGCCGCGCAAACCGGGCGCAGCTTCGAGGCGATCTGGGGCGAACGCGCCGCCGCCAATCCGGCCGGCCGCTACGGCGAGCCCGACGAGATCGGCGCCTACGTGGCGTTCCTGTGCTCGGCGCACGCCGGCTTCGTCACCGGCCAGAACCTGCTGATCGACGGCGGGCAGTACCCGGGGACGTTTTGAGCGAACCGGGGATCAAGTTTGGTGTCGAATCCTATTGGGCCCAATTCTCGGCGCGGACGCCGGGCATTCGCGCGAACTCGCGCAGATTGTTGGTCACGACGATCAGACCTTCGGCACGCGCATGTCCGCCGATGAGCAGGTCGTGCGGGCCTACCGGCGCGCCGGCACGCTCAAGCTCGGCACGTATTTGCCCATAATGCTTTGCGGCTCTTGGCGAAAACGCGAGCACATCCAAACGTGAAATAAACTCTTCGACTTCCTGAATATTTTGCAGCACTCGTGCAGACTTCTCGGCACCATAATACAGTTCCGCTAGGGTTATACTCGATACGCACACTTGCTCGGCAAGTTGATTGAACCTTTCGCGCAAACTCCTCGGATAGTTTTTGATTACGTAAATGCAGATGTTGGTGTCCAGCATGTATTGCAACATTTAAAATGGCTCACGGTCCTCGGGCGCAGGCTGAATGCGCTCGTTCATGAAGTCTGACGAAGCTCGCGGTCCGCGGAGAAATAAATCATCCCAGCGCTTCCCCACTGGAGTGATGACTCGGCTCGAACCAACTTTAATGATTTCAACTTGGCGAACGCCCTCGGGAAAGGCCACGGCCTTCGGCAGGCGCACGGCTTGGCTGCGATTGGTCGTGAAGACGGTGGAACGGGTCATCCGGTCAATCCTTTCGTATATCCCAGTGGGATATACATAGCCGTTTTACGATGCCCGTGCAAGGGCCTGCGTCCGGTTCCCGAGCGATTGCCGTTGCCAGCACGAGAAGGGGATCGGGTGCGGACCACAGCTCTTGCTCGGCCCCAAATTGGGGTGTATTTGACCCAAACCGGGGTCTGTATTTGAGGGACTGGAAAATGGAGGCTGTGAGCATTTCCAATGCCTTGTTCTCGAAGGTACAGCAACGCGTGCTGGCCCTCATTTTTGGCCACCCGGAGCGCAGCTTCTATACATCCGAGATCGTCAGGCGCATCCATTCTGGAACAGGTGCGGTAGAACGCGAGCTATCGCGCTTGCAGCGTAGCGGACTCGTTTCGGTCGAACGCATCGGAAATCAGAAGCACTTTCGCGCCAATCGTGAGTCCCCGGTTTTCGGGGAATTGCAAAGCCTTGTTCTCAAGACGGTAGGTCTAACCGAGCCGCTTAGAAAAGCGCTTGCACCCTATTCCAATAAGATCAAGGCCGCATTCGTGTATGGGTCGGTAGCAAAAGAGTCTGACACAGCGCAGAGCGATATTGATCTCATGGTGATTGGAGACGAGCTGAGTTATTCCGATCTCTATACTGCTTTGCAAAATGCCCAAGGCATCTTGCAGCGCAAGGTAAGCCCGCTTTTTCTTTCTGTGAAAGATTGGAAGCGCAAAGCTTCTCAGAGAGCCTCGTTCGCCAACAAGGTCAAAACCCAGCCTAAGCTTTTCATTTTTGGTTCGGAAAGGGATATCGAGGCATGAGCAAAGCAGCACTCGACAATCTCGTTGGAATCGGAAAACTGAGGACTGAACCAGCATCGCGGACGGAGTTTGAAAGCATGGTGAGTTCCGCGCGAAGGCGCTTGGCAGATGCTCAAAATCAGGACATCGGGAGCGACAGTCAATTTGACTTGGCATATGGCGCCGCGCATAGGCTGGCGCTCGCCGCGTTGCGTCAACACGGATACCGTTCGCAAGACCGAATCACGGTCTTTCAGACCCTTGTCCATACGGTGCAAACGGATAGCGCAGATTTGCAAATATTCTTGAGAGCTCACAACGAGCGCAATCTGGCCGAATATGAAGGCCGCACGGAGATTGATGAGCGACTTTTGGCCGATCTAATCCGCTGCACCAAGAAGCTGGCTGCGACGGTCGGCAAGCTAAAGCTGCCAAAATAGTCCCAGGCGTCTCTATGAACGGAGCGAAGCGCTCGGAACACGCCGGCTTCGTCACCGGCCAGACCTGCTGATCGACGGTGGGCGGTACCGGGGAGGCTTTGAGAATTTTCGTATCTCGCGTTACTTGATTATCGTTAGTCAGCGCTCGCGACTGCTGTGACCGCTTAAGACATTCATCATGGCTTGGGCCGCTTCTCGGGGAAGTTCGGAGAAGTATTGATCGCGGAGGCCGCGTGCCAGCAATAGGCAGTTGGTGATCTTTAGCGCTACGTCCGTCAGTTCCCGAAGCTGGGCGGGCTTGACGTTGGCCATTTTGAATACCTCATCGTACGAGATATGGGCGCTTCGATGTGCGAACGCTTTATGGCGCAGAATTGCGACCTTATCGGCGATAGGCTTCGCCTGCGCCAGGAGTGCGTCGGCGACCTTGGCATCTTGCGCTTTCAATTGTCCTGCCGCCTTTACTTCGCGAATCAAGGGCGCGAGGCTGATCGTACCCCTGCTCTTGTCGAACACGCCTGCCATGTAGATCACATAGGTGACTAGATAGGCATGCGGGGTGAATCGGAAGAACTCGTTGTACTCCCGCATCGTATCGATAATTTTGCGTCGCGAGTCGCGCTCCTCGAAATAGAACCATAAATCGAGGAACAACCTCGCCCGCACTATGTGCTGGCCGATTCGCTCGAGGCGGTTATTCAAGGGCAGGAGCTGCATTACAGCCAAAATACTCGAAGCGCACGTATATTGCAGCGGTCGCCGCGCTCGTTCGTTATTGCGAGGAGCCCGAAGGGCGACGAAGCAATCCAGAAAGCCACGTGTTGTCCTGGCTTGCTTCGCTTCGCTCGCAATGACGAATCACACCGGCCGGTCGCCCTTTTCCACGGTGAGCGCGCGCGCGTCGACGCCGGGCAGCATGCGCGCCGGGTCGCGGGTGACGACCACGTCGATGACGGTCGGGCTTGCCGTGTTGGCGAGGCCCTCGCGCAGCGCCGCGCCGATCGCGGCGGGGTCCTCGACGCGGATGCCGTGGCAGCCCATGGCGCGCGCGATCGCCGCGTAGTCCATCTCGACCAGGTCGGACGACTGGTAATTGCCGCGGCCGAACATGGAATGCTGCAGCGCCTTCACGTAGCCCGACGCCGCGTTGTTGAACACGCACAGCACGAACGGCGTGCCGGCGCGCCGCGCCGTCTCCAGTTCGCCGATCGTCATGTTGAAGCCGCCGTCGCCGGTCAGGCCGACGACGCGGCGCGATCCGGCGGCGATCTGCGCGCCCATGCTGCCGGGCACGCCGTAGCCGATCGAGGCGAGGCCGCGGTCGGCGATGAAGTGGCGCCCGGCCCGTTTGGTGTCGAACAGGAGGCCGCCCCAATGGCCGGCGAAGCCGCCGTCGGCTACCAGGATCGCATCCTCCGGCATGACCGCGTTGAGTTCGTCGATCAGCCGGCCGACGTTGATCGGCCGCTCGCTCGATTTGAGGCGGTCGGCGGCGCCCGCGCGCCATTTGGCCATGCGCGCCGGCACCTCGTCGGCATAGGCCTTGCGCCCGGCCCGCGCCGCCGCCCCGTCGCCCAGCGCCGCCGCGAGATCGACGAGCGCGAGGCGCGCGTCGGCCGCAAGCGCCACGTCGGCGCGCGTGGTGCGGCCGATCTCCTCGGGCAGGATGTCGATGTGGATGAGCGGCGTGCCGGCGGGGATCAATTGAAAGCGTCGCGTCGCGATCTCGCCAAGCTTGCAGCCGACGACGATCAAGGCGTCGGCGGTGGCGATCAACTCGTTGGCGATGCGCGAATAGCGGCCGAACAGCCCGGCCGAGAGCGGATGGGTGCAGGCAATCGCCCCCTTGCCCGACATGGTGTGGGCGACCGGGACGGCTTGGCTTTCGGCGAGCGCGAGGAGCGCGTCGTAAGCCTGGGATACGTGGATGCCGCCGCCGACCAGCAGCAGCGGGCGCGCCGCCTTGGCGATGATCGCCGCCGCCCGCTCAAGATCGGCCGCATCGGGCCGGGTGCGGCGCGCTTGCGCTTTGAGCGTCGCCGGATCGATCCAGAAGTCGGCGATGTCGAACTCGTACTCGCCGTGGCAGATGTCCTCCGGCACGTCGAGCACCACCGGGCCGGGCCGGCCGCTGGTCGCGACCGCGAAGGCGCGGCGCAGCAGTTCCGGCACGCGCTTGACCGCCTCGATGCGGATCACCTCCTTGACGGCCGGCCGCAGGATGTCGGCCTGCCGAGCCTCCTGGGTCATGTTCTTGCCCGCGTGGTCGCGGTTGGCGCCGCCGATCAGCACCACTTGCGGAATGCCGGCGTTGAAGCTCTCGACCAGGCCCGTGACGAGGTTGGTGGCGCCGGGCCCGAGGGTGCCGTCGCACACGCCCGGCCGGTTGGTGACGCGCGCATAGGCATCGGCCGCGAAGGCGCCGCAGCGCTCGTCATTGATGAGCACGTGCCTGAGGCCAAGCACGCGCACCGCGTCATAGAACGGCAGCAGCTGAAACCCGCCCATGCCGAACATCGGTCCCGCTTCGGCGATCCGCAGCATTTCGGCGAGCGCGTAGCCGCCGTTGAGCCGACGGGCGGAGTTCGACACGGGGGCGTTCATCGCGCGATCTCCTCAGAGCATGATGCCGAAAATGCCTGCCCCGGACTTGATCCGGGGTGGGTACCGGTTTTCGGACAACATCATGCTCCAACAATACGCAAAAGCGTGGTGGCGATTCGAAGAAAAGCCATCACGCTTTAGCCCGGGCGGCAACCAGCCGCGCCACCAATTCGCTCGCCGCCATCCCGACCGCGCCGCCGTGGCGCGCGGCGGTCTCGTTGACGGCCGTGACAAAGCCGTCGCGATAGGTCGAGAGGCCGTCGCCGATGCGCGCGCTCCAGGCGCTCACCGTCGCGCCAGCGATGCCGCGCTGGTCGAGCGCCGGCAGGCGCGCGATGCCGCAATCGTCGATGCCGCGATCGGCGTCGTTGAACACGGCCGCGAAGGCGGCGATCTTCATGGCGGTCTCGGGCCGCCCGCCGAGCAGCGCGCCGTGCGAGCCGGTGAGCACGATGCCGCCGGCGTCTTGCGGCTCGACGAGCGAAGCGGAATCGACGGCTACGACCCTCACGCCCGGCGCCTCGGCGTCGGCGAGGCGATGGCGCGTCTCGTGCTGCGGCGGCGGCGCCGGGGAGGGCGGAAGTTCGCTCGCAGCGAGGAGATCGAGCGCCACGCTCGCATGCATGCCGGCGCGAATCCCGTTGGCGGCGGCCGGACCATTGACGTGGCTGACGATCCCGCGCTTGGCGCAGTCGACCCCGTCGCCGATGCGGGCCGAACGATGGCCGATGGCGGCCGCCGCCACGCCCAGCGCGGCGAGATAGGCGAGGCCGCCGATGCCCGCGCGCTCGCGCCCGACCCCGGCGTCGCTCAGGATCACCGCCTTGACGCCGGCCTTGGCCGCCAGGTAGGCCGCGTACACGCCGCCGTGCGAGGCGGCGATCACCGCGCGTCCGCGCGCGTCGGCCCCCAGCATGGTCACGCTGTCGGTGACGAGCGGCGCGCTCATCGTGGTCGTCACAACTTACGCTGCCTTTTTTCGCGGCTTGATCGATCTCAATAGCGGTCCGATTTGTCGTCGGCGTTCCATCAAATCATGGTCGGCTTGAAGAGCAAGAAAGAACCCATCGGATACTCTGAAGTAACGTGCCAGCCGCAAATCGGTGTCGGCGGTGATCGTGCGCTTGCCGAGTATGATTTCGTTGATGCGGCGCGGCGGGACACCGATGGCTTGGGCAAGCGCGCTCTGGCTGAGCGACATAGGCCGCAGGAACTCCTCCATCAGTACTTCGCCCGGGTGCGGATTCGGCAGATCAGTGATAGTCGACGATCTCGACCGCTTCCGCGCCACCTTGCGTCCACCGGAAACAGATGCGCCATTGGTCATTGATGCGAATGCTCCACTGTCCCGCCCGATGGCGCTAACGCATAACTTCATAGGGATCAAGATCACTCCTCGATCAGCATCATGCCGGCGCTGCCGCGCGCGTCGGCGCCCAGCGTGGTCACGCTGTCGGTGACGAGCGGCGCGCTCATCGTGGTCATGACAACGTCACCAGGTAACCTCGAGGCCGCCCCGCCCGGCATACATCTGGCTGCGGTCGGAGAACTCGCCGTCGAAGCTCGCGAACAGCGCGATGTTGCGGCCGATGGCGAGTTTCGAACCGAGGTCGATGCGGGCCGCGTCGCGTGCACCGCTAGGCCCGAACACGGTGAAGTTCGTCACCGGCAGCGTGATGAACGACGCGTTGATGTCGCGGGTCGGATCGAACTCGTGCACCCACGACACTCGCGCGTAAGGCGACCACACCGTGCCGTTCGCCAGCACCACCCGCGTGTCGAATTGTGCGCCCAGGAAGGTCGGCAGCGAGGACACCGTCTGGGCAGAATATGTCAATCCGTTCACGCCGGGCGTTCCGGCGAGGGTGGTGCTGCTCTCGGTATAGCCCGCCTGCCACAGTTCGGCGAATTCCACCGCCGCGAACGGCGTGACGGCGAAGCCGTTGAACGCCTGCTTGTAGCCCACCTCGAAACGGCCGCTGAGCATGTCGCTGTTGAAGGCCCCGGTCTCGATCTCGGTCGGCCCGACGCCGGCGACCGTGCGGGTGAGCCGGTTGTCGAAAGCGTTGAACGCGAGCGCCCCGGCCGCATACCACGCGTCCCAGCGCGCCACCCCGTAGGTGCCAATGTGGGCGCCGTCGAGGGTGCCGCTGGTGGCGCGATCCGGCACCGAGAACGTCGACGTGCTGCCGCCTGCCGCGAGGCCGACCAAGAGGTTATAGTTGACCTGGTAATCGAGGCCGGCCGCGGCGCCGGCGGTGTTGTGGCTCTGGGTCGCGCTGCCGGGCTCTGCCTCGCCGTCAAGGTGCCAACTGCCGTCGAAGCCGGCAAACCACGCCCGATAGAGCGGCTCGGGCGGAGCGAACGGCGCCTTGACCGGCATCGCCTTGAACACCGGAGCCTGCGAGGCGTCGGGTGCGTAACCGAGCGGCGCATAGGTGGCGCCGGTCGCGCCCGTGCCGGAGCGCCAGAATTGGCCCTGCTCCATCATGGTGGTGAGGAAGAGGTCGCCGGCGCCGAAGGCGGTTTCCTGGGTGGCGCTGGTGCCTTCGCCGGAGAGCGCGTTGAGCGCGGCGGGAAGCTGCGCCGGCGTCACGAAGGAGAGCCCGCTCAGGGTCCCATGGCCGGTGTTGAACGAATTGTCGAGGCTCGCCGCCACCGCCGTCTGGTTGACGGTGAGGCCCGGCGTGGTGACGAGGTTGGAGTGCAAGGTCACCAGCATCACGTCGTTCGGGTCGTAGGCGAGGTTGGCGGTGAGGAACGCCGGCAGGCCGGAGGTGACGAGATTGCTGAAGGTGCCGCTGCGTCCCCCGGTCGCCGTGAGGATGGTGTAGGAATTCGTCAGATAACTTCCCGGCAGGAACACTGCGTCGACGGTGCCGGTGAGGCTCGCGGTCCCGTTCACCAAGACCTTGCTCGACGTGCTGGGCGTCACGTCGACCAGGAAAATGCTGCCGGCGTTGAACGTCAGGCTCCCGTTCACCGTCAAGGTTCCGACATTGCCGTTGGGGCCGGGCGCGAGCGTGCCGCCCGAATTGACGGTCGTCGCCGAAACCGTGCCGGTGCCGGCGAGCGTGCCGCCGGAGTTGACGGTCACCCCGCTCGAGGTCGCGATCGAGCCGTTCACCGTCAGGGTGCCGCCGTTGACCGTCGTCGCGCCGGTATAGGTTTCGGTATTGGTGAGCGTGAGGTCGCCGGTGCCGACTTTGATCAGCTGGCCGCCGGAGCCGCCGCCCATCCCGCCGTCGGAAATCACGCCGCCGATCGTGTCGTTGCCGTTGAGATTGCCGAGGGTGAGCGCTTTCGACCCGAGAAACACGTTGCCGGAGCCGGACAGCGAGCCGATCGACACGCCGCTGTTGACCTGCGAGATATCGACCTGGCCGCCGGCGTTGTTGATGACGCGCGCGGTCGAGGCGTCGGGGTCGATCGGCGACCCGCCGAGATTGACGAAGAACAGCGTACCGCCGGCATTGTTGGTGATGTTCGCGGTGCCGCCGGTGCTCTGGTTGTAGAACGTGGTCGATCCGCCGGCGTTGTTGATGATGGTCGCGTTGCCGGCGCTGCCGGTGCCTTTGGTCAGATCGAAGCTGAGGGAACCGGTGATGAACGTATACGGTCCGAAACCGAGCGTGCCGCCGGCGTTGTTGGTGATGGTCGCATTCGCCGCGGTGGAACTATCGATGAAGAAGAGCCCGGGGGAGAAGAGTCCTCCCCCGGAGACGCCCGAAGAGGAGTTGTTGAACACGGCATGGCCGCCACTGCTGGAATCGAAGAAACCGAGGCCGGTGGAGCCCGATGTGATCGTGATCTGGGCATTGGCGGCCGTGCTCGTGTTGGCAAATGCACTAAGGTCGCCGCTGGCGATGATGTTGATTATCGCCGTGCCCGCGTTGCTGGAATTCGCGAACTCAAAGTCGCTGCCAGTCTTGAAATTGAATGTCGCCGACCCGGCGGTGCTCGAATCATTGAAGATCACTGGGGTGACATTGTTCAGCGTGAACGTTGCGTTCCCCGCGCTCGACGTATTGAAAAACTGGATCAACGGAGCTCCTGTGGCACCGCCGTTGGCGATGATATTCGCGTTACCCGCAGTCGCCGCGTTTTGAAACGTCAGCATGTTAGGGTCGCCGGCAACAGCGGGATTATTGAGGACGAAAGTTGGCGGGTTGGAGGAGTTGTTGACGATGCCGGCACCGTTCACGATCAGTTGGGGGATCAGCAGAGAGGTCGTCGTCAGGGTGAACGTATAGGCCGGTGCGCCGGCATTGAATTGGATCGTGCCGATGGACGTAGTCGTTGCCGAGAAGGTGAGCGAGGTCTGGGTCGAGGCGCCGAACGACGCGGTGCCGTCGGGCACGCTTGGGCTCGACGTCCAATTGGTGCCGGTGTTCCAATTGGGGGTCGCCGGTGCGGCGAGCCACATGCCGTCGACCGCGCGCGCGGAAATCGTCCCGAGGCAAAGGCAGGCGAACGTGAGCGCAAAAGACCGTGCCAGGCGCACGGGCGCCGTCGCCCATGCCGCCCGCAGCGCGGGGTGACCCCTGCGCGTTCCCCCTGCCATACCGCCCCCTCGGCCGGAAGGCCGTACGCAATTTCCCAATCTTACGAAACAACCCCAGCGGTTATTCGGACACCGTAGGTGTCCAAAATTCAAGCCGGTCCGTGTCGTTTTTCTCGCGCCTGTGGCGCTGCGGCAACAGCCCTTCAAGAGCCGACATCAGGATGGGGGGATTCCGGGTAGGGATTTTTAGCACAAAATCACTCCTCGATCAGCATCATGCCTGCGCCGCGGAAGCCGCCGTCGACGGCGATGACCTCGCCGGTGAGGTAGCCCGACTGCGCCGGATCGAGCAGGAACAGCACGGTGCCGGCCATCTCTTCCGGCGCCGCGTAGCGGCGCATCGGCACGTGATGGAGCCAGCCGCGCCGCACCTCCGGCGTGTGGATCGCCTTGACCAGCGGCGTCTCCACCGGCCCCGGCGCGATGGCATTGACGCGGATGTTGAAGCGGGCGAGGTCGACCGCCATCACCTTGGTCAAGGTCGCGACCGCGCCCTTGGACGCGCCGTAGGCGACGCGCCCCTTCGAGCCGCGCACGCCGGCAATCGATCCCACATTGACGATCGCGCCGCCGCCCCGGTCCTTCATGATGCGCGCGGCGGCGCGGCCGACGATGAAGGTCCCGGTCACGTTGATGTCGAGCACTTTGCGGAACAGCTCGACCGGCGTATCGAGCACGTGCACGTCGGCGCCGATGCCGGCCGAATTGAGGAGCCCGTCGAGCCGGCCGAACGCCGTGGCCATGGCGTCAACCGCGGCAACCGCCGCCGGCTCGTCGGTCACGTCGAGCTGGGCGATACGCACCGCGCGCTCGTTGCGGAAACGTTTGCGCGCCCGTTCGAGCGCCGCTTCGTCGCGGTCGAGAATGCCGACCCGCCAGCCGGCGCCGACGAGCGCCTCGGCGCAGGCGAGCCCGATGCCGGAGGCGCCGCCGGTCACGATCGCGGCGCGCTTGGCGGACGAATTGCGTTTAACCGCGGGCTTGGCTCCCCGTTTCGCCTTTGCCATGCGCGCCTCCCTTGACCCTTGCCGCCTTTCCGGCGGTTGCCCATGATGCCGCCGGTCGGCGCCGCCGGGCAACGTCCGCGCACGGCCGCATGGGAGGGAGCATCATGACGATCATCGCCACTCGCCGCACGGCGCTTCTGGCCGGTGCCGCCGCCGGCGCTACCCTGGCGATGCCGTGGGTCGCGCGGGGCGCGACGGAATTTTCCCTGAAATACGCCAACAACGTGCCGGTCACGCACCCGCTCAACGTGCGCGCCAAGGAGGCCGTGGACCGCATCAAGGCGCAGACCGACGGGCGCGTCGAGATCGAGATCTTTCCCAACAACCAGCTCGGCTCCGACACCGACATGCTGAGCCAGTTGCGCTCGGGCGCAATCGAGTTCTTCACCCTCTCGGGGCTCATCCTCTCGACGCTCGTCCCCGCCGCCTCGATCAACGGCATCGGCTTCGCGTTCGGCAGCTACGATCAGGTGTGGCCGGCCATGGACGGCGCGCTCGGCGCCTACATCCGCGCGCAGATCGACAAGTCCGGGCTGCACGCCATGGAACAGGCGTGGGACAACGGCTTCCGCGAGATCACCTCGTCGACGCGGCCGATCAGGACGCCGGACGACCTCGTCGGCTTCAAGATCCGGGTGCCGCCGAGCCCGTTGTGGACCTCGATGTTCAAGGCGTTCGATGCCGCGCCCACCTCGATCAATTTCTCCGAAGTCTACTCGGCGCTCCAGACCAAGGTCGTCGAAGGCCAGGAGAATCCGCTCGCTGTGATTTTCTTCGCCAAACTCTACGAGGTGCAGAAGTATCTGTCGGTTACCAACCACATGTGGGACGGCTTCTGGTTCCTGGCGAACGGCAAAGTGTGGAATGGACTTCCCGCCGACCTGCGCGACGTGATCGCCAGGAATCTCAACCAATCCGCCGTCGACCAGCGCGCCGACATCCAGAAGGCCAACGACAGCCTGCAGGCCGATCTCACTTCCAAGGGCATGGAGTTCATCACGGTCGACCCGGCGCCGTTCCGCGCCAAGCTCCAGTCCGCGGGCTTCTATAAGGAGTGGCGCGCCAAATACGGCGACGAAGCCTGGGCGGTCTTGGAAAAATTCACCGGCCCGATCTCGTGATGCGGTCTGACTCGGCCGGCGTCTCGGCTTCCTCCGCCCGGCCCATCCCGGCCCGCCTCGAAGCAGCCCTCGGCCGCGCCGTCGAAATTCCGGCGGCCGTCCTCACCGCCGTCGAGATCGTCATCCTGTTTGCTGGCGTCGTCGCCCGCTACGGGTTTCGCCGACCGTTCACCTGGTCGGACGAACTCGCCTCGATCCTGTTTCTGTGGCTCGCCATGCTCGGCACCGTGGTCGCGTTCCGCCGCATGGAGCACATGCGCATGGCGATGCTGGTCGGCCGCGCCGGTCCGCGCCTTCGCGCCTTTCTCGAAGCGCTGGCGGTGGCGACCGCCATTGCATTCCTCGTGCTGATCCTGTGGCCGGCAGTCGAATACGCCCTCGACGAGGCGCTGGTGGTGACGCCGGCGCTCGAAATCCCCAGCGTATGGCGCGCGGCGGCGCTTCCGGTCGGCTGCGCGCTCATGCTGCTGTTCGCAGGCCTGCGGCTCGCCCGCGTCGGCGGCCTTGCCGACGTCGTGCTGGCGCTCGCCGTCATCGCCGCCCTCGGAACCGGCTTGTGGATGCTCAAACCGGCCCTGATGGCGATCGGCAATTACAGGCTCGTCGTGTTTTTCGTTCTTCTGGTCGGGACCGGCGTGCTGGCGGGCGCGCCCATCGCGTTCGTGTTCGCGCTCGCGACCTTCGCGTTTCTCGCCATCACCACCCATACGCCGCTCACCGTGGTGGTCAGTCGGATCGACGAAGGGATGTCGCACATCATCCTCCTCGCCGTTCCGCTGTTCGTCTTCCTCGGCTTGCTGATCGAATCGACCGGAATGGCGAAGGCCATGGTCGATTTTCTCAACGCGCTGCTCGGCCACATGCGCGGCGGCCTCTCCTACGTGCTGCTCGGTGCCATGTATCTGGTCTCCGGCATATCCGGATCGAAGGCAGCCGACATGGCGGCCGTTGCCCCGGTGCTGTTTCCCGAGATGAAGGCGCGCGGCGCCAAACCGGGCGACCTCGTCGCGCTGCTCTCGTCCTCCGGCGCCATGTCGGAGACGATCCCGCCCAGCCTCGTGCTCATCACCATCGGCTCGGTCACCGGCGTCTCCATCGCCGCCCTGTTCACCGGCGGACTGTTGCCGGCGCTGGTGCTGGCGCTCGCGCTGTGCGTCGTCGTGTGGCGGCGTTATCGCAACGACGATCTCTCCTACGTGCGGCGCGCTCCCGCCGCCGAGATCATGCGCGCTTTCGCGCTCGCGCTTCCCGGCTTGGCGTTGCCTTTCCTCATTCGCGCGGCGGTGGTCGAAGGCGTCGCCACCGCGACCGAGGTATCCACCATCGGCATCGTCTACACCCTTATCGTGGGCCTCCTTGTCTCGCGCACGTTGCCCTGGGCGCGGTTCATGCCGATGTTGATCGACACCGCGTCCCTGTGCGGAGCGATTCTGTTCATCATCGGCGCGGCGACCGCCATGGCCTGGGCGCTGACCCAATCGGGCTTCTCGCGCGACCTCGCCGCCGCGATGACCGGGCTGCCCGGCGGCACCGCCACCTTCCTGGCTGTGTCGGTTCTCGTCTTCATCATCCTCGGCAGCGTCCTTGAAGGAATTCCGGCGATCGTGCTGTTCGGCCCGCTGCTGTTTCCGATCGCCCGCCAGGTCGGCGTCAACGAGGTGCACTACGCCATGGTGGTCGTCCTCGCCATGGGCATCGGCCTGTTCGCACCGCCGTTCGGGGTAGGCTATTACGCCGCCTGCGCCATCGGGCGGGTCAGCCCCGACGAAGGGGTGCGGCCGATCTGGGGCTACCTCGCGGCCCTCCTCCTGGGCCTTGTCGTGGTCGCCGCGGTTCCCTGGGTATCGACGGGTTTCCTCGATAAATAGCGGGTTTTCGGGCGTCCGGCGTGTCCGCCGGAGGGAAGCCTGCGGCGGAAAGCCCGGAAAAATGGGCACAAATCACCATTTTGTCGCCCCAATGCGCGAGGCAATAGGCCGCACCGGGATCGCTGTTGTCGACAAGTTTCCTCGATAAATAGCGGTTTTTGCCGTGGCCAGCGGCCACGAATCTAGTATCAATGCGGCGAAGCGTGATTCGGCGTCTTCCGAATAAGACTTGGTTCAACACGGGGAGTCCTTCGACCATGGCAAAGGCAGCTTCACCTACGACCGTCACCATCAAGCATCTCGCGGCGGCGCTTGCGGAGAGCCACGAGGTCCCGAAAAAGCAGGCCGAAACGATCATCAACGACCTGGTGGGGCTGCTCGTGAAGCACCTCAAGAAGGGCGAACGCATCCGCATGAGCGGCCTGGGCATCCTGCAAGTGCGCAAGCGGGCGGCCCGCATGGGGCGCAATCCGGCGACCGGCGAGCCGATCAAGATCAAGGCGAGCAAGAAAGTCGCGTTCCGCGCCGCCAAGGAACTCAAGGAAGCCGTCTAATTCCTGCACGCCGGGTTAGCTGCCGCGCCCGGATCCGCATCCGGGCGCGGTCGCGCGGCGTACGGGCGGCCGCGCCATCATGACGGCACGTCCGTTTCCCGATCGCACCGACCTCAATATCTGCTTTGCCCACGTGGCCTATCGCCTGGGCGAGCGGTTTGCCGCGCGCAACACCGGCATGCGCTCCGTGCAGGTGCGCAACCTCGACGACCTGACCGCGCGCATCGCCGAAGCCGACGTTCTCGTCATATCCGGCCTGTGGCGCAACGAACTGATCGCGCGCGCGGCCAAGCTGCGCTTCATTCAATCGATCGGCGCGGGGGTCGATCAGTTCGACCGCGAGGCGCTGCGGGCGCGCGACATTCGTCTCGCCAGTGCCCAGGGCGTCAACGAGCGGGCGGTCGCCGAGCACGCCATGGCGCTCATCCTCGCGCTCATGCGGCACATCCCGGCGGCGCGCGACAACCAGCGGCGTCGCCACTGGCGCGGCATGATCTCCGATCCCGCGCAGCGCGAGGACGAACTCGGCGGCAAGACGCTGCTGATCGTCGGCCTTGGGCGCATCGGCTCGCGGCTCGCTGCGCTCGCGCGCGCCTTCGGGATGCGTGTGATCGCGACCAAGCGCGACCCTGCGACCGGCGTCGGCGCCGCCGATCTCGTCGCGACCGATGCGCGCCTCGGCGAGCTGCTGCCGCAGGCCGACATCGTCGCGCTCACGTGTCCGCTCACCCCGCAGACCGAAAAGCTGATTGACGCGGCCGCGCTCGCCGCCATGAAGCCGTCGGCCTACCTGGTCAACGTTGCGCGCGGTCGCGTGGTCGATGAGCCCGCGCTCGTCGCCGCGCTTGCGGCTGGGCGCATCGCCGGCGCGGCCCTCGACTGCACGGTGGAGGAGCCGTTGCCGGACGCTTCCCCACTCTGGGGATTCGACAACGTCCTGATCACGCCGCACACCGCCGGCGAGACCCGACGCTACGAGGACAACGTGCTCGATGTTCTGCTTGAGAACCTCGAACGCCTGTGGCGCGGCGAGACGCAGCTCAAGAACCAAGTGGTGTGAGCGGCCGGTACGGCGTTTCCCGTTCCGCGACGAGGGCGGCGAGGCGCAGGCGCGTGATGTGGCCGATTTCGTCAAGCGCGGCGGCAAGCTCGGTGTCCGGATCGTTGCGCAGGCGTTGCTCGAACCGGTCGATGATCGACGCGCGCGTGTGCCGGCGCACGCAAATGATGAAGGGGAAGCCGAACCGCGCGCGGTAGGCCCGGTTGAGCCGCTCGAACCGGGCGAAGTCCTCCGCCGCGAGGCGGTCGAGCCCGAGGCCGCCTTGTTCGGCCTTGGACGCGTCGGTCATCGCGCCGGCGCGGGCGACGTTGCCGCCGAGTTCCGGGTGCCCGCGCAGGAAGCCGAGCATCGTCTCGGGCGGCGCGCTGCGCACGACCTGCATCAGCGCGTCGTGCAGCGCAGCGACGGTCGCAAACGGCCGCGCGGCGGCGGCCGCTTCGGCAACCCAGGGAGCGTGCTCGAACACGTCGCCTAGCGCGTCGACGAAATCGGCGGCGGACGCGGCGTTCAGATCGGCCAGCGAATGGGTGGTCGCGGTCATTGCGCCCGATGTATATGATCGGCCGGCAGCGCGGTCGACCGGCTTTTCCGCGTTCGCGCCGCGATCCAGCAAAGCCGTCGAGGGTTCCCGTACATGTTGCCGTCGTCAGTCGATGTCGTGGTGGTCGGTGCCGGCAATGCCGCGTTTTCCGCGGCGCTGGCGGCCGCCGAGAGCGGCGTATCCGTGCTCGTGCTCGAGCGCGCCCCGGAAGACGAGGCCGGCGGCAACACCCGCTTCACCGCCGGCGCCATGCGCTGCGTATACGACGGGGTCGACGACCTCAAGGCGCTGATGCCCGATCTCACGCAAGAGGAAATCCGCAATACCGACTTCGGCGCCTACACGACGGAGATGTTCTTCGACGACATCGGCCGCGTCACCGAGTATCGCGCCGACCCGGACCTCGCCGAGCTCCTGGTCAAGAACAGCCGCGACACCATGCGCTGGATGCACGGCAAGGGCGTCAGGTTTGCGCCGATCTACGGCCGCCAGGCGTTCAAGGTCGACGGCAAGTTCAAATTCTGGGGCGGGCTCACGGTCGAGAGCTGGGGCGGCGGTCCCGGCCTGATCGCCGCCTGGGCCGAAATCGCGCGCAAGAACCGCGTCGCGGTCGTCTATCAAGCGCGCGCGCTCAGCCTCGTGGCCGACGACGACGGGGTCAAGGGCGTGCGCGTGCGCCATGCCGGCAAGACCGGCGAGGTGAAGGCGAAGTGCATCATCCTCGCCGCCGGAGGATTCCAGGCCAACACGGAATGGCGCACGCGTTACCTCGGGCCGGGTTGGGAACTCGCCAAGGTGCGCGGCACGCGCTTCAACACCGGCGACGGCATCAAGATGGCGCTTGATATCGGCGCGCAGGCGACCGGCAACTGGTCGGGCGGCCACGCGGTCGGCTGGGACCGCAACGCGCCGGAGTTCGGCGACCTCTCGGTCGGCGACAATTTCCAGAAGCACAGCTATCCCTGGGGGATCATGATCAACGCCCGCGGCGAGCGCTTCGTCGACGAGGGCGCCGATTTCCGCAACTACACCTATGCCAAATACGGTCGCGTGATCCTCGAGCAGCCGAGCCAGTTCGCGTGGCAGATTTTCGACCGCAAGGTGGTGCACCTGCTGCGCGACGAATACCGCATCAAGCGGGTGACCAAGGCGCGGGCGGACACGCTCGAGGAACTGGTGACCAAGCTCGACGACGTGAACGCCGCGCGCGCGCTCGAAAACATCAAGGCCTACAATGCGGCGGTCATGACCGACGTGCCGTTCAATCCCAACGTCAAGGACGGCCGCGGCACGCGCGGGCTGGCGGTGCCCAAATCGAACTGGGCCAACACCATCGACGAGCCGCCGTTCGAAGCCTATGCGGTGACCTGCGGCCTGACCTTCACGTTCGGCGGGGTCAAGATCGACGTCGACGGCCGCGTGATCGACACCGATGGCGCCGTGATCCCGGGCCTTTACGCGGCCGGCGAAATGGTCGGCGGGCTGTTCTATTTCAATTATCCGGGCGGCAGCGGCCTGATGGCCGGCTCGGTGCTCGGCCGCATCGCCGGGACCTCCGCGGGCCGCCGCGCCGCCCAGGTGCCGTGAGGTTCCTCACGATGCCCGCTTGGAACGGTGCTCGCCGAGCGCGATGAGGGCGGCTGCCGCAGCTGCGGGTTCCGGCGGGGTCGGCGCGACCGTATCGAAAGCGAGGCTGGCGGCATCGGCAAACGCGGTCAGCGGCTTGGCCTGGCTGAACAGGAAGCCCTGCACCTCCGTGCAGCCCTGCTCGCGCAGGAACGCGAACTGTTCCTGCGTCTCCACCCCTTCGACCGTCACGTCGAGATTGAGCTCGCGCGCGAGCACGAACATCGAGCGCACGATCGCCGCCGAGCGGCGGTGGTTGGGCAGGTCCATCGTGAAGATGCGGTCGATCTTGATGCGCTCGAAGTTCAGGCGCCGCAGGTTGCCCATCGACGTGTAGCCGGCGCCGAAATCGTCCATGGCGACCTGGATGCCGAGCGCGCGCAGCCGCGCGAACATGCTCGCGGTCTGCTCGAAGTCCTTGATCAGCACGTCCTCGGTCACTTCCAGCTCGAGCCGACTCGGATCGAGGCCGGAGGATGTGATGATCTCGCGGACGCGGTCGACCAGCTCGCTGTTGAGCTGGATCGGCGACACGTTCACGGAAACGCGCACGTCGCCGGGCCAGTGCCGGGCCGCATCGACCGCGCGGCGGATCATCAGGTCGGTGAGCGGATCGATCAGCCCGTTTTCTTCGGCGAGCCGCACGAACTCGGGCGGCGGCACCGGGCCGAACTCCGGATGGAACCAGCGCCCGAGCGTCTCAAACCCGCACACGCGCAAATCGCGGGTGTGCACCAGCGGCTGGAAAAAGGCCTGGATGTCGCCGTTCTCGATCGCGCCGCGCAGCTGCGCGCTCAACGCCATGCGGCGCTGGCGTTCCTGGCCGAGCGCCTCGGTGAACTGCCGGCACTTCCCGCGGCCGCCGGCCTTGGCGTAGTGCAGCGCCAGGTCGGCGTTCTTGAGGAGATCGTCCGCGCTCGAAGCATCGTAGGGATAGACCGCGACGCCGACCGAGGCGCCGACCGTCGTATGCCGGTCGCCGAGATCGATTGAGCGGTTGAGCAGCCGGCGCAGTTGCTGGCCGACCAGCCGCGCCTCCAGCGAATCCTGGATGTTCTCGTACAGCACGACGAATTCATCGCCGCCGAAGCGCGCCACGATCGTGCCGGCCGGCAGCTCGAATTTGAGCTTCTCCGCCACCGTGCGCAGGATGCGGTCGCCCATGGCATGACCGTGCACGTCGTTCATCTGCTTGAAGCGGTCGAGATCGACCCAGATGATCGCGCACGGCCGCTCTTCCTCGATGCATTGGGCGAGCCGCGCCTGCAACACGTCGCGGTTGGGCAGCCCGGTGAGCACGTCGTGGTGCGCCAGGAATGAAACTCGCTCCTGCGTCTGCTTGCGCTCGCCGATGTCGCGGATCTCGAGCAGGCGGCGCGGCGCGCCGGCGTAGTCGATCGTCCGCGCGCCGATCTCGACTTCGACGGTGCGGCCGTCGCGGGCATGGATCTGGGTTTCCAACTGCACGTCGCTGTCGGACAGCAAACGGTCGATCGCGTCGGCGTCGCGAATGAAGCTGCTGATCATCAGGTCGCCGATTTCGCGCGCGTCGATCGCCGCCTGGCGGCAGATGCTGGTGTTGGCGGCGATGACCTGCATCCCGCTGCACACGAGGATGCCTTCGGCGACCATGTCGAAGAGGGAGGTCAGGCGCCGCGCTTCCTCGACTGCTTTTCCGACGCGACGATGGAGCAGGGCCGCGACGCCGGCGACGGCGGCCAGGACGGCGATGGCCGCCAGCACGCCGACGATGAGGCCGAGCGAAGGGGCGAACGCGTCGCTTCGACTCGGCAGGACGGCGGTGGCCGCTTCGATCGATTCGGGCATGGCGAGCGCGACGGCTGCACCGAGCACGACTGCCAGCGGCCGCGCAAGCTCGGCACTTGCCGGTCCTCGGTCCGCCTGCGACGGTCTGCGCTCTCGCGTGGCCGAATTCACTGGAAACTCACGGCAAATCCACTGCGGCTAGACGGGCCACCATGCGCCAAGGGGACCACGAAACGGTAAGGGACGGCGGCGCTTAGGAACGAAAAGCCGAGTTAGGATTAAAATCGTCTGAATTTGCCGCCCTGCCGTTGGGGAAAGCCGGCCGCCGCGGGGACGCAGCGGATCGGAAGCCCAAGCCGCCGCAGTGCAGCCGCCCGGGCAGCGAAATTTCGCAGGCTGCCGGCGCCCTTATCACCCGCCGATTCACACTTCCGTTACGCCGCAACGCGTAAGATCGCGGCGGATTCAACAAACTGAAGGGATGCCGTCGATGAACAAGGTCGCAGGGCCGGCTTTGGCCGCGGCAATCGCGCTTGCGGGTCTGCAGTCGCCGGCCGGCGCGAGCGAATTGCCGGTGGTCGGCACCGGCGACGGCATCGAGCTGGTGCGCGCGTTGGGCGCCGCCTACTCGACCGACAACCCGCAAACCACCATCGTCGTTCCCCCCAGCATCGGCTCGGGCGGTGGCCTTGCGGCGGTCGGCGGCGACAAGGAGGTGCTCGCGCGCGTTGCCCGGCCGTTGACCGAGTCCGAACGGGCGCTCGGCCTGATCGCGACGCCGATGTTCCGGTTGCCGTCGGCCTTCTTCGTGCACCGCGGCGCCAACGTCGCCGGTTTGACCGCGCGGCAGCTCGCCGACATCTATGCCGGCAAGATCGTCAATTGGGCGGAAGTCGGCGGCGCCGACCTGCGCATCAAGGTGGTGCGCCGGGAAGAGGCCGACAGCACGCTCACCGTGCTGCGCCAGTCCATGCCGGGATGGAAGGATCTCGTGATCACCGAAAAATCCAAGACCGCGGTCACCACCCAGGACTGCCTCAACACGGTGAAAGACGTCGAAGGCGCGATCGGCTTCGGCCCCTACACCAAAGCGCTGGAGACGGACCTCGCGGTCATGAAAATCGACGGCAAGTATCCGACCGACCGCGATTATCCCAGCGCCGTGACGGTATCCCTGGTGCACAAGCAGGCGACGGTGACGCCCGACGCGGCGCAATTCATCGCCTACGTGCAGACCGCGAAGGCCAAGACCCTGCTCACGAGCATGGGCGGAGTGCCGGAGTGAAGCCTTGCATCGGCTGTCCTCGCTCAGCACGCGCCTGGTCGTGGCCGTCCTTGCGACGGCCACCATCGCGTTTGCCGCCTCGTACGGCCTGACCTTCGTCCGCCTCGGCCAGGGCCTCGAGCGTCAGGCCGCGGAGCTCGGCCGGCTGTCGGAAGAGCGGCTCGGCCAGCGCCTCGACGGCGAAGCGCGATTGGCGGGCGCGCAACTCGAGACCCTGTTCGACACTATCGGCCGTCGCATCGAAGGCATCGCGCAGCGCGCCGACGTGGTGAAGGTCGTGGCGTCCGCCAATGTCGTGCCGATCTGGGACCTGCTTGGCCGTACCGGCCGGGCCGCCGACGTCGACGGCATCCTGGTGGTCGACCCGAAGCTGCGCGTGTTCGGCGCGGACAAGGACAGCGTCGACATTGCCGCGGTCTATAAGGCGCTCAATGCCCACCCGATTGCGCGGGAAATATTGCCGCTGCTGGCCGACAACGATCGCAAGCACCCGCGGGTCATGCACCGCATGCTGCCGCTCACCGAGGATCTCGCCAAGGCGCTCGGCGCCAAGGGGACCGCGCCGCTGGCGCTCGTCATCGTCGAGCCGATGTTCGACGATTTCGGCGACGTGTTCGCCGCGCTGATCGCCCACCGCGCGCTGCGTCCGACCGAAGCCATCCTCGCCGAGTTCTCCCGCCTCGAGGGCGCCGGC
>DASPVJ010000586.1:0-3642 GCA_035622435.1 Xanthobacteraceae bacterium | reverse complement strand
GGCTACGCCACGACGCCGCCCGCGTCGTCGCGCATCTCGCTAACTGAGAATCGATCAGGGGAGAACGCCATGCTCAGCACCAAGCAGAAGGTCCTGCGCCGTTTCTGGTACGCGACCATGCCGGTCGACAAGCTGCGCGACGGGCCGCAGCCGTTCACCCTGTTGGGCGAGAACATCGTCCTGTTCCTCGACGCGGAGGCAAAGCCCGCGGCGCTCGCCGACCGCTGCTGCCACCGCACCGCCAAGCTCTCCAAGGGCTGGTGCCGCGACGGGCACATCATCTGCGGCTACCACGGCTGGGAATACGACCGCACCGGCAAGCTCGTGAACGTGCCGCAGTTCCCGTTCGAGCAGCCATTGCCCGACGCGCGGGCGCGGGCGTTCTACTGCGAGGAGCGCTACGGCTACGTCTGGGTGGCGCTCGACGATCCGCTCAAGTCGATTCCGGATTTGCCGGAGGAGCGCGACCCCGCCTACCGGCGCATTCATCAGTTCGACGACCGCTGGAACACGGCGGCGCTGCGGATGATGGAGAATTCCTTCGACAACGCGCATTTCTCCTTCGTCCACCGCGGCACCTTCGGCCAGGCCGACCAGCCCAAGCCCGAGGGCTACGAGATCGTCGAGACCGACGACGGCTTCCGCGCCGAATCGACGGTGACCATCAACAACCCGCCGGCGGCGTTCCGCGTCACCGGCACCTCGGAGCCGATCACCAAGCGCCACATGCGCAACGCCTGGTACATCCCGTTCTGCCGGCGCCTCGACATCGAATATCCGTCCGGGCTGCGCCACATCATCTTCAACTCGGCGACGCCGATCGACGACGGCAGCATCCAGTTGGTGCAGATCCTGTTCCGCAACGACCGGGAGGAGGATTGCTCGACCCGGGAGCTGATCGACTGGGACGCGGTGATCATCGCCGAGGACCGGGACATATTGGAATCGACCGATCCGGATGCGATCATCGACATGACCCGCAAGGTCGAGATGCACATGCCTTCCGACCGGCCCGGCATGATCATGCGCCGGCGTCTGTTCGCCTTGCTCGAGCAGCACGGCGAGCGGGAAGTGCCGCGGTGATGGACTCCCTCTCCCCGGAGGGGAGAGGGTCGGGGTGAGGGGGTTACCGCCCTAACAAATGAACGTGGTAACCCCCTCACCCGGCGCCTTCGGCGCCGACCTCTCCCCAGCCGAAGTCGGATTCATCCGACTTCGGCCGCTCACTAATGCCGAACTCGGGTAAACCCGAGTTCGGTGGGGAGAGGTGAAGAGGGAGCGTGTCATGACCGCGGCAGGATCGACGGCAGCGGCGTCCGGGCCTGAGCCCGCGTCACGCTATCCGATCGCCGCGCTGCTTGACGACATCGCCGGCGTTCCGGTGATCGACGATCCCGTCGCGGTCCGCCGCCGCTCGCGGGATTTCTTCTGGTACAGCCCGGTTCTCAACCAACAGCTGCGCAACAAGTCGGCCGACATCGTCGTCACCCCGCGCGACGAGGCCGACGTGGTGCGGGTCGCGGCCGCCTGCGCGCGCCACCGCATCCCGATCACGCCGCGCGGCGCCGGCACCGGCAACTACGGCCAGGCGGTTCCGCTCGCCGGCGGCGTGCTCATCGACCTCACCGCGCTCGCCGCGGTCGAGTGGCAGCGGCCCGGCCGCGTGCGCGTCGCCGCCGGGGCGAAGATGGTCGACATCGACGCCGCCACCGTGCCGTCGGGCTTCGAGCTGCGCATGCATCCCTCGACCAAGCGGACCGCCACCATCGGCGGCTTCGTCGCCGGCGGCTCCGGCGGCGTGGGCTCGATCACCTACGGGGGGCTGCGCGAGCCCGGCAACGTCCTGAGCGCGCGCATCGTCACCGTCGAGACGCAGCCGCGGGCGATCGAGCTGCGCGGCGACGCGGCGCAGAAGGTCAACCGCGCCTACGGCACCACCGGCATCATCACCGCGCTGGAAATGCCGCTCGCGCCCGCCTGGAGCTGGATCGAACTCATCGTCGCCTTCGCGGATTTCTTCGAGGCCGTGCGCTTCGGCCTCGACGTCGCGCTCGCCGACGGCGTCGTCAAGAAATTGCTCACGCCGATGATCTGGCCGATCCCGTCCTACTTCACCGCCATCCGCGACCATTGTCCGTCGGGCCGCAGCCTGCTCATGGCGATGGTCGCCGAGCCCTCGCTCGAAACCTTCAAGACGCTGCTCGGCCGGCGCGGCGAGATCACCTTCGCAGCGCCGTTCGACGAGGCGCCGGCAAAGACGCCGCTCTACGAGTACACCTGGAACCACACGACCCTGCACGGCCTCAAGATCACCCGCGACATCACCTATCTGCAGTGCCTCTATCCCCACGACCGCCTGCTCGCGTCGGTCAAGGAGATGCACGATCTCTTGGGCGACGAAGTCCTGCCGCATCTGGAAATGATCCGCTTCGGCGGGCGGGTGACGGCGAGCGCGCTGCCGATCGTGCGCTACACCACGCCCGAACGGCTCGCCGAGATCATCGCACTCTTCGAATCCCGCGGCGTGATGATCGCCAACCCGCACGTCGTCACCTTGGAGGACGGCAGCCGCCACAAGCGGGTCGACGCCGACCAGCTCGGCTTCAAGCACGAGGTCGACCCGCTCGGCCTGCTCAATCCGGGGAAGATGCGCACGTTCTCCCTCTCTCCGCAGGCGGGGAGAGGTAAGAGCCCGCGAGTTGATCAAACGGACTTCGTATGAGCCTGGTATGAGCCTGCGCAAGACCCAGTGGAGCGAGCTGACCACCGCCGAGTTCGCGGCGCTCGACCCCGAGCGCACCATCGCCATCCTGCCGGTCGCCGCGATCGAGCAGCATGGGCCCCATCTCGCGGTCTCGACCGACGCGGTCATCGCCGAAGGCATGCTGCGCGAAGTTCTCGCGCGCCTGCCCGACGACCTCGCGGTGCTGGTGCTGCCGCTGCAGGCGATCGGCAAATCGAACGAGCACCTGCGCTCCCCCGGCACCCTCACGCTCTCGGCCGAGACGGCGCTGCGCACCTGGGTCGAGATCGGCGAGGGCGTGCACCGCGCCGGATTGCGCAAGCTCGTCATCGTCACCTCGCACGGCGGCAACCTCGACCTCCTGGCGGTCGCGGCGCGCGAACTGCGCGTGCGCCTGGGCATGCTGGTGGTGCACACGAGCTTCCGCCGCCTCGGCCTGCCCAAGGGCTTGTTCGACGAGAAGGAAGCCGCGCACGGCATCCACGCCGGCGACATCGAGACCTCGCTGATGCTCCACTTCCGCCCCGACCTGGTGCGGCTCGACCGGGCCATCGACTTCGTGCCGTCGTCGGTGGGCATGGAGAACGAATTCGCCCTGCTGCGCCCGACCGGCCCGGCGGCGTTCGCCTGGATCGCCCAGGACATCCATCCGGCCGGTGGGGCGGGCGACGCCACCCGCGCCACCGCCGACAAGGGCCGGGCGACCGCCGAATATCAGGCGCTCCGATTCATCGAACTATTGCGCGACGTGACGCGGTTTTCGCTCGAGCGGCTGGCGTAACGGCACGGCGTCATTGCGAGGAGCCCGAAGGGCGACGAAGCAATCCAGGAGCCGCGGCGGCGTATGTTGCCCTGGATTGCTTCGCTGCGCTCGCAATGACGGCGCAGGCGATCAGCCC
>DASPVJ010000585.1:0-3946 GCA_035622435.1 Xanthobacteraceae bacterium | reverse complement strand
GTGAGACCGCGGCGAGCGTCATTGCCGTGAGGTGCGGCGCGCTATAGTGAGTCGAGCGGGAGAATCTGCGGCATGACGAGCGACGAGAGCGATGCGGCGCGAGCGGGCCAACCGCCGGGCGGGCGGCGCCGGGAGCCGCCGATTATCGAAGGCACGGCGACCGAGGTCGCAAGCGAGCCGATGACGCCGCCCGCGCCCGAACCCGCGGTCGAGCCGGAGCCGGCGTCAACGGCGGCCCCGGACGCGCACGCGGCGCCGCGCGGTGAAGACCGGCCGCCGCCCGCCGGCCGGTCGCCGCGGGACGCCGCGCGGCCGCTGATCGCGGGCGGCGTTGCCGGACTTGCCGTTGCCTTGCTGACGCTCGCCGCTTGGTGGCTGTTCGCTGCGCACAAACTGCACGACGATACGGCGGCGCTCGCCGGCAAGGTCGCGGCTCTCGAAGCGCAGATGCAGCAGCGGCCGCAGATGCAGAAGGAGCCCGCCGCGGGCGACGCCGAGGCGCTCGACGATCTGCGGGCGCGCGTCGACGCCATCGATGCGAGCTTGCACCGGCTCGACGACCGGCTCGCGCGCGCGGAAAGCGCGCTGGCGACGGCGCGATCGGCGATCGACCCGGCCCTGCTCGACCGGCTCGGCGCAGCGGAGAGCGCGCAGTGGGCGCTCGCGGCCACCGTTGCGGATTTGCGCCAGCGCATCGAGCAAGCTTCGGCCGCCAAGACGGCCGGCCCTCAGGCGGACGCGGCCGCGCGCGGCGAAATCGAAGCGCTTGCCGCCCGCATCGCCGCCTTGGAGCACGCCGAGCGGGCGCCCGACCAGCCGCCGACAGGGGCATCGGCGGATCGCGCCGTGCGGCTTGCGGTCGTCGCCACGGCGCTCCAGGGGGCGGTCGCCCGCGGAACGCCGTTCGCGGCCGAGCTTGCCGCCGCCAAGGCGCTGGGCGCCGACGCGGCGGTGCTCGTGCCGCTCGAAGCCGCGGCGGCGGGCGTGCCGCGCGCCGAGGCGCTGGCGCAGGACCTCGACAAGCTCGCGCCCGCCATGCTCGCCGCCGTTGCGCCACCCGCCCACGACGACGGCATCTTGGGCCGGCTGCAGGCCAATGCGGAGCGGCTGGTGCGGGTGCGGCCGGTCGGCGAGGCGGCGGGCGACGAGCCGGCGGCCGGCCTGGCTCGGGCCGTCGCCAAGGCGCAGCGCGCTGACATCGCCGGCGCGCTTGCCGAAGTCGAGCGGCTGCCGGCCGCCGTGCAGGCCCCGGCCGCCGACTGGATCAAGGCGGCCAAGGCGCGCACCGCTGCGCTCGAGGCGGCGCGCCAGCTCGTCGCCACCTCGCTTGCGGCGCTCTCTTCACCCTAGGATTTTTATCCGGTCGCATTTTCTACGGAAACCCGATACCCACTTTTCCCGAAAAGCCCGGAACGGCCCGCCCCGATGATTCGCGTCGCCCTGTTTCTCGCCATCGTCGTCCTGCTCGCGTTCGGCGCCGTTTGGCTCGCCGACCGGCCGGGCGACGTGGCGATCACCTGGCAGGGCGTGCGCGTCGAGACGTCGGTCATGGTCGCGGCGGTGGCGCTCGCGGCGCTGGTGGCCGCATCTGTGATCGCATGGTCGCTGCTGCGCTTCCTCTTTCGCGCCCCGGCGCGGGCGTCGGCGGCGCTGGCCGAGCGCCGCCGCCACCGCGGGTTCCGCGCCATCTCGCACGGGCTCGTGGCGATCGGCGCCGGCGATGCCCGCGCCGCCCACCGGCACGCCGCCGATGCGCTTCGCCACGCGCCGGCGGAGCCCCTCGCCCTCCTGCTCACGGCGCAAACCGCCCAGCTCAACGGCGACCGCGGCGCCGCCGAAGCCGCGTTCCGCGCCATGGCGGCGCGCCCGGAGACGCGGCTCCTCGGCCTGCACGGGCTCTACGTGGAGGCGCACCGGCGCGAAGACCTGACGGCGGCGCGGCACTTTGCCGAGGAAGCCGCCCAGGCCGCCCCGGCCTTGCCGTGGGCCGGACAGGCGGTGCTCGATTTCCGCTGCGCCGACGCGGACTGGGAAGGCGCGCTCGAGCGCCTGGAGAAGAACCTCGCCAGCGGCCTCATCGACAAGGGCGGCCATCGGCGCCTGCGCGCGGTGCTGCTGACCGCGCGCGCGCTCGCGGCGGAGGAGCACGATCGCGACCGCGCCAAGGCGCTGGCGATCGAGGCCGCGCGCCTCGCGCCCGATCTGGTGCCGGCGGCGACGTTGGCGGGCCGCCTGCTCAGCCACGCCGGCGAGTCGCGCAAGGCGGGCAAGATCCTCGAGGCGGCGTGGCGCGCCCATCCCCATCCCGACCTTGCCCACGCCTTTGCGCACCTGCGGCTTTCCGACTCCGCGCGCGACCGATTGAAGCGGGTCGAGGCGCTGGTGCGCCAGGTCGAGGGGCACGTGGAAGGCGCGCTGGCGCGCGCGCGCGCCGCCCTCGATGCCCGCGAACTCGGCGCCGCCCGCACCGCCTTGGAGCCGCTGCTCGCCGCGCCCACCCAGCGGGTGGCGATGCTGATGGCGGAACTCGAAGACCTCGCGGGCGATGAGGGCCGCGCGCGCGAATGGATGGGGCGCGCGCTGCACGCCCGGCGCGATCCGGCCTGGACGGCGGACGGGTTCGTGACCGACCGGTGGATGCCGGTTTCGCCGGTCAGCGGCCGGCTCGACGCGTTCCGCTGGAAGGTCCCGGTCGAGGAGGTCGCGCACGGCCGGGTGATCGAAGGCCGCCCGCCCTCCGCCGAGCCGCTGCCGCCCTCGCCCCCGACGCCGGCCGTGACCGGACCGCCGCCCGCCCAGGCCGCGAGCGTGCCCGGCATCCGCCCGACGACGGCGCAGACGCCGCGCCCGCCCATCATCCCGCTCGTTCACGCGCCGGACGATCCCGGGCCGGAGGCGGGACGCGAGCCCGAAGCCGACGACGCGCCGCCCGTCGACGGCTGGCGCCGGCTCACTGCGATATTCCGGTCGTGATCTTCACCTCTCCCCGCTTGCGGGGAGAGGTCGACGCGCGAAGCGCGTCGGGTGAGGGGGCCTCTCGACAGGCTTAGTCTGCTGAACAGCCCCCTCACCCCAACCCTCTCCCCGCAAGCGGGGAGAGGGAGTCCTTACCCCCGCGTCGCGCGGAACGGCGAGCTGCCGAACATGCCGAGCTGCACCGTGCCGGACATGGCGTCGCCATCGACCGTGCCGGAGAACTCGAGGGTCAGCGGCATGGGTTGGGTGATCGACACCTTCCAGCCGACGCTGTTGCCGCTCACCGTGCCGTCGAAAATGGCGGCGGTCTGACCCTCCGCCGATTGGCTGCCTTCGAGCGCGCCGCCCGCGGCCTTCACCACCAGGGTGGACGTCCGCTCGCCCATCGGCGTGTCCATGGTCAGGTTCCAGGTTCCGTCTACCGCCATGATCGATCCCCGTCGCAATGGCCGCGGCCTTGAGGGCGCGGGCAACATTCCGCCTGCAGTGTCGGAGAGAATGAGCCGGATTGGCAAAGCAATTTTAACGGAGCCCTTGACAGGCGGCGAATGTTCGCTTTTTGTTCGCCCGACTGCGACTGCGAGGTCGCGCGACGGCGCGATCCGGCCGGCGCCGAGGGAGAAGGAGGAGCCGACCTAATATTCTCCTTTTGTTCTATCCCGCAAGTCTCGCACCGCCGACAGTTTAATGGGAACCCGCAATGGTCTACACTTTCGACAGTCTTGGGTACGCAAAGCGGTTGCGCGAGGGCGGCCTGGCCCAGGATCTAGCCGAGGCTCACGCGGAGGCTGCGCGAGACTTCATCATGGCCGAGCTTGTGACGAAGTCTGATCTTCAATTAGCTCTCGCGCCGCTCGAGGCGAAGATCGACAACCTCGCGCTACGGCTCACGGTCCGGCTTGGCGCCATGATCGTGGTGGGGCTCGGCGCCCTTGCGACGATCCTGAAGCTCACGTAGTAGCTTCGCGCC
>DASPVJ010000584.1:0-7539 GCA_035622435.1 Xanthobacteraceae bacterium | reverse complement strand
TCTTCGACCGTCAGGTCGCGATAGAGCGAGAACTTCTGCGACATGTATCCGATGCGCTCGCGCACCCGCTCCGGGTCGCTCGCCACGTCGATGCCGGCGACCAGCACCCGGCCGGCGGTGGGACGCAGCAACCCGCACAGCACGCGGATGATCGTCGACTTGCCGGCGCCGTTCGGTCCCAGGAAGCCCATGATCTCGCCGCGCCCGATGCGGAAGCTGACGCCGTCGACCGCAACGAAGCTGCCGAACCGCTTGACGAGATTCTCGGCGACGACCTGCGCCTCGGTTGCCGCGCTGCCGGTCACTGACGCGCTCCGTCGTCTTCGAGCAGGGCCACGAACACGTCCTCGATGCTCGCTTCGGCGACGCGGATCTGCGCCACCGGCAGTCCGGCGCGTTCGAGGGCATCGCGCAGTTCGAGAATGCGCCGGTCGGCGTCGTCGACCACCGCATGAACGCCGTCGCCGACCAGAATGACGTGCGTGACGCCCGGCGCGCCGGCGATCGCCCCCTGCACCTGTCGGGCCGCGGGCGAGGAAATGGCGATGAGCGCGCCCGGCATGCGCCGCTTGAGCGCCGCGGGGGTGTCGCAATAGAGCACGCGGCCCGCGTGCAGGAGAGCAAGACGATTGCAGCGCTCGGCCTCGTCGAGATAGGCGGTCGAGATGAGGATGGTCACGCCTTCCTCGCGCAGTCCGTAGAGGATGCGCCAGAAGTCGCGGCGGGAGACCGGATCGACCCCGGTGGTCGGTTCGTCGAGCAGGAGGATTTGCGGGGTGTGGACGAGCGCGCAGGTGAGCCCCAGCTTCTGCTTCATGCCGCCCGACAGCTGGCCGGCGAGGCGGCGGCGGAACTGGCCCATTCCGGAGGCGGCGAGCAGGCGGTCGGCGCGCTGCGTCCACACGGCGGGCGGCACTTCGAACAAGTCGGCGTAAAAGCGGATGTTCTCCTCGACGGTGAGGTCCTCATAGAGGCCGAAGCGCTGCGGCATGTAGCTGATGTGCCGCTTGCCCGCTTCGGGATCGGCCACCACGTCGACGCCGTCGATGACGATGCGGCCGGCTTCCGGCCGCAACACGCCGGCGAGCATGCGCATGGCGGTGGTCTTGCCGGCGCCGTCGGGACCGACGAGGCCGAAGATTTCCCCGCGGCTCACCGTGAAGCTCAGCGCGTCCACGGCGGCGCCCGCCGCGAAGCGCTTGGTCAAGCCCTCGGCGGCGACGATCGGCGCGGGCGCTTCGCTCACGATCCACCCGGCGGCAGCGCCTCGAGCACCGCATCCGCCGGCATCCCGGGCACCAGTTCGTGGCTCGGATTGGCGATGTCGATGCGGATGCGGTAGACGAGCGTGACCCGTTCCGCATGGGTCTCCACGCTCTTGGGCGTGAATTCGGCGTTGGCCGAGATGAACGAGACCCGCCCGGCGTAGCGCTTGCCCGGATAGGTGTCGGTCGTGACGGTTGCCTGCTGACCGTAACGAACCTTGCCGATGTCGGTTTCGTTGATGTACGCGCGCAGCCAAACGTGGTCGAGATCGGCGATGGTCACGACCGGCGTGCCCGGCACCATGATCTCGCCCAGCTCCGCCTGGCGCACCTGGATGACGCCGTCGAAGGGCGCGCGCAGGATCGTGTAGTCGAGCACGATCCGCGACATTTTGAGCTGCTCTTCCGCGCTGCGGATGCCGGCTTCCGCCAGCTTGACCTGCCGGTCCGCCGCGTTTTGAAGCGCTTGGTCGCGCAAATGCACGGCGGTCGACTGGCGCAGCGCCGCATAGGTCTGGTCGCGCTGCTGGACCGTACCCGCACCCTTCTTCATCAGGGCGTCGGCGCGCGAATACTCCTGCTGCCTGAATTCAAGGTCGGCCTCGTCGCTTTCCACCACCCGGCGGGCGGCCTCGAGATTCTGCTCCGCGGCGGCAAGCTGGCGCCGCTGGGTCTCCAGCGCCGCTTCGTTGATCGCCACTTGCTGGCGGTAATCGGAATCGTCGAGCCGCGCGATGAGCGTGTCCGCTTTGACCCATTGGCCCTCGTCGAACGGCAGCTCGACGATGCGCGACTGCACGGTCTTGAAGCCGAGCACGCTCTGGTGCGCTTCGATATTGCCGGACACCAGGATGGTCGGCGCCTCGGCGGGCGAAAAGAGCCAAGTCCGGACGACGCCGGCGTACGAATAGGCCGCGGCGCCGGCGAGCAGGACCGCGGCAATGACCACCCCTTTGATCCATTTCGACATGACCGTTCCATCCGCGCGGGACGCCGCGACGGCACTTATGGGTGGAACGCCTGGTGCCGGCTTTGACTTATGTCATATCGGCCGTGCCGCCGATCCACGACGCGGTCAATGCGACATCAGCGTCGGCACGGTCATCGACTCCAGCATCCCGCGGGTGGCCCCGCCGAGAATGAACTCGCGCATGCGCGAGTGGCCGTAGCCGCCCATGACCACCAGATCGGCGCCGCTGTCGGCGGCGTAGTTGAGCAGCACGTCCTTGACCGCGAGGTTTCCCCGCGGGATCCGCTCGATTGCGACGGTAAGCCCGTGCCGCGCGAGATGCTGCGCCACGTCGGCGCCTGGCACTTCATCGCTGTCGGCGCGGTCTTCTTCAACGACGACGACGTCGACCTTGTTCGCCCGAACGAGCAGGGGCATGGCGTCGGCGAGCGCCCGCGCCGCGGGGCGGCTCCCGTCCCAGCACGCCATCACCCGATCGAGGCTGAGCCCGGCCTTGTGAATGTAGGGCACGACGAGGACCGGCCGCCCGGATTCGAACAGGGCGCCCTCGACGATCAGGGCTTCGCCCGCGGACTTGTCGGGATCGTCCTGGCCGACCACGGAAAGGTCGAACCGGCGCGCGATGCGGCCGAACAGGCCGTAGGCGGCGGAGATCGTCGTGGTCATGGTGCGCGCGGTCGCCTGCAGGCCGGCGGCATCGGCGTCCTTCTCGAACTGCGTCGCGGCGGCGCCTGCCGCCTCCACGCTCTCGTCGAGCAGTCGCAGGAAGCGTCGCGCGCCCGGGCCGCTCGGATCCGGCATGACATCGGGCTCGTACCCGAAGGCGATGCCGGTGAGATGGGCGTCGAACGCGCCGGCGAGCGAAATCGCATAGCTGGCCGTGGGGTCGGCCGATGCATCGAGGGAAAGCTTCACGACGACGTCTTTGAACATGGGCAAATCCGGGTGGCTTATCCGCCGTGGGGACGAAAGCACGGCCGTCGCAGGCTGTCCATGCACCGGTCGGGGGGTCATGTCTGCCGAGACTTTGATCGGCGATTTGCCCGCCGGGATTGATCAAGATCAAGGAGCTAGGGAAACGCCGCCGGTCCTATCGCGTCGGATAGGCTCGCTGCAGCGCCAGATTCAGCCGCAATACGTTCACCCGCGGCTCCCCGAAAATGCCGAGCGCCCGGCCGGCCACGTGTTGCGCCACCAGCGCCTCGACATCGGCCAAAGGGATGCCGCGGGCGCGCGCCACCCGCGCCGCCTGCAACGCGGCGTTCGCCGGGCTGATCTCCGGGTCGAGGCCGGAGGCGGATGCCGTTATGATGTCGGCCGGCACCATCCTGCCCGCAAGCTCCGGCTGGGCGCGATCGAGCTCCGCGCGATCGGCCGCGAGACGATCGCGCAGCGCCTTGCTGGTGGGGCCGAAATTGGAGCCGGCCGAGTTCGCCGCGTCGTAGGGCGCGGGCACGCTCTTCGTCGGATCAGCCGGGTCGGGTTCGGTTATCGCCGAGGGACGGCCGCGGAACCACCCCGGGCCGACCCACCGCTGTCCGATCAACCGCGAACCGACCACGTTCCCCTGCGCATCGGTTTCGAGACTGCCGTTCGCCTGCCACGGCATCAACCATTGCGCCAGCCCGGTCAACGCCAGCGGGTAGGCGAGGCCGCACAGGACCCAAGTCACCAGCGAAACCCGCAGCGCCCCCAGCAGAATGTCGCGCATATATGGCCCCTACGGCAGCACGGACAGGAAGAGATCGATCAGCTTGATGCCGATGAACGGCGCGATCAGGCCGCCGACACCGTAAACCAGCAGGTTGCGGTAAAAGGTGTTCTCGGCGCTCGTCGGCCGCACCTTGACGCCGCGCAACGCCAGCGGAATGAGCGCCGGAATGATGAGCGCGTTGAAGATCAGCGCGGACAGCACGGCGCTGCGCGCGGTTGCCAGGCCCATCACGTTGAGCGCCGACAAGCCCGGCAGCGCGCGAATGAACATCGCCGGAATGATGGCGAAGTATTTGGCCACGTCGTTGGCAATGGAGAACGTGGTCAGCGCGCCGCGCGTAATGAGCATCTGCTTGCCGATGGTCACCAGGTCGATGAGCTTGGTCGGATCGGAATCGAGATCGATCAGGTTGGCGGCTTCCTTCGCCGCCGTGGTGCCGGAATGCATGGCAACGCCGACGTCGGCCTGGGCGAGCGCCGGCGCGTCGTTGGTGCCGTCGCCGGTCATCGCCACCAGGCGGCGCTGTGCCTGCTCGCTGCGGATCAAATTGAGCTTCTCCTCCGGCTTCGCCTCGGCGACGAAATCGTCCACCGCGGCCTGGGCGGCGATCGCGGCGGCGGTCACCGGATTGTCGCCGGTCACCATCACGGTGCGAATGCCCATGTCGCGCAGCTGTTCAATGCGGCTGCGGATGCCGGGCTTGAGCACGTCGGATAGGGCAATCACGCCGAGGATGCGTCCGTTGGCGGCGACCGCCAGGGGCGTCGCGCCTTTGCGGGCGACGCGTTCGACGGTGTCCTGGAAATCCGGCGGCGCGGCGAGGCCGAATTCTTGCGCCGCGTGCGCGACGACCGCGCTAGCCGCGCCCTTGCGGATGACGCGGCGGTCGGGCAGATCGACGCCACTCATGCGCGTCTCCGCCGAGAAATCGAGCGGGCGCGCGCCCGCGGGCAGCAACTCGCGCCGGGCGCCGAGCCGCTCGCACAGCGCGGCGACTGTGCGGCCCTCCGAGGTGGTGTCGAAGCACGACGCGAGATAGGCCGTTTGCACCAGCTCGTTGGCGCTGCAGCTCTTGAGCGGCAGCAATTCGGTGGCCTGGCGGTCGCCCACCGTGATCGTGCCGGTCTTGTCGAGCAGCAACGTGTGCACGTCGCCGGCCGCCTCGACCGCCTTGCCGGACATGGCGAGAATATTGAAGCGAAAGGTGCGATCGATGCCGGCGATGCCGATGGCCGAGAGCAGGGCGCCGATCGTGGTGGGAATGAGCGCGACGAGCAGCGCGATCAGATCGGCAACGTTGATGCGGGCCTGCAAATAAGCGGCAACCGGCGCCATCGCGGTCACGACGATCACGAAGATCAGCGTCAGGATGGCCAACAGGGCGGTGAGCGCCATCTCGTTCGGCGTCTTCTGCCGCTTGGCCCCCTCGACGAGGTGGATCATGCGGTCGAGGAAGCTTTCGCCGGGATCGGTGGCGGCGCGAACGAGGAGCGAATCGGAAATCAGCAGCGTTCCGGCGGTGACGGCCGAAAACATGTCGGTCCCCGGCTGCTTGATCACCGGGGCGGATTCGCCGGTAATGGCGGATTCGTTGACGAAGGCCACGCCCTCGAGAACCTCGCCGTCGGTGGGGATTAGTTCGCCGCGCTCGACCCGCACCACGTCGCCCCTGCGCAACGCGGTTGCCGGCACCTGCTCGGTTTTTCCCGACGCCAGCACCCGGGTCGCGGTCAGCTCGGTCTTGGTCCGGCGCAGCGCGGCGGCCTTGGCTTTTCCCCGGCCTTCCGCCAGCGCCTCGGCGAAGTTCGCAAACCACACGGTGAGCACCAGGATGACCGTGACCAGGGCGTTGTAGGCCGCCGACGCATCGGAGGGTCCGAACAGTCCGGGATCGACGACGAGGGCGGCGGTCACCGCCGCCCCCGCCCAGACCACGAACATGACCGGGTTGCGGACCTGCACGCGCGGATCGAACTTGCGCAAGGAATCGATCGTGGCCTGCCGCCACAGCTCGGCTCCGTAGACCGCCGTCGCCGGCACCGGACGCGGCCCGGCGGCCGGAGGCTTGGCTTTGAGGCTGACGCTCGAAGTCGAATTCATCGCCGGTTCGCCGCGTCGGACCGCGGCGGCCTTTCGTTAGAACGTGAGTCCGCTTCTCATGGCGAAGAACTCGGCGACCGGGCCGAGCACCACTGCCGGAACGAAGGTGAGGGCGCCGATCACCAGGATGGTCCCGAGCCAGAAGACGCCGAACTTCAACGTATCGGTGCGCAGCGTGCCGGAGGTCGCCGGCGTCGTCGGCTTGGCCGCCAGCGAGCCTGCGACCGCCATCATGAAGATGATCGGCGGGTAGCGGCCGAGCAGGATGACCGCGGCGGTCGACAGGTTGTACCAGGTCGTGCCGGCGTTGAGCCCGGCGAAGGCCGAGCCGTTGTTGGCAGCGGAACTCGTGAACGCGTAGAGGACTTCGGAATACCCGTGCATGGCGGCGTTGCCCATCGCCGCCGTGCCGTACGGGGCCATGACCGACCAACCGGTCGGCGCGAGGATCACCAGCGGGTGGATCAAGAGCGTCAGCGAGACCAGGACGATCTCGGGCTTCTCGATCTTCTTGCCGAGAAACTGCGGCGTGTGACCGACCATCAGTCCGGCGATGAAAACGCCGATGATGCCGTACACCAGGGCGGCGAGGAACCCGACGCCCTTTCCGCCGAACACGCACTGCAGCATCATGCCGACGAAGGTGCCCAGGCCGCCGAGCGGAGTGTAGCTGTCGTGCATGGAGTTGACGCTGCCGGTCGTGAACAGGGTGGTGACGGCGGCGAACAATCCGCTTTGCGCGATGCCGAACCGGACCTCCTTGCCCTCCATGTTGCCGCCGGAGGCGTCCGCGGCGGCGGTGGTCTCGATCCCGGCCTGCGCCAAAAGCGGCGTACCGCCCTGTTCCGGCGCGACAACCACCGGCAGGAACATGAGCGCCATTGCGCCCATGACGCCGTAGAGCACCCATGCCTGCCGGCGGCTGCCGATCATCTCGCCGAAGCAAACGACGATCGCGCTCGGCAGCACGATCATCAGCAGCGTCTGCACGAAGTTGGTGACGGGGGTCGGGTTCTCGAACGGATGCGCCGCATTGGCATTGAAGAAGCCGCCGCCGTTCGTCCCCAGGTGCTTGATCGTCTCGAGCGAGGCGACCGGGCCGAGCGCGATCGTCTGCGCGGCGCCCTCGACGGTGTTCGCCGCGGCGCCGGCCGCAAGCGTCTGCGGCTCGCCCTGCTCGACGAGAACGAGCGCCAGCACGAACGCCGCCGGGACGAGCACGCGCGTAGTGAAGCGCGTCAGGTCGCGATAGAAGTTGCCGAGATTCGCCCCGTCGCTGACGGTGAACGCGCGGATGAACGCCATGGCGACGACGAACCCGGTGGCGGCGGAGGTGAACATCGGGAAGGTGATCGCCGCCATCTGGCTGAAGTTCGACAATGTCGTCTCGCCGCCGTAGCCCTGCCAATCGGTGTTGGTGATGAAGCTGATCGCGGTGTTGAGGGCGAGGATCGGTTCCATTCCGGCGAAGTGCCGGGGGTTGAGCGGCA
>DASPVJ010000583.1:0-5511 GCA_035622435.1 Xanthobacteraceae bacterium | reverse complement strand
CCGGTGATCGATTATTGACTTTCGTCACCTCCCCCTGCACGCCGGAGAGGGAGAAGCGCCAGCCGGAGGCTCCCGTGTTCGCCGTCGAAGTGTCCGACCACATCATGATCGCCCATTCGTTCCGCGGCGCCGTGTTCGGCCCGGCGCAGGCGCTGCATGGCGCGACCTTCGTGGTGAGCGTCGCGGTCCTGGCCGACGCGCTCGATCCCAACGGCATCGTGGTCGACATCGGGCGCGCCTTCGACGTGCTCAAGGGCGCGCTCGATCCGCTCAAGTACCAGAACCTCGACGCCATGCCCCAGTTCAAGGGCGTCAACACGACGACCGAGTTTCTCGCCAAGCACGTGTTCGACCGCATGGCGGAGGCCGCGCGCAAGGGCGACTTGGGCCGCGCCGGCCGCGAGCTTGCGGTGGTGCGGGTGACCGTCGCCGAATCCCCGTCGGCGCGCGCCTGGTACGAGGCGCCGTTGTGGTAGGCGCGCTGGCGTTCGCGGTGCCGGGCGCGCTCGATACTCCGACCGGCGGCTACGCGTATGACCGGCGCATGATCGCCGAGCTGACGCGGCTCGGCTGGCGCGTAGAGGTCGTCGACCTCGGCGGCGAGTTTCCCCGCCCCAGCGCGGGCGCGCGCGCCGCCGCGCGGGCGAAGCTTGCCGCGGTGCCGCCGGCGACGCCGATCGTGATCGACGGGCTTGCCTTCGGGGTGCTCGCGGATGTCGCCGTCGCGCTGTCCCCGACCCATCGGCTGGTCGCGCTCGTGCACCATCCGCTCGCGCTGGAATCCGGGCTCACGAACGAAGAGGCGCAGGCGTTGCGCGCGAGCGAACGCGCCGCGCTTGCCGAGGCCGCGCATACGATCACCACCAGCCGTGCGGTCGCGCGCGTGCTCACGTCCGACTACGCGGTGCCGCCCGAGCGCGTGACGGTTGCGCCGCCCGGCACCGACAAGGCATCGCCGGCGCGCGGGGCCGCCGACGGCACGGTGGCGCTGCTCGCGGTCGGCGCGGTGGTGCCGCGCAAAGGCTACGACGTGCTGATCGCCGCGCTCGGCGAGCTTGATGATTTGCCGTGGCGGCTGACCATCGCGGGGGACCGCACCCGCGATCCGGCGACCGCGGACCGGCTCGCGGGCGCCATCGCGCGCCGATCTCTCTCCGCGCGCGTCACCCTGGCGGGCGCGGTATCGGCCGAATGCCTCGAGGCGCTCTATGCCGGGGCGGATCTCTTCGTGCTGTCGTCGCGCTACGAGGGCTACGGCATGGGCTTTGCCGAAGCGATCGCCCATGGGCTGCCGGTGATCGGCACCGATGTGGGCGCCCTGCCGGAGACGGTGCCGGCCGGCACCGGGCTGCTGGTGCCGCCGGACGATGCGCCGGCGCTGGCGGCGGCGTTGCGCCGCCTGATCGGCGACGCGGACGAGCGCGGGCAACTTGCGGCAGCGGCGCGCGCGGCCGCCGCGCGGCTTCCGACCTGGGCGGATTCGGCCGCGCGGTTTGCCCGCGCCATCGAGGCGGTCCGATGAGCGGCTTCACGGCCGACTGGCTCGCGTTGCGCGAACCCTACGACGCGCGCGCGCGCAACCGCGACGTGCTCGGCGCGGTCGCGGCGGCGGCCGCCTCCGCCGGTTCGATCGCCGTCGTCGATCTCGCCTGCGGGACCGGCGCGACCTTGCGCGCGATCGCCCCGCGCCTTCCGGCCCGCCAGGAGTGGCGGCTCGTCGACAATGACCTCAGCCTTCTGGCGCGCGCCGCCGCGGGCGCTTCCGCGCGCGGGGTCACGGTCACGCGCATTCCGGTCGATCTCACGCGCGATCTGGAGGCCGCGCTCGACGGGCCGATTGATTTCGTCACCGCTTCGGCGCTGCTCGACCTCGTGTCCGCCGAGTGGCTCGACCGCCTGGTGTTGGAAGTCGCGGCGCGGCGGCTTCCGCTCTACGCGGCGCTGACCTACGACGGGCGCGTCGCTTTCGACCCCGCCGATCCGCTCGATCGAAGCGTGATCGCCGCCGTCAATCGGCATCAGCAAACCGACAAGGGCTTCGGTCCCGCGCTCGGGCCGGGCGCCGCCGCGGCGGCGATCGCCGGCTTCGAAGCGGCGGATTACGTGGTCGTGCACGGCCGTTCCGACTGGCGCCTGTCGCCGCGCGACCAGGAGATTCAGCGGGACATGCTGGCCGGTTGGGCCGGGGCGGCGCGCGAGATCGGCGCGGTGTCCCTTGCCGAGGCGGCCGGCTGGGTCACGCGCCGGCGCGATCTCGTCGCTGCCGGACGTTCGACCATCACGGTCGGTCACGTCGACCTTTTTGCCCGGCCGATCGGTACCCGCGCCGCCGACAGATCGCAGTCGAACAGCACGTCGTCGCCGAGCGGATAGGCGCGGGTGGGCGGGCGCAACGCGTGCTCGACCCGATCGATCGGAGCAAGCCCCAGGCCCGTCCGCCCGGTGCCGAGGATGATCGGTGCCACGACGAGGTGCAGCCGGTCGAGGCAGCCGGCGGACAGAAACCCGGACACGGTCCGCGCGCCGCCTTCGATCAGGACGCGGCGCAATCCGCGCGCGGCCAGCGCGGCGATGACCGCGGCGGGCGCGATATGCCCGTCGTCCGCCGGCAGCGCCACGACCTCGACGCCGTCCGGCAGCGTGCCGCGCGCCGCCGGCCCCGTCACCACGAGGCGCCGGGCGCCATCGGCGGCAAGCGCCCGGGCGCTCGGCTGGAGCCGTCCGCGTGGGTCGAGAATGACCCGGGCCGGGTTCGGGCCGGCAACGCGCCGCACGGTCAGGAGCGGATCGTCCGCCAGCGCCGTGCCGACGCCGATCACCACCGCGTCAACCAGCGCGCGCAGCCGGTGCAGGTGGTCGAGGCCCGCCGGCCCGTTGATGTAGTGGGAGTGCCCGCTGTTGGTGGCAATGCGCCCGTCGAGCGACTGGCCGAGCTGGCCGACCACCACGAGATCGTCGACCAAGCCCGTCCGCAGCGGGCCGAACAGCGCGTCCCACGGGGCCGACAAGCGGCCCTCCGCGCGGAATGCCGCCGGGACCGGCTCCCAGGGGCCGGGCGGGGCGACCGCCGTGCCGCCGCTTGATGAACGAGCGTTCATGGTTTTCCAGCAAACGTTTGATCGTTTTTGCAGACGCGGAGCATGAATGTCTGGTACATTGGTGTTCTAAACTGGGTAGGCGGAACGGAACACCTGCACAGTTCCGGGCGTTATCCTGTCACAAGTGCGGGCGTGGAACATCAGTAGATGCGCAACGGGGATGCGAGGTTGGTTTCGGGTTTGTTCGGGCTGCCGGGACAAGTCGAGGTCGAGCGAGGGCTCGCCGAATTTCGTGGCGGGCGGCCCGTGCGGATTTCCACTCCGGGACAGACGATCGTGGCGCTGCCGGTGGACGGCATCGACGCGCGGCGGCTTGCCGCCTTCGTCGCCTTTGCGGCGCCGGCGCTGCCGCGGCTCGTCATCACCGCGCGCCGCGCCCGCGCGCTCGGGCTCGACGTGTCGGAGCCGGTGGCGATCTCGCTCACCGGCAGCGAGGACGTGGAGAGCATCGAAGAGCTGGTCGCCGACGCCCAGGGCCGGCGGCCGCTCGAAGCCGGCCCCGCCGGCGCGCCCGCCAAGGCGGCGATCGAGCTTGCCAAGTTCGCCCAGCGGCTGCCGGCGCTGCTCGTCGCCGAAGCCGACGCCGCCGGCGCCGCCTACGCCGATCCGCCGCTGGTGTCGATCGACGCGGAATCGATCGCCAAGTTTCGCCGCAGCGTGCTGCAGTCGCTCACGATCGCCGGCGAGGCGCAGGTGCCGTTGCACGGCGGCCATTCGACCAAATTCGTGGTGTTCCGCGACGCCGTCGGCGGCGGCTCGGTCGCGGTCGTCGTCGGCAAGCCGGATTTCTCCCAGCCGGTGCCGGTGCGCCTGCACTCGGCCTGCCTGACCGGCGACGTGTTCGGCTCGCGCCGCTGCGACTGCGGCGATCAGCTCAAGCTCGCGCTGGCGCGGCTCGACGAGGCGGGCGGCGGCGTCATCCTCTATCTGGAGCAGGAGGGGCGCGGGGTCGGCCTCGTCAACAAGATGCGCGCCTACCAGCTGCAGGACGAGGGACTCGATACGGTCGACGCCAACACGACCTTGGGCTTCGACGACGACGAGCGCGATTACGGCATCGCGGCGCGCATGCTGGAAATGCTCGGCTGCACCCGCGTGCGGCTCTTGACCAACAATCCGGCGAAGGTCGACAGCCTCGCCGGCGCCGGCATCGAGGTGTCGGGGCGGCTTCCGCTCTACACCCCGATCAACGCCGACAATCGCCGCTACCTCACCGCCAAGGCGACCCGCGCCGGCCACCGGCTCGATCATTTGGTGGCGGCGCTCTCCGATGCCGACAAGGCCGCCGGATCCTGAGCGGGCCTGCGCCGCGCCGGCGGCGAGCGCACAAATGCCGACGGTCGAGCTGCGAAATCCCGCCCTCGAGCGCATGCGCTCAGGCGACGTGGCGCTCGGCATGCCGGTGCGCCTCGGCCGTTCCGGCGACATCGCGCGCATCGCCAAGACCACCGGCCACGACTTCATCTTCCTCGACGTGCAGCACGCGATCTATTCGCTCGAGACCATCGGCCACATTGCGCAAGTCGCGCTGGGCTGCGGCGTCGCCCCGCTGGTGCGGGTGCGCAGCGCTCGCGACCCCGACATGGCGTTGATGCTCGATTCCGGCGCCACCGGCATCGTGGTGCCGGACGTGAACACCGTCGCGGACGCCCGCAAAGCGGTCGAAACTTGCAAGTTCGCCCCGATCGGCCGCCGCTCGGTCGGCGGCCTTTATCCGATGCTCGACTTCAAGACCGCGCCGCTCGCCGAGACCCTGCGCGTGCTCAACGACGCCACCTTGCTGGTGTGCATGATCGAGACCGTCGAGGGCCTGAGCAACGTCGAGGAGATCGCCAAGGTCGACGGCGTCGACGTGCTGCACGTCGGCTGCAACGATCTATTATCCGACATGGGCAAGCCCGGCGCGTTCGGCGACCCGATGATGATCGCGGCGGTCGAAAAGGTGATGGCGGCGGCCAAGGCCAACGGCAAATTCTCCGGCCTCGGCGGCGACCGCGACATCGAGCGGCAGGCGCGCTTCATCCGCGCCGGCGTGCGGTTCATGACCACCCAGTCGGACATCGCCTTCCTGATCGCCGAGGCGACGCGGCGCACCCAGACCTTGCGCGGAGCGCTCGGCGGTACGCGGTAGCGCGACGCCATGCGCGTCGTCGCTGTGGGACGCGGACGTAGGGCGCATTGGCGGCCGATGGGCCGCGTAATGCGCCGTCCGGATGTCGGCGCAATACGCTTCCCCTCGCCTTCGCGAGGGCAAGGCTATTGCGCCCTACGCGGCGCCGCGCAAGGTCGCGGCCTGCGCCTGCGGCAGCACGAAATCGTAGCGCACGACGTTGAACGGGACCGTGACGGTCTCGCCGGTGGGCGCGCGGCCGGGCGGCTTGCGCTCGAAGTCGACGATCAGGTCCTTCTTCAC
>DASPVJ010000582.1:0-5209 GCA_035622435.1 Xanthobacteraceae bacterium | reverse complement strand
CGGCATCAGCTACATCCCGACGCAGGTGCGCTGCACCGGCAGCACGCGCCTGACCGCGATGCTGGTGCGCGGGACCGACACGTATGGCCATTTCGACGACGAGCCGCGGCCGCAAGTCGATTTCGGCGCCGCCGAGCGCGCAGCCCACGCCGACGCGGTCGCCCGCTTCCGCGCATCGAACGCCGAACAGACGAAGCGCTACGCGCCGGCGGCGTGAGACTCCCTCTCCCCGCAACGGGGTCCCCGCGACGCAAGCGTCGCGGGGTGCCCTCGGGGAGAGGTAAGAAGATCACCCCACCTGCGCGCGCTCGACCGAGGCGCGGATCACCGGAATTTCGTGGTCGGCGAGCGGGCGCATCCACGTCTTGCGCTTGAGCGCCGCCGCGACGTAAGGGGCAAGCTCCTCCGCCTTCTTCGCCTCGCGCGCCTGAACGTCGGCCGTGAACGCCGGCATCACCTCGCGCGCGAACAGTTCGAGCGACTCGCAAATGTGCTCATGGCGATTGCGGCCGGCCTGCTGCAGGAAGATGACTTGGTCGATGCCGGCCTCCTGGAAGCCCCTGAGGTGCGCGCCCATGTCGGCGGGCGTGCCGATGCCGCCCTGACCGAAGGTGTGCTGCTCGGCCGCGGCGGCGATGAGCCTGTCGGTGCGGTCGCCGCGCTTGGCGATGAAGTCCGACCACAGGGTGGTGCGGCCGGGAACCGTGTCCCTGGCGACAAGCGCCTGGATCGCATAGCCGAAGAACTCGAAGCCTTCCTGGCCGCGCCGGATCGCTTCGGCGCGATCCCGATGCAGCGAAAAGGCCGACACCATGGCGATGTTGGCATTGACGCTGTGGCCGACCGGCACGCATTGATCCGATTTGATGATGCCGTAGTAGACCGCGCTCCAGGTGCGCGCCTCCTCCGGATCGAGGAACGAGAACGCCAGCGCCCCGACCCCGAGGCTCGCCGCGACCTTGATGGTCTCGCGGTTGGTGCACGCCATCCACATGGGCGGATGCGGCTTCTGCACCGGCTTGGGCAGCACGTTGCGGCACGGCATCGAGAACGCCTTGCCCTCGTAGCCGGGATAGGGCTCAAGCACCATCATGTTGGCGATCTGCTCGGCCGCCTCGATCGCCATGGCGCGCTTCTCCTTGGCGGGGATGCGGAAGCCGCCGAGTTCCATGCGCGTCGCGCCCTCGCCGATGCCGAAATCGAGCCGGCCGTCGGAGAGGATGTCGAGGGTGGCGAGCCCCTCGGCGGTGCGGGCCGGGTGGTTATAGGCGGGGATCACCTGGCGGATGCCGTGGCCGAGGCGGATGCGCTGCGTGAGCGCCGCCGCGCTCGCCAGAAACACCTCGGGCGCCGAGGAGTGGGAATATTCGTCGAGGAAATGGTGCTCGACTTCCCAGGCGTAGTCGTAGCCGAGCCGGTCGGCCAGCACCATTTGCGCCAGCGCGTCCTTGAACAGGCGGTGCTCGTCGCCGGGCCCCCAGGGCTTCGGCAACTGCAGCTCGTAGAAGACGCCGAAACGCATGGTTGGTTCCCCGCGGTCGCCCGCGGACTATAGCGGCTCGGGGATGCTCCGCACAATTTTGTTTGATCCACCCCCCAGTCCGCTCGCCTTCGCTTCGCTACGGCGAGCGACCCTCCCCGCAAGGGGGAGGGCTATCGCATGCGGCAGTTCGCGGCTCCCTCTCCCCGGAGGGGAGAGGGATGGGGTGAGGGGGTTACGACCCTAACAAACACACGTGGTAACCCCCTCACCCGGATCGCTTCGCGATCCGACCTCTCCCCTCCGGGGAGAGGTGAAGAGGCGCTAAAACTCGTCGGGGCAGGGATCGACCAGCATCCACAGCTCGGGGCCGTTGACGACGTGCTTCATCTGCGAGGTGAGCCCGCCGTGCCGGGCGATCCATTCCTTGACCGGCTGCGGGTAGTATTCCATCAGCTCCGCGGTTCCCGAATCGCTGATGACCTTGACGCCGGCGGTCCAGCGCTGGTCGAAATAGGCCTGGTGGAAGCCGAGGCTCGCGCGCGGCGTCACGCAAACCTTGCCGGGCGGCATGATGCCGAGCAGGAGCGTGCAGGCGGAGTTGCAGATGCCGTCGATGACGACGCGCTCGCCCTTGTCGCGCAGGCGCGCGTATTTGGCTTCGTATTGTTTGATCTCGCCGCCGTGGTCGCGGGTGATGCGGTAGTCCGCCATCGCCGGACCGGCGCAGCCGAGGACGAGCGCGAGCCCTCGCATCCACGCCGACCGCGCGCGTCGTCCGCTCCGTCCCGTCCCCGCCATCCCCGCTCCCCGCGCGGCGCTCGACTGCCCCGACGCCTGAAGAGAAAATGGGGGGATTGTGGTAAAAGGAAGGTTACCGGGCCGTCATTGCGAGGAGCCCCGCAGGGGCGAGGAAGCAATCCAGGGCCGGCGGCCGTCTTGTGTTGCTTCTGGATTGCTTCACTGGCGCTCGCAATGACGAGTCTTCTCACCCTCCGCGCGCGATGTGCTTGCGCCGGATGCGCCGCACCACCCACCAGATCGCCAGCACCGTGACCGGCACCAGCGCCGCGGTCGCGTAGGACGGGTCGAGCGGCAGGCCGGCGTCGTGGGCGGCCTTGACCACGTAGCCGAGCAGCCCGATCACGTAATAGCTGATCGCGGCGACCGAGAGGCCCTCGACCGTCGCCTGCATGCGCAGCTGCAGCCGCGTGCGCAGGTTCATCGATTGCAGCAGGTCGCGGTTCTGCTGCTCCAGTTCGACGTCGACCCGGGTGCGCAGCAGGTTGGCGGCGCGGGCGAGCTTGGTCGACAGATTCGCCTGGCGCTCCTCGAGCGTCGTGCAGGTGCGCATGGCCGGCGCCATGCGCCGCGCCAGGAACGACGACCAGGTCGGGTAGGCACCGACCGGCCGCTCGCCGACGGTGTCGAGGCGCAGCTGAACGATCTCGTTGTAGGCGCGGGTGGCGCCGAAGCGGAATTGGCTCGCCGCCCCGCCGGCTTCGAGTTCGGCGGCGAGCGCGGTCAATTCGTCGAGCAGCCGGTGGTTGGCGCTGAGCCCCTCGGTGCGCCGCATCCGGTCGGTGACCTCGGCGAGCCGCTGCTCGATGCGGCCGACCGAGGGGGCGAGCCGCTGCGCCTCCGGCAGGCCGAGCAGCGCCAGGGTGCGGTAGGTCTCCGCCTCGATCACCCGCTGCACCAGCGCGCCCGCCCGCTCCGGGCCGAGGCCGCGGTCGACGACGAGGATGCGCACGAAGGCGGCCGGGTCGCTCTTGAAGTCGGTGGCGACGAGCGCGGCGCCGTCGCCGGTCTCGAACGCCGCCAGGCTCGCGCGGTCGAACAGGCGCTCGGGCGCGAAGCCGTCCGTTCCGTCGGCGAGGAGATGCAGGTCGAGGGCGACCAGCGCCGGCCCCGGCTGCGGCACCAGGCCCATCGGAGCGGCGAGGGCGGAGGCAGGGGGATGGAACGGCCCGAGCCGTTCCGCCGGCAGCTCCCACGTATAGGTCGTGAACTCGGAGTGCTGCTCCCAGCGCAGCGCCGTGCCGCCGAATGCCGCGTGATGATGCTTGTCGGCGGGCTTCGGCGGCGTGAGCCCGCGGCGCGCGCAGAAATCAACCAGCGCCGCCCGGTCGGCCTCGCCCCGCTCGGCCCCGGTGTCGAAGGCGAAGTGGAGAACGCGCCGCGGCGTCTCGATCGGCGTGAACGGACGGGCGTGCACTTCGCCCAGGACGGCGGCGCGCAGCGGATGCGGCGCCAGCCTCGCGCCGCCGCCTTCGCCGATGGTGATCTCCGCGCTCACGGCGTTGCGCCGGCGTTACCGGACGTCAGAGCGGCCGATCGTCCGCATGGCTGGCGGCGGTCAGGATCGCCTTGCAGGCGCGGTCGGCGGCGTCGGCCGCCGAAGGATTGCGGGTGATGAGCGCGGCCACGATCGCGCCGTCGATGACGATGCCGAGGGTGTGCGCCACCTGGTCGTGCTCCGCGAGGCCGGCCTCGCGGCAGAGGTTCGACAGCCTCGCGAGCACCACTTGCTTGTGGGCGATGGCGAGCGAGCGCATGCGGTCGTCGGACTTGTCGCTTTCCGCCACCGCATTGATGAACGGGCAGCCGTAGAAGTCGTCGCGGCCGAACCAGATCTTGAGGATGGGCCCGATCCGCCCGAGGCGATCGAGCGGCGCGCCGCCGGCGCCGTCGAGTTCGGCGAGGAACCACGCGCGCCACGTGCGCCCTTCGCGCTCGAGCACGGCTTCGACCAGGCCGTCCTTGGAGCCGAACACCTTGTAGAGCGTGGTCTTGGCGGTCGAGGCGGCTGCGACGATGGCGTCGACGCCGATCGAGTTCACGCCGTAGCGACAGAACAAACGCGTGGCCGCTTCGATCAGACGGTCGCGCGGCGAGATCAGCTCGCGCGGCTCGTCCGCAGGGATCGCAGTGCGGTCGGCGATTTGCATGGGTTTCACTTAGCCCTTCGGCGGGGTGAACCGCAACCATCCGCCCCTGACGCGAAAAACGGCACTTCGCCCAAAGGGCGTGACCGAGTCTTCGGCAGATTCCGCGCGCCCGCCGCGCCCGCCGCCGCGCTCCCTCTGAGTCGTCAGCCTTTTTCCTGTTGGCACGGCTCCTGCATCATACAGAACGGTCGGTAGCCATGCCGCAGCAAGCGGCAGCGGGGGGCAAACCTCGCGTCCGGGTGCCACCGACAGAAGAGGGAATCATGACCCAAGCCGTTGCAAAGACTGCATTAGTGGGCTGTCTCGCGCCGATCGACAAGGACGGCCTCGATGCCCTGATCGCCAAGGGCAAGGCCGACCCCAAGGCGATCAAGACGCTCAAATGCAAGACCGTTGCCGAAGGCCGCTTCCGCCATCTCAACTTCGTGCGCAGCCTGCCGCCCTACATCGTCGACGAGCCGCCGGCGCTGCTCGGCGACGACACCGCGCCCAATCCGTCGGAAGCTTCGCTCGCCGCGCTCGGCTCGTGTCTCGCGGTCGGCATCCACGCCAACGCGGTCGCGCGCGGCATCACCGTCTACAAGCTCGAGATCGAGCTCGAAGGCGACCTCAACATCACTGCCGTGTGGGGCACCGGGGACCTCTCCGACAAGCCGGTCGGGTTCACCGACGTGCGCGCCAAGGTCACGCTGGAAGCCGACCGGCCGCGCGCCGAATTGGACGCGCTCGTCGCCCACGCGCGGGTGTGGTCGCCGGTCGCCAACACGTTCAGCCGGCC
>DASPVJ010000581.1:0-37505 GCA_035622435.1 Xanthobacteraceae bacterium | reverse complement strand
GCCTCGGTCGCCTTGGTGAGCTCGGTCTGCGGGTCGGCGCCGCTGATCATGTCGGTGAGCGCGACCCCGAACGTGTCGCGGAACTCGGTGACCGCGACGATGTCGGGCAGCCCGGCGCGGGCGATCCTGATCGAGCCGATCATGCAGTCGAGCCACTCGCGCGGCGCCTTGAGGCTCGCCGAGGTCTTGGCCGCCTCGTAGGCGGAGCTGCGCCCCGGCGCGCCATAGGCGCCTTCGAGATGGCGCTGCGCCATCGCCTTGCTGGTCGCCCATTGGCAATAGAGCCAGCCGGCTTCCTTCTTCTTGCTGGCGGCGGCGACGCCGATGCCGTCGCCGAACAGCGGCGAGCGCTGCACCTTGGGACCGGGCGGGATGACGCCGTAGCCGACCTTGCCGACCACGCGCGACTTCGTCGCATCCTCGAGCGGCAGCGCGAAGCCGATGCCGTCGAGCCACATGGCGGCGCGACCGAGCATGAAGTTGGTCTGGCATTCGTTCCAGTTGAAGCCGGTGACGCCGGGCGGCGCGAACTCGCGGTTGAGCTGCTGGTAGATTTTCGCCGCCGCCACCGCCTCGGGGCCGTCCATGTGCATGGTGAGGTCGGCGTCGATCGAATCGACGCCGTAGCCGAGCAGGAAGGTCAGATAGGGCGGCAGGTTGGCGTTCTTGAGTCCGCGCGCGACCCAGCCGGCAATGCCGTTCCCGGGATCGTTGAGCTTGCGCGCCGCCTCGATGATCTCGGGGAACGATTGCGGATATTCGACGCCCTTGGCGGCGAACAGCTCCTTGTTCCAGTAGATGACGAAATAATCGAGATTCAGCGGCAGCGTGTCGAGCCGCCCGTCCTTCTGGGTCGCGTAGTCGATCGCGCCCTTGGCGTAGTCGGCGAAATCGAAATCCGGATTGGTAAGCGCGGGATCCTTGATGAAGTCGCGCAGGTCGAGGAGCCACTTGCCGCGGCCGTAGAGCTGCTTCTGGACGTGGTAGGCCATGGTCACCACGTCGAAGCTGGGAGCGCCGGAGGAGAACTCGATCGCGACCTTCTGGCGGTGCTGCTGCTCGGGCACCTGCTCGGAGCCGACGTCGATGCCGGTCAGCTCCTGAAACTCCTTTTCGTATTTTTGCAGCAAGGTCGCGCGCGGGCCGAGCGTGAGCGAGACTTCCAGGTGCTCGCCCTTGTAGCGCGTCCAGTCGAAGCCGCCCTGCGCAAGCGCCGCCGGCACCGATAGCCCCGGCGTCAACGCGCCGAGCGCCGCCGCGCCCGCCTTGAGCACGCTGCGCCGCGACACGCTCGCGCGCTGTTCGCCCATCCGACCCTCCCTCGCTTCGACGGTGACCCTCGTCGTTGCCGTTAAGCGTATCCGGGCGCGGGCGAATGGTCGAGGAGGCGCGACTGTGGATGCTACTCCGCCGCCGTGGCGTCGGCCGGCCAGGCGAACCGCGCCCAATCCGGCTTGACGAGGCGGATGGGGATGCCGCCGGCGGTGAGTTCGGTCCCGGCGGCGAGCGCGTCGGCGACGCGGTCGAGCCGCACCATGGCAAGCCCGCGGCCGCCGGCCGCCGAGCCCATGGTGCCGACCGCGCGTTCGCCCGCCATCACTTCGACGCCGTCCTGCGGTGCGAAGCCGGCGTAGGCGATCGGCACGATGCGGCTGCGCGCGCGGGCGCGGTGCTCGATGCGCGAGACCACTTCCTGGCCGACGTAGCAGCCCTTGTCGAAGTCGACGCCGTTGAGCTGGTCCATGTCGGCCTCGTGCGGAAACGCGTCGCCGTAAGGAAAGTCGAGGCCGCCGCGCGGCACGCCGAGGGCGATGCGGTGCGCCTCGTAGGCTTCCGGCCCGACCAAGGCGGCGCCGAGGTCGCTCGCCGCGGCGGCGGCGAGATGCGGCGGCAGCATGACGCGCTGCCCCAGCGCCTGAAGGCGCGGGTCCGGGTAGACGAGGCCGTATTCGGTGGTGCCGGTGCCGTCCCACGCGGCCAGCACGCCGAGGGTCTCCGACAAATCCTCGATGATCACCTTGGCGCGCAGTTTGTAGAAATTGAGCCGCTCGACGAGATTGGCGGCAAGCGCGCGCGGGCAATCGATGAAGAGGGCGGTGCCGTCCGCGGGCGGCACCGCCGCGACGATGCCGTCGAACAAGATCTTGCCCTGCGGGGTGAGCAGCGCGGCAAAGCGCGGGGCTTCCGGCGTCAGCGCCTCGATGTCGGTCGTGACGAGCCCGTTGAGGAAACGCCGCGCGTCCGCGCCGTCGACCTTGACGACGCCGCGATCGGGAAGAAGCGCTGCCCGCATGGGTCCAACGTAAGGCGCGCCCGCGGGGCGCTCAAGGGCGAGGATCGCGGCGGACTTACGCCGATTGCTCGGCCAGACGGCGGCGGCGCTGATAGACGCGCACGGCGAGATGCGCGGTCTCCTCGCTCAGCTCCTCGTAGCAGCGAAGCGCGTCCTCCAGCTCGTGGGCGGAGACGCTGTGGCCGCCTGCGCGCAGCAGCAGCACGAACTTGACGGTCGTCCACGACAGGCCCGCCGCCTTGGCGAGGATCAGCGTCGTATCGGGCGGCTCGTCGAGCATGGCGGTCTCCGCCACGTCGACCGGCACGCCGCACAGGAGCGCCAGCGCCGCCACGGTTTCCTCGAACCGGCGTCCCTTGGCGGATTCGTAGACGTCGCGCTCGCTCAGCGTCCCGGCACGATCGAGCGCCTCCATCTTGCGGCGGGCGGCGACGTAGTCGCCCGATTGGGTCACCGCTTCGGCGTGGATCCTGCCGACCACCTCGGTGACGACGTATTGGATTTCCTCGGCGGCGCCCGGGTTGGCGGCGGCGAGCTTGGCGCGGACCGCGTCGGAAGCGCAGGCGATCAGGCGCAGGAAATGATGGCGCGGAATGTCGCTGCGCAGCCCGAGCCGCTCGGCCAGCACGTCGTCGCCCGCCGACCGCTTGACCAGCATCTCGAAGCCGGCGTCGGAGAAGCGTGCCCCGGCGTTGCGGCTTATCGACCGCGCCACCCGCGGGTCGCCGCGCTCGACCAGCACGTCGGTGACCGCCTCGCTCAGCGTCCGGCGCCTGGAAATGGCGAGCAGGTGCAGCTGGCTCTGGGTGGCGGCGTTTTCGCGCAAGGTCGCGTCGTCGAGACGATCCGAGCGCGTCAGCACCGGACCGGCCACGGCGATCTCCGCGTCGAACGCCAGCGCCTTGATGGTCCTGACCGGCGCATTGGCGACCGGAGCGAGCAGGCGCGCCAGCTTGGCCCGCGCGGTCGCTTCGATCTGCGCCGCCAGGCGCGTGATGACGTCGTCGAACAGCGCGATCTGCTCGTCGGAATACCGGTGAGCGCCGGTGATGAACAGATCGGTGACGTGCCACAGCGACGCGGCGCGCCGTTCGACCGTGCCCGAGGCGATGGCGCGCTCGAGTTCGCCGATCAGCGATCCGTAGGCATTCATCGTCATCCCGCGGCGGGCACGGCGGTTTGGCGGGTCTGATAGAAGCGCACGGCGCGTTGCGCGGTCGACACCTGCAGCCGGTCGAAGCTGTGCAATGCCAGCTCGAGGTCGTGCTGGGAGGCGCCGCGCCCGCCCATGCGCAGCAGCAGCAGGAGCTTGGCGGTGGCCCAGCAATAGCCGATCGCCTTGGCGAGGATCAGCAGCATGTCCGGGCGCTCGTCGAGCATGGCCTGCTCGACCGCGTCGACCGGCAGGCCGCACAGCAGCGCAAGGGCGACCGCGGTCTCCTCGAATTTTCCCGACTTGGCGAAGCTGTGGACCTCGCTTTCGCCGAGCTTGCCGGCCTGGTGCAGCGCTTCCACCCGCGCGCGGGCGGCGGTGTAGTCGCGGCCTTGGGCGGCTTTCATCTTGCCTTCGATGTCGGCGACCACGTGGCGAATGTGCTCGGCGGCCTGCGGGTTGGCGGCCATCAGCTTCCGCTGCACCGTCTCGGAGGCCTTGGCGATCAGGGCGCCGAAATGGCGGCGCGGAATGTCGAGGCGCAGCCCGACCCGTTGGGCGAGCGTGTCGTCGCCGGTCGCCCGTTCGACCAGCACGCCGAAAGCGGCGTCGGAGAACCGCGCGCCGTCGTTCCCGGCAACCGAGTGCACGACCGCGCGGTCGCCGCGGGTCACCAGCACGTCGGTCACCGCTTCGCTCAGCGAGGCGCGCTGGGCGATCGCGAGCAGGTGCTGCTGGCTCTTGCTGCGGGCGGTGCCGATCAGGTCGTCGTCGTCGAGCCGGGCGCACTGGGCGAGCACCGGCCCCGCCACCTCGATCAGGTCGTCGGCGGCGAGCGTCCTGACGATGTTGACCGGCGCGTTGGCGATGGGAGCGAGACGGTTGGACAGCTCGGCGCGCGCCGTCGCCTCGATCGAGGCCGCCAGCCGGCCGATCACGTCGTCGAACAGCTCGACCTGCTCGTCGGAGTACATGCTGGCGCCGGTCTCGAACAGGTCGCAGACGCGCCGCAAGGTGTCGGTGCGCCGGTCGGCCGACCCGGAGTTGATCGCGTCCTCGAGTTCGGTGATCAGGGATTGCTGCGCTAACATGTCGCTCTCGTGCTTTCGGGGGTTCGGCGCGCGCCAGTTTGGTCGAAAGTCGTAACCAAAGACGTAACCCAATGGTTGTGACGCGCGGCCGCGATCGGGCGCGCGGCGCATCTTAACCAAGCGCTTACCCTTGCGGCCGCCGCGCGGCGGTTCACTCGCCGCTGACGAAAAAATGCCAGGTGCCGTCGGGGGCGATGCCGACCCGGTAGAAAATATAGGCGCCGAAGTCCTCCATGGTGCGGTAATCGGCGCCGGTGACGATCTTGAACAGCTCCACCTTCTGCTGCGGCGTGAGCGTCTTGAGCGGCACGTAGGCGAAATAGGGCCACACGTACATGTCCTGCGGCGTACCGGCATCGACGCGCACGAATCCCATGTCGAGAATCGCGAGGAGGATCGACAGCACTTCGAGCCCGCCGGACTCCGGATAGTTCGTCCGCCAAAAGGCGCCCGGGTTGCGCTCGCTGGCGAACGAGAAGATCGGCATCGTCTCGTTCGACTGCATGACGCTCACGAGCTTGTCGAGGTCGCCGCTGCGCGCCGCTTCCATGATGCGCGAGCGCATGCGGGCGACGCGCGGCGGCAGCACCGAGAGGTCGGTGAGGACGTCCGATACCTTCGGTCCGAGGCGCGAGCCGATCCGGCCGTACGGCTTGGCGGACGACGTGATCGGCGGCAGGCGGGCGGGCGGCAACGGCGGCGGCGCCGCGGCGGCAGCCGGCGCGGCCGGCGGCGGGGCGGGTACGGCGGGGCCGATCTGCATCGGCGGCGCGGGGGCCGCGGGGGCGGCCGGAGCGGGCGCAGCGGTCGGCGGCGCGACCGGGCCGGCGGGGGCCGGGACGTCGGCCGGGGGGATGATCGTCTCGGTGCGCACGCGGTTTTGCGCGCCGGGCTCGGTCAACCCGAGCAGCGTCAGGACGAGCGCGACCAGGATGCGGCGCGAATCCATGCGCGCGATTCAAGCGCGCCCGCTGGCCGCGCCGCAAGGCTATTGACGCGACAGGTCGACGGAAAACTCGCCGTTGCGGATGCGCCCGCTCAGGCCCTCGGCGAACGCGGCGGCGGCGTCCTCGCCGTAGGTCGACACCAGTTCGGCGAGGGCGGTGAACAGGCAGGCCTGCGCCAGGCAGTCGTCCTCGACCCCGTCAAGGCGCGCCTCGGCCCAGGCCTCGCGCAGGTAGGCCAACGCCAATTGCTTCTGCTCGTGCTCCGCCACCGGCTTGGGTGCCGGGGCCGGACGCATCATGATTTTCATCGCTTGAGCTCACCCGCCAGGCGCGCGCCGTGTCCCGCCGCGGGCGCACGTTAGCATGGCGCCCGCCGCGTCCTAGGCCACACCTTTAGGAAAGGTTAACGCCGCGGCGGCGATCAGTTGGCGTAGCGGGCGGTGATGTCCCGGGCGATCTTGGCGCCTTCCTCGAGGTAGCGGCGGATCGCCAGATTGGCCGCCGGCGTGCAGTTCCGGTAGGTCTGCTGGAAGCCGCGATAACCCCGGTTGAAGCTGCCGATGAGCCGCTCGCGCCGATCCCCGCCCGGGGCTTCCGCGTCGACGAGGGCCTGCATCTCGTTGCGCCAGAGCGGGCCTTCGTTGGCGCCGCAAATGGCGCGCAAGTAGTGCAACGCGCCGAGGATTTCGGCGAGCCGCTGCATGTCGGCCTCGTAGGGTGCGCGGGCGGCTTGCGCCGCGCACGGTCCGACGCCCGCGGCAAGCGCGAGTGACGCGACCATCAAGATTCGTATCAGCATGAAACGGCCGTCTTTGCGCGACTTATGCGCCACCGGTCGGGCGCCCGCAAGAACCGCACGCTTGCTTCACGTGGCCAGACGGCGCATCGCCGCCGCGACGATGTCGGAAAGGCCTTCGGTGGTCGCAAGGCCGCCCATCTCCCCCGGCGCGATCCACCGCGCTTCGGCGACCTCCTCGCTCGGCGCCGCCTCGCCGGCGCGCCAGCGGCAGGCGAAGGCGAGGATGACGAAGTGCCGCTCGACCCGGCCGTCGGCGTCGCGCACGATCGCTTCCCGGTGCCCGGCGAGCGTCACCGGCTCGACCGTGAGGCCGGTTTCCTCGCGCACCTCGCGGGTTACCGCCTGCTCGAGCGTCTCGCCCGCTTCCACCACGCCGCCCGGCAAGCTGAAGAGGCCGCGGCCCGGCGGCCGCGCGCGCCGCACCAGGAGCACGCGGCCGTCGCGCACGATGGCCGCGCTCACCGCCAGGAACGGGCGTGTCGGATAGGCGCGCGGGTCGGGCGACATCATCGGATTGCCGGCCGTGGCGGCGGCTCAGCCCTCGAACAGCGCGGCGACCGCGGCCCGGGTGGCGTCGGCGTCGGCGGTCTCGGCGGTCGCGGTCTCGGCGCCATGGATCACGGCGCCGGCGCGGGCGACGAGCGGCCGCAGCCGCGCCAGCGCCTCCTCGGCGAGCGCGGACAGCACTTGCGGCTCGGCGCGCGCCATGGCCGCCGCGGTCGCCAGCAGGACGGCGGTCATGTCGTCGGCAAGCGCGTCGAGCCGTCGACGCAAGGCCGGGTCGGCGAGGTCGTAGGCGGCAATCGCCAACTCGCGGCCCTTGAAGTTGGAGGCGGCGAAGTGCTCGCGGTAGCTCAACGGCCGCCAAGCACATAGATCTGCGATGCAATCCGGCATCTGCGGTGCCAGTTCGAGCATCATGATCGCCTCGTTGAAGTGGTTGAGGTAGTCGGTGGCAAGCCCGGTGACCGGATTGATGTTGGCTTCGATGAGGCACGCGCGGTAGACGGCGAGGGCCGGGGCCGGCTGGGTGGCGGCAAGGACGGTCATGGCGGCGTTAAGGTCACCCCTCTGCGGACGTCGGCACTTTTCCCGCCGCGTGGTTAAGGTGGGCTTAAGGTTGCGCGCGAGAGGCGGATAGGCATGTGCGGACGATACGCCATCACGTCGGCGCCGGAGGCGATCCGGCGGCTGTTCGGCTACGCCGAACAGCCGAACTTTCCGCCGCGCTACAACGTCGCGCCGACCCAGCCGGTGCCGATCGTGCGTCTCTACGAGGGCAAGCGGCAGTTCGCCCTCGTGCGCTGGGGCCTCGTTCCGGCCTGGGTCAAGGATCCGCGCGCCTTCTCGCTCCTCATCAACGCGCGTGGCGAGTCGCTGAGCGACAAGCCGGCGTTTCGCAACGCCATGCGGCGGCGCCGCTGTCTGTTCCCGGCCGACGGCTTTTACGAGTGGCGGCGCGAGGGCGAGCGCAAGACGCCATACTACGCGCGCCTCAAGGCCGGCGGACCGATGGCGTTTGCCGGCCTGTGGGAAAGCTGGATGGGCCCGAACGGCGAGGAGATGGAGACCGCCGCGATCGTGACCACCCGGGCGAACCGCGCGCTCGCGGCGATCCACGACCGCATGCCGGTGATCGTTCCGCCCGATGCGTTCGACTTTTGGCTCGACAGCGCCAAGGTTGACGCGGAAACCGCTGGCGCGCTGATTGCCCCGGCGCGCGAGGGCCTGCTCGACGTCTACGAAGTCTCGCCGGCGGTGAACCGGACGGCGAACGACGCGCCCGCGCTGATCGAGCCGGTGACGGCGGCGCCTGCGCGGGCCGTCGCGGCGGCTCCCGCCGACAACGCCGCGCCGAAGCGAAAGGTCAAGCCGGACAACCGGCAGGGCTCGCTGTTCTGATCGGCCGGAGCATGATGCCGAAAAGTGGGTACCGGTTTTCGGACAACATCATGCTCCCAACAATAACCCAAAGCGGGATGGCGATTCGAAGAAAAGCCATCACGCTTTAGGCTTTCACGGCGTCAGCGGACGGCCGTCGAGCCATTTGGCGAAGACGATGCGCTCCTGCTCGCCGTAGCCGAGCGCCTCGTAGAACGCGCGCACGCGGTCGTTGCCGGCTCGCACCATCAGTTGCGCCTTCATGATGCCGCGCTCGACTAGCCAGGCTTCCGCGGCCTTCGTCATGACGCGGCCGAAGCCGCGGCCCTGCATGGGCGGATCGACCCCGAGGTAGTAGAACCAGCCGCGGTGCCCGTCGTGGCCGACCATCACGGTGGCGACGATCGCGCTCTCGCGCCGGCCGATCAGGACGGCGGAGTTCGGCCCGCGCCGGGCGAAGGCGATGTCGGCGGAGGGATCGTTCCACGGGCGGGTCAAGCCGCAGCGTTGCCACAGCGCGACGACCGTCGCGACGTCGGCGTCCGTCATCGGTGCGACCGCGAGGTCTTCCGTTGGTTCGTTCACAGCACCTTGCCCGGATTGAGGATGTTGTTGGGATCGAGCGTGCGCTTAAGCGCGCGCATCAGTTCGAGCGCGACCTTGTCCTTGACCTCGGGCAGGGCATCGCGCTTGAGGAATCCGATCCCGTGCTCGGCCGAGATCGAGCCGTTGAGCCGCGCGACGATGCCGTTCACCAGCGCGCTCATCTCGTCCCAGCGGGCAAGGTATGCGGCCGGGTCGGCGCCGACCGGCTGGCTGACGTTGAAATGGATGTTGCCGTCGCCGAGGTGCCCGAACGGGACCGGCCGGCAGCCGGGGACCATGGCCTCGACCGCGGCGCTCGCTTGCGCGATGAAGTCCGGCACGGCGGCGACCGGCACCGACACGTCGTGCTTGATCGAGCCGCCCTCGGCCCTCTGCACGTCGGACAGCATGTTGCGCAGGTGCCAGAAGGCCTTCGTCTGATCGAGGCTCGCGGCGATCGTGGCGTCCTCGACGTGGCCGCGCTCGACGCCGGCGGCGAGCAGCTCTTCCAGCGGGCCGCGCAAGCCAGGCGTCTGCGACGACAGCTCGAGGAGCACGTACCACGGATGCGGAGCGCCGAGCGGATCGCGGCAGCCGGGGCCGTGCCGCAACGCGAACTCGACCGAGAGGCGCGACATCAGCTCGAAGCTCGTCACCGAGCCGCCCGCCCGTTCGCCGGCGAGGCCGAGCAGCGCGAGGGCATCGGCCGGGGAGGCGAGGCCGACGAAGGCGGTCTCGACCGCGCGCGGGCGCGGATAAAGCTTGAGGACCGCCGCGGTGATCACGCCGAGCGTGCCCTCGGCGCCGATGAACAGGTTCTTGAGGTCGTAGCCGGTGTTGTCCTTCTTGAGCTTGCTCAAGCCGTGCCACACGCGGCCGTCGGCGAGCACGACTTCGAGGCCGAGCGCGAGGTCGCGCGCGTTGCCGTAGGCGAGCACGGCGGTGCCTCCGGCGTTGGTGGCGAGATTGCCGCCGATGGTGCAGCTGCCTTCCGCTGCGAGCGACAAGGGGAACAGCCGGTCGGCGGCGGCCGCCGCTTCCTGCGCCTTGACGAGCACGACGCCGGCTTCGCACGTCATCGCGTTCGAGGTCGGGTCGACCTCGCGGATGCGGTCGAGCCGGGTCAGCGACAGCACGAGTTCGCCCGCGTGCGGGATTTGCCCGCCGACTAGCCCGGTGTTGCCGCCCTGGGGAACGATCGGCGTGCGCGTGTCGTTGGCGAGCTTGAGGATCGACGCGACCTCGTCGACCGTACCCGGCCGCAGCACCATGGGCGTGCGTCCGCGGTAGAGGTCGCGCATCTCGACGAGATAGGGCTCCTGCGCACGCGGATCGGTGATCGCGTAGCGGTCGCCGACGATCGCCGCGAAGCGGGCAAGCAGTTCGGCGTCGAGACCGCGCGTTGCGGTGTGCGGGAAGGGCGCCGCAGAATGCATTCCTCGATTCACCACGTCCCGACCGCGCGCTCAAGGGCAAGCCCGCGGCGCGGCCGCACGTGCGAGCCGGTCGTTGATCGCTTCGCCCAGGCCCTCGCGCGGCACCGGCATCGCCGCGATGGCGCGCCCGCCCGCCCGGTCGAGGGCGCGCAAGTGCGCGAACAGGTTGGCGGCCGCTTCGACGAGGTCGCCCGCCGGCGACAGGTTGAGCACCGCCACTGCGTGCGCGGCGCCGGTCGGCAAGCGGGGCCCGAACGCGAGCAGGGTCTCGTCCGGCGCGACCGCATCGGCGTCGAGCCGTAGCGGCGTGCGCGGTGCGTAATGCGAGACGAGCATGCCCGGCGCAAACGGTGCCTGGGCGCGCGCCGGTGCGCGCCGGTCGATCGGCCCTGCCAGGATTTGCTCGATCGCCGCGCGCGCGACGCCCCCCGGGCGCAGCAGCACCGGCCGGTCGGCGAGGCACGCGACGATCGTCGACTCGACCCCGACCGGCGTCGGTCCGCCGTCAAGGATGATGTCGATTGCGCCGCCGAGATCGGCGGCCACGTGCGCGGCGCTGGTCGGCGACACATGGCCGGAGCGGTTCGCCGACGGCGCGACCAAGGGCCGGCCGACCGTTTCGATCAGCGCGCGGGCGACCGGATGGTCGGGCACGCGCACCGCGATCGTGTCGAGCCCGGCGGTCGCAAGGTCGGCCACCGCACAATCGGCGGCCTTCGGCAATACCAATGTCAGCGGCCCGGGCCAGAACGCGGCGGCAAGCCGGACGGCAGCGCCGTCGAACCGCGCCACGCGTCGCGCGCCTTCCGCGTCCGTCACGTGCACGATCAGCGGATTGAACGAGGGGCGGCCCTTGGCGGCGTAAAGCCGCGCCACCGCCTGACCATCGGTCGCATCGGCGCCGAGGCCGTAGACCGTCTCGGTCGGAAAGGCGACGAGCCCGCCGGCGGCGAGCACGCGGGCGGCGTGCGCGATCGCACCGGCGTCGGCCTTCATCGTACGCGTGTCCAGGCTATTCTCCGGCACCCACGCCCCCACCGATGCGCGCCAAGGAATCGGCCATCGAGACCTTGACTCTATAGCGGAACCGCTATAAATGGATCGAGGCGCGGTACTCTTCGATAACGATACGTACCGGGTCTACTATCTCACGCAGTTTAAGGCCGCGATCTATATTCTCGATGCCGGCATGAAGAAGTCGCCACGCGACAATAAAATTCCAAAACCGCAGATCGACCGGCTGATCGAGCGAAAGAAGATCGCGATGACGCACTACGCGGCGAACGAGAAATGGTTCGAGGCTCGCATGGCTGAACGCCTTGCACGCAGAATAGCGATGCAGGTCGATGATCGTGCGCCGACCTAGGAGACCTTCAGTGACCGCAGCCGAAGCGAAGGAATCCCGGCCGATCGTGGGAAGCGGTGACTTTCTCGCGGATCGCGGCTATCTAGACCCGGATGAAATGCGCTTGAAGTTTGCGCTGGCGAATGAAATTGCTTTGATCGTCGAGCAACGTGGCCTCAAGCAGACGGAAGTGGCAAAGCTCGCGGAGCTTGCCCAGTCGGACGTATCGCGTATCGTCAATGGAATCGTAAAGGACTACTCGGTCTATCGGCTGATGCGCGTCGTGACGAAACTCGGAAAGAACGTGTCGATCGATTTCACCGATGCCAGCGCAGGGCAGGGTGTGATTTTTGCTGCAGAACGGACCAGCGAATACACTCCGGAGCCGTCTCGATGAAACGAAGCGATCCTCGATCTATGACATTCGGCAGGTGACATCATGACCTATCAGGCTCCGGTCGCCGACATTGCCTTCACGCTCAAACACGCCGGCGGCGTCAAGCGCGCGATCGAGGAAGGACTCTACGGCGACCTCAGCGAAGACCTGGTCGATGCCGTGCTCGAGGAGGCCGGCAAGTTCGCGACCGACGTGATCGCTCCGCTCAACCGGGTCGGCGATACTCACGGCACCCCGTTCAAGGACGGCGCCGTGACCATGCCGCCCGGCTGGAAGGACGCCTACACCGCGTGGGCGGCGGCCGGCTGGAACGGCTTGGCCGGCCCGGCCGACGCGGGCGGGCAGGGGCTGCCGCACGCGCTCAACGCCGCCTGCATCGAGATGTGGCACCAAGCCTCGATGGCCTTCGGCCTCGGCCCCCTTCTGACCATGGGGGCGATCGAGGCGCTCGCCGTGCACGGCGCCGACGCGCTCAAGCGCACCTATCTGCCCAAGCTCGTGTCGGGCGAATGGATGGGCACGATGCAGCTCACCGAGCCGCAGGCCGGCTCCGACGTGGGCGCGCTGCGCGCCAAGGCCGAACGCCTGGGCGACGGCAGCTATCGCATCGCCGGCCAGAAGATTTTCATCACCTACGGGGAGCACGACCTCACCGACAACATCGTGCACTTCGTGCTGGCGCGGCTGCCCGACGCGCCGCCCGGTACCCGCGGCATCTCGCTGTTCCTGGTCCCGAAATTCCTGGCCGAGGCCGACGGGTCGCTGGGCGCGCGCAACGACGCGCGCTGCCATTCGATCGAGCACAAGCTCGGCATCCACGGCTCGCCCACCTGCACCATGGTGTACGGCGACAACGGCGGCGCGACCGGGTACCTGGTGGGCGAGGAGAACCGCGGCCTCGCCTGCATGTTCACCATGATGAACAACGCCCGCCTCGGGGTCGGGCTGCAGGGCGTGGCGATCGCCGAGCGCGCGACGCAACAGGCGCTCGAGTACGCCCGCGAGCGCCGGCAGGGCCACGCGCCGGGCGCGTCCGGTTCGAGCCCGATCATCGCCCACGCGGACGTGCGGCGCATGCTGCTGACCATGCGGGCGCTCACCCGTGCGGCCCGCGCGATCTGCTATGCCACCGCCGCCGCGATCGACCGCGCGCACCGCGCCGCCGACGCGGCCGGCCGCCAGGCGGGGCACGAGCGCGCCTCGCTCCTCACGCCGATCGCCAAGGCGTTCTCGTCCGACATCGGCATCGAGGTCGCTTCGCTCGGCATCCAGGTGCATGGCGGCATGGGATACGTGGAGGAGACCGGCGCCGCCCAGCATCTGCGCGACGCGCGCATCGCCACCATCTACGAGGGCACCAACGGCATCCAGGCGATCGACCTCGTCACCCGCAAGCTGCCGCTGTCGGGCGGCGCTGCGGTCGCCGCCTATCTCGACGAGTTGCGCGCGACCGTCGCGGCCGTCCGGGCGGTCAACGATCCGGCCCTGGGCGCGACCGGCGCGCGGCTCGGCGACGCGGTCGACAGCCTGGAGCGCGCGACCCTTTGGCTCAGCGGCCAAGTCGGGGCGGCGCCCGAAGCCGCGCTCGCCGGGGCCACGCCCTATCTGCGGCTTTTCGCGCTGGCGGCCGGCGGCTGCGCGCTGGCGACCGATGCGCTGGCAGGCCGCGCGAACGGCAATGGCGCCGCGGACCAGGGCGCTCGCATTGCGTTGGCGCGATTTTTTGCCGAAAACGTCGCGATCTCGGCCGCCGGCCTCGAACGCACGGTGACCGAAAGCGCCGACAGCGTGAACGACGCGCAGGCGGCGCTCATGGGCTGAACGCCCTTCACCCGGGACGCTGCGATGGCGGGCCTTGCGGGAAAGACTCTGTTCGTCACCGGCGCGTCGCGCGGCATCGGCCTTGCGATCGCGCTCGCGGCCGCCCGCGACGGTGCCAACATCGCCATTGCCGCCAAGACCGAGGCGCCGCACCCGAAGCTGCCCGGCACCATCCACAGCGCCGCCGCCGAGATCGAGCAGGCCGGCGGCCGGGCGCTTCCCTTGCTCGTCGATGTTCGCGACGAAGCCGCGGTCAAGGCGGCGATCGAGCGAACCGTCGCGGCGTTCGGAGCGCTCGACATCGTGGTCAACAACGCCAGCGCGATCCAGCTGACCAACACGCCCGACACCGACATGCGGCGCTTCGATCTGATGCATCAGGTCAACGCGCGCGGCACCTACATGGTGTCGAAATACGCAATCCCGCATCTGGAGAAGGCCGCGAACCCGCACATCCTGATGCTCTCCCCGCCGCTCGACCTGAAGGAAAAATGGTTTGCCGGCCACACCGCCTACTCGATGGCGAAGTACGGCATGAGCCTCGTGGTGCTGGGGCTTGCCGGCGAGCTGCGCGCGAAGGGCGTCGCGGTGAACGCGCTGTGGCCGCGCACGACCATTGCGACCTCGGCGATCAGGAACCTGCTCGGCGGCGACTCCATCATGCGCCGCTCGCGCACGCCGGATATCCTCGCCGACGCGGCCTGCCGCATCTTCCTTAAACCCGCGAAGAGCTTCACCGGCCATTTCCTGATCGACGACACGTTCCTCTTCGCCGAGGGCGTGACCGACTTCGACCGTTACCGGGTCGACCCGCGCGAGCCGCTCGCGCCCGACTTTTTCGTGCCCGACGACATGACGCCGCCGCCGGGCGTCAGTCTGGCGGCGAAGGCCTGACCCGGTTCGATCGACCGAAGGCGCGCGCGATGGCCACCCTTCTGCTCACCCATCCGGCCTGCCTCGACCATGTGACGCCGCTCGGCCATCCGGAGCGGCCCGACCGGCTGCGCGCGATCGAGCGCATCCTCGAGCACGAGCGCTTCGCGACCCTCGCGCGCGTACAGGCGCCGGCCGCCGCGTTCGAAACCATCGCGCTGTGCCACCCGGTCGAATACATCGAGGCCATCCGCGAGGCGACGCCGCGCGACGGCCTCGCCCATCTCGACGCCGACACCTCCCTGTCGCCGGGCAGCTTCGAGGCGGCGCTGCGCGCGGCCGGCGGCGCGGTGCGCGCGGTCGACGAGGTGATGGCGAAGACCGCCGCCAACGCCTTCGTGGCGGGGCGACCGCCCGGCCATCACGCCGAAACCGCGCGGCCCATGGGCTTCTGCCTGTTCAACAATGCGGCGATCGCCGCCCGCTACGCGCAGAAGCAGCACGGCGCCGAGCGCGCGGCGATTGTCGATTTCGACGTCCATCACGGCAACGGCTCGCAGCAGATTTTCTGGAACGACCCGACGGTGATGTACTGCTCGACCCACCAGATGCCGCTTTATCCCGGCACCGGCTCGATCGCCGAACGCGGCGAGCACGGCACCATCGTCAACGCGCCGCTCGACCCGGGCGACGGCGGCGCCGAGTTCCGCGAGGCGTTCGATAGCGCGATCCTGCCTCGCGTGCGCGACTTTCACCCCGACCTCGTCGTGATCTCCGCCGGCTTCGACGCGCATGCGCGCGATCCGCTCGCCAACCTCAATCTCTTGGAAGCGGACTTCGCCTGGGCGACCCAGAAGCTGATGGAGATCGCCGATGCCGACGCCGGCGGGCGCGTGGTGTCGGTACTCGAAGGAGGCTACGACCTTGAGGGCCTCGCCCGCTCCGCCGCCGCGCACGTCATGGCGCTGATGCGGGGCTAGCGGTCAGGCCGATCGACCGGTACCCACCCCGGATCAAGTCCGGGGCAGGCTTTTTCGGGATCATGCTCTAACATGGGCGCAAAGCGAGTCGCACCCGGGATGAGGCCATGGCCGACAACACCAATGCCGACGTGAAGGGGCTGCCGTTCGAGAAGGCGCTGGCGGAGCTCGAAACGATCGTGCAGAAGCTCGAGCGCGGCGACGTGGCGCTCGAGGAATCGGTGGCGATCTACGAGCGCGGCGAGGCCCTCAAGCGCCGCTGCGAGGAATTGCTGCGCCAGGCCGAGGCGCGCGTCGACAAGATCACCCTCGATGCCTCCGGCAAACCGGCCGGCGCCGAGCCGCTCGACGTAGATTGAGCGTTCAGCGTTCGACCCGCCGTCGTGACGACGGGACGGCCGCTTGCGCGGCCAAGCCTAACCCGTGCTTTCCCGGCGCCGCGGCCAACCTTCCTCATGGGGTTTGGCGGCAGCGCGCTGGCCGGCGGCGATGATCCGCAGCATCAGCCCGCGCGGCAAGATGCGCGGCAGGAACGTAACGAGCTTGTTGCCGACGCCGGGCACCACCAGGCGCCGCCCCCGCATCAAGCCGGCATATCCGGCGCGGGCGACCCGTTCGGGCGTGCATCTGAGCCCGCGCGGCAGCCTGGCGTCGAGGCCCGCGCGCGCCTGAAACTCGGTCGGAACTGGTCCCGGGGCGAGCACCGTGACGCGGATGCCGCGCGGCTTGAGCTCCAGGTGGAGCGCTTCGCTGAACGAGAGCACATAGGCCTTGGTGGCGTAATAGACCGCCATGTTGGGGCCGGACAGGAAGCCCGCGACCGAGGCCACGTTGAGGATACCGCCGCGATGGCGCCCAAGGCTCTCGACCCAGCGCAGCGATATGTCGGTCAGCGTGCGCACGTTGAGGTCGATCATCGCGAGTTGCTCGGTGCGGTCGAGGGTGGCGGCCGCGCCCGACAGGCCGAAACCCGCGTTGTTGACCACGATCGCCGGCTCGAGCCCGCGCGCGATCAGCTCGTGGGAAATGCGCGCCGGCGCATCGCTGCGGGCAAGATCGACCGGCAGGACGAGCGGGCGTTTGCGATTGGCGGCGGCGATCCGGTCGGCGAGCGCGGTAAGCTCGGGCTCGCGGCGCGCCACCAGGGCAAGCTCGTGACCGTGGTCGGCAAACACGCGCGCGAGCGCCGCCCCGATTCCGGAGGAGGCACCGGTGAGCACGGTCACGGGTCGATAGAGCGCCATGGCGTGTCCTTCGACCAAGGGCGCGGGCTGGCCGCCTCGAGGCCATTTGTCGCGCGAAACCGGGCGGGACGCCAGATTATTGCGCCGGGTTCGCAAAACGGGCAAACCCGCGCAAACGGCTTTTCTTCGGCGGCGTTTGGCGCTTTAGTTCGTCCGGGAGCACCGCGCCAAGAGGGGAACAATGCTCGGCAAGCCGCTTATCCTGAAGCTCATGTGCGTCGCCATGGTGACGAGCGTCGTCTTTCCCATGGGACGCATGGTCTATCCCTACGTGGCGCACGACGTCGGCGATCTGACGTTCGGGGCGATCCAGGCGGTGTTCGCCGCGACGCTGGGCATGGGAATCTACGCGGTCTTCTTCGTTTAGGCACCGCAAAAGGCCCCGGTCGACGGTGGCAACATCGACCGGGGCCGCGACCGGATATACATGGCGACGTCCGGTCGGGCCCATTCCATCGCCTTGAGGTGACACGGGCGCGACGGTGCCGTGACAGCGCCGGCACCCGCGCCCGGGGTCGACTTGCGCGGTCCGCCGTCGGGAAGCCTCGCCCGACCCGGACCCCGCCGCGCGAATACCCGTTCAGGGCGTCGCCGCGGCAGGCGGCTCGTGCGCCTTTTCCGGTTCGTCCCCGGCCATGATGAACCGGCTGAACAGCCGCCAGATCGACTTTCCCACGTCGTCCATCACTGCGAAAAACGCGGGCACGAACAGCAGCGACAGGAACGTCGAGACGATCAGTCCGCCGATCACGGCAATCGCCATCGGCGAACGGAATTCGCCGCCGGCGCCGACGCCGATCGCAGCTGGCGCCATGCCCGCCACCATCGCGAAGGTCGTCATAATGATCGGCCGCGCCCGCTTGGTGCCGGCGTCGACGATCGCCTGGGTCCGCTCGACGCCGTGCGCGATCGACTCGATCGCGAAGTCGACCAGCATGATGGCATTCTTGGTGACGATGCCCATCAGCATGAGGATGCCGATGATGACCGGCATGCTGATCGGGCGGCCGGTCAGGAACAACGCGCCGATCGCCCCGCCGATCGACAGCGGCAATGAGAACAGGATGGTGATCGGCTGCAGGAAGCTGCCGAACAGCAGCACCAGCACGGCAAAGACCATCATCAGACCGTTGCGCATGGCCTCGGAAAATCCGCCGAACAGGTCGTCCATGGCTTCCGCCGCGCCCGACTTGTTGCGGTGGATGCCGGCCGGCAGGTTTTTCATCACCGGCATCGAATCGATCGCGGCGAGAGCCTCGTCCAAGGCGGCGGCGCCCACCAGGTCCGCCTCGACGGTCGCCTGGCGCTGTCGATCGAACCGGTTGATGCTGATCGGGCCCTGCCCGAGCTGAATTTCGGCGACCGCGAGCAGCGGCACCGTTGCGCCCCGAAGGGTCGGAACGCGCAGCTGCTCGAGCACCTGGCGGTCGGCCCGCCCGCTGTCTTCGATTTGGACGCGGATCGGGATCACCCGGTCGCCGGCGTCGAACTTCGCCAGGTTCGGGCTGACGTCGCCGATGGTCGCCACCCGAATCGCGTCCGCGAGCGCCTCGGTCGACACGCCGGCGCGGGCCGCGAGATCCTTGCGCGGTATGATGCGAAGTTCGGGATGGTCGAGCGCGGCGGTCGACACGACGTTCGTCATGAGGGCAGACTGCCGCATCTTGTTGGCCAGTTCGGCGGCCACGCTTGCGACCTTCACGTTGTCCGCGCCGGTGATTACGATGGAAATGGCGCGCTGGCCGTTGTCGTCGAGGAACCAGTAGCGGATGTCGGGAACGTTCGCCAAATCGCGGCCGATCGCCTGCTCGAGCTCCGCCTGCGAGAGCTTGCGGTCCGCTTTCGGCGTATAATTGATGACCAGCGTCGCCTTGCGCGGTTCGGCCGGGGTCGGGGGAATGCGGCCGCCGTCGACGAATACGCTCTGCACCTCCGGCCGGGTGCGCAGCCGCTTGACGATCGCCTCGGTCTTTTCCTCGGTTTCCTTGCGCTGCGAGCCGGACGGCAGCTCGATCGCCAGCACCGAGCGCGCGGTGTCCTGCTTCGGCAGGAAGTCCCGCGGCAGCAGCGTCGCGCTCCAGATCGACACGGCGAGCAGGGCGAGGCCGAGCAGCAGCGTGAGATAGCGGCGGCGCACCGACAGATCCACCAGCCGGGCGTAGGTCGCCATCAGCTTGCCGTGGCGCTCCTCCGCGCCCGCGTGCGCCCGCATGAAGTAGGCGGCGAGCATCGGAGTGACGAGACGCGCGGCCAGCAGCGAAAACAGGATTTGCACCGAAACCGTAATGCCGAACTGCTTGAAGAACTGCCCGGCGACGCTCCCCATGAAGCTCGCCGGCGCGAACACCGCGATAATGGTCAGGCTGATCGCGATCACCGCCAGGCCGATTTCGTCGGCGGCGTCGATCGCCGCCTGGTAGGCCGACTTGCCCATGCGGATGTGCCGCACGATATTCTCGATTTCCACGATGGCGTCGTCGACGATGATGCCCGTGCTCAGCGTGATGGCGAGAAGACTCACGAGATTGAGGGAGAATCCGAGCGCGTCCATCGCCCAGAACGCGGGAAAGATGGAGAGCGGCAGGGTCACCGCCGCGATGACGGTGGCGCGCAGGTCGCGCAGGAAGATGAGCACCGCGATGACGGCCAGCGCCGCGCCCTCGAACAGCGTGTGAATGGCGTTTTCATAGTTGCCGAGCGTGTGCTTGACCGAGCTGTCGATCAGCTTGATCTCGTACTCGGGGTGGTCGGCCGTGATTTTCTTGATGCTCTCCTCGACGGCCGCGGCGACCGTCACGTCGCTCGCGCCCTTGGTGCGCACGATGCCGAAGGCGACCACGGGTTCACCATCGAGGCGGGCGAACGTGCGCGGGTCGGCAATCGTATCGGTGACCACCCCGAGGTCGTCGAGGCGGACTTGGCCGCCGTTCGGCAGGGCGATGACGGTGGCGGCCAGCGCATCGAGGGTTCTGGCGCCGGCGATCGTGCGAATCGCTTCGTCGCGGCCGCCGACCTCGGCGCGGCCGCCGGCGAGGTCCACGTCGTTGGCGTGCAACCGGCGGCTCACGTCGGCGGCGGTCAGGCCGAGCGCCTGCAGCCGGTCCGGGTTGAGCGACACGAGAATTTGGCGTTCCACGCCGCCGATGCGTTCGACGCGCCCGACGCCGCGAACGCCCTGCAGCTCGCGCTCGACGACGTCGTCGACGAACCAGGAGAGCTGCTCCGGCGTCTTGCCCGGCGAGATCGCCGCATAGGTGACGATCGGAAGCCCGGTGATATCGATCCGCCGGACGAGCGGCTCCTCGATGCCGCGTGGCAACTCGCCGCGAACGCGCGTCACGGCGTCCTTGATGTCGTTGAGCGCGCGATCGGTATTGACGTCGAGATTGAACGTCACCGTCGTCACCGAAACGCTGTCGGTGATCGAGGACTGGATGTGCTTGACGCCTTCGACGCTCGAGACCGCGTCCTCGATGATCTTGGTGACCTGCGCCTCCAGTTCGGCGGGCGCGGCGCCGCCCTGCACGACGGTGATCGCGATGTTCGGCAGGTCGACGTTGGGAAGGCGCGTGATCGGCAGCCGGTTGAAGCTGAGCGCCCCGAGCGCCACGACGATGATGGAAAAGACGATTGCCGGCAGCGGCTGTCGGATCGACCAGGCGGAAACGTTGAGTGCCATCACCGTCCTCCCGACCGATCGGCATCCTCGACCACGGTCGCTTTCACTCGGTCGCCGTCGTGCAGGGACGTCCCCGCGTTCGCCACGACCAGGTCGCCCTCGCTCACTCCGTCGCGAATCTCGGCGCCGGTATCGGAGAACAGGCCGACGCGCACGCGCCGCGTCTCGACGACGTTGTTGCGAACGACCTGCACGCTGGTGCCCTCGGTTCGATAGAGGACTGCCGTCTTCGGCACGGAGACGCCGCAGCTGCGGCCAGGATCGATGGCGGCCCGGGCGAATTCGCCCACCCGCAACGACGGATGGTACTCGACCGCGATGCGCACGCGCCCGAGCTGGGATTGCGGGTCGATCTGGGCCGGAAGCGTGCGAACGCGGCCGGTCAGGTCGCGATCGTCTTCCGTCACCACCCGAACGCTCTGCCCGACCTCAATCTTCGGCACGTAAATGCTGGGAACCTCTGCCGCCAGTTCGATGTCGCCGTCGACCGCAATGCGGAACAACGGCCCGGCGCGGGCAGATGCCATCCCGCCGACGATGGCAGTGCTTTGGATCACGAGCCCGGCGACCGACGCTTTGACCAGCACGGTGGCAGGTCCGGACGGCGCGGCTCCGCCTCCGCCGTCTCCGGACGGACGCGTCAACCGCACGAGCGATTGACCGAGCGTGACCAGGTCCCCTTCGCGGGCGAGTATCTGGACGATGCGATAACCCTCGACCTCCGGGATGATCAGCGCCTCCGAGCGCGCGACCAGCATTCCGGCAACGCGTATGGTCGCACTGAAGCACGCCTTCGATGCGCGGGCGACGAGGACGATGACGCCGGGACCGTCGGCCTCCGCGGCCGACGCAGCCGTGGCGACCGTGCCGGTCAGCCAGGCCGCGAGACATGATCCGACCAGCGCCGGCCGCACCATTCTGATCAGTGCGGCGGCCGGAGGCGTCATGGCCGGAGGCCTGCCCGACTGCGGTTGCCGATCGAAGGATACCCAGGCCGGCGAAAGTTGGCGGCCGGTTCGCTCATCGCTTGGCACAAACGAGTACGGTCGGCCGGTCGCGGTTCGCCTGCCCAATGCATTTCACGTCGCGATCGCCATCCGCCGTCGGCAGCGAGCCGGCCGCGCAGAACGCCGAGATCGCAACTTCGTTGTCGGCACAGCCGCCCTCGCAACCATTTGCCGAACAGTCGATGCGCCGGATTCCGGCGACCGCCGAGCCGCGATCATCCCTGGCCTTCCTCTCGCCCTTCTCGCTCGGCTCGTCGGACGCGCGGTCCATGCACGCGTCGATATCGCGCGCCCGCCGCGACGGCCCGAGATCGGGCTTGTTTCGATACGACTCGCGGCAACAGCGCTTGTACTGCGCGGTGCCGTATTCGCACACGATGCCGCCTTGGGCCGACGCCGGTTGCGTTGCGCCCATCATGCCGGCACCCAGGATCGCGGCCGTCGTCGCCGCGCCCATCGCCAATTTCAACAGCGTCCGCATGTAACCCTCACGTGTCATGATCCGCCTCGCGCGTGTCGCATTGTGTGAGAAAGCCCCCGCCCGCCTTACCGGGGATCGTCCTGCGGACCGGCCGGACGCTGGAAGATCGCCTAGCCCGGGCGAATCGAAACTCCGCCGGCGCGGGTGCCCGCGTCGCCGCCGGCGAAGGCCGAATTGTTGCTGACGACGTTGTCATGCGCAAGCGGCATCGATCATCATCCGCCCACGCTTTCAAGCAATCGGACGACCTGGGGCCGCAATTCTTCGCAGGCGAGTTCGCGCGCGAATTGCGCCACCGCTTCCCGCGCCGGGTTGGCGCGCAGGCGGGCGAGCCGCTCCTCGTCGCGCCGGCACACCCGTGCGTGGCGTTCCGACTCGGTCTCGGCTTCGCGCCGCTCGGCCGCAGCCGGCTCCGCCTTCTGCCGCTCGGCATCGGTCGCTTCCGCCGGCGCGGCGGCAACAGCCGGCGGTTCGCCGGACCCGCGCGGCGCTGCGCCGCCGACGCTCTCGAGCAGACGATTGACCTGCGGGCGCAGGTCCGCGCATCTGACCTCGCGCGCGAACCGGACCACCTCGTCGCGCGTCGGGTTCGCGCGCAAGCGGGCGAGCCGCTCCTCCTCGCGGGCGCAGGAATGCTCTTGTTGATCGGGCTCGGCCTTGGCCTGGGGCCGTTCCGGCCGGCTGGGCTCGACCTTGGCCTGGGGCCCCGGCGGCGCCTCGCGCAACCCTTTGAGACGCTCGAGTTCCGCTTGGTGTGCGCGCCGGTTCGCTTCCTCCAAACGCTGGAGGGCGATGAGGCCGCTGTCCTCCGTCGGGCTGGCCGACTTTTTCACCGAGGCAGGCGGCGCCGCCGTCGGCGCGGCAGGGGCAGGCGCCGGCGCGGCCGCGACCGGGGCGGTCGGGACCGGGGCGGCTGCCGCCGGGGCCGGGGCAGGCGCCGGCGCGGCTGGGGCGGGCGCGGCCGGCGCTGGCGCCGGTCCGAGGACTGCCGTGGCGGGGTTGCCGCCCACGCTCTCGAGCAGCCGCTGCACCTGCGGCCGCAGCTCCGCGCAGCCGAGTTCGCGCGCAAGGCGGATCACCTCGTCGCGCTCGGGGTTGGCGCGCAGGCGCGCGAGCCGCTCCGCGTCGCGCGCACAGGGTTGCTCCGGCTCTGCCTTCGCAGGGGGACGCAGGGCGGCTTCGCGTTGCGCCTTGAGCCGCTCTTCCTCCGCGGCCTTGGCGCGGCGTTCCTCTTCCGCGGCCTTGGCGCGGCGCTCGTCTTCCTGGCGCTTCGCAAGCGCGAGCCGCTCGGATTCCGCTTTGGTGCGTCGCTCCTCTTCCTGGCGTTGCGCAGCCGCGAGCCGCTCGGCGTCCGCCTTGGCGCGCCGCTCGTCTTCCTGGCGCTTCGCAAGCGCGAGCCGGTCCGCTTCCGCCTTCGCCCGCTCGCGGTCAGCCCGCTCGCGGTCAGCCCGCTCCTTCGCTTCTCTGTCGGGCGCCGCGGGTGCCGCCGGCGTTGCCGGCTCCGCCGTCGGGCTGGACGCCATCAACTTGCTGAGCTGCAGCCGGGCAAGATCGGCGTAGAGACCGGTTTTGTGCGATTTGATGAACGATTCCCACGCATCCTTCGTGCCGAGCTGCAAGGTGAGCTCATAAGCCCGGCGCACCTCGCGGCCTTCGTCGCCGGCCGGCTCGGGCTCGGCCTTTTGGACGTCGGCTGGCGGCACCAGCGAAATGGTCGTCCCGCCCAGCGAGCCGTACACGAACGGTTCCTGCCGCTTGCCGGTCGTCTTGAGCACATCGTCGCGAACGCGGCCGAGCGCGATCCTGATGTCGAGTCCGGGCTCGGCAATGTATTTGAGCAACGCCGTCGTGAAGGGACTGTTGCCCCCGGTCCCATCGTACGAGACCGAGCCCGCCTTGGCCGCGTAGGCGATCAGCGTATCCGTGCTCATCGGCTCGATCTTGGCGAGCCCGCTAGCGGCCGCCCGCATGGCGATCGAGCGCTGCATCTTCTGCACAAACGGATTGTCGCGGCAGGCATCGAGGATGATGAGGCGCAATCGCTGCGCAGGTTCCAGCGCGCGGACGATGCGATCGAGCGAAACCGCCTCGTCCTCGGCGTCGTAGTCGCTGGCAAGCTTGGCATCGACGGGAATGAGATAATTGGTGCCGCTGGCTTCGATGCCGTGGCCCGCGTAGTACATCACCGCAATCTCCGCGCTGCGCGCCGTGATCATGAACTCGCGCACCGCGCGCTTGAAGTCGACGACGCCGAGATCCTGCCGGGTGTCGACAATATCGAAGCCCGCCTTGCGGAACAGCGCAGCCATCGCGTTCGCGTCGTTGAGCGTGTTGGGAAGCGTCGCGACGTTCCGATAGGCCGAGTTGCCGATGACCAGCGCCACGCGCCGCTCGGCCAGCGCCGAGTCGATCGGAAGCGTCGCGATAGCAAGCCCGCAAAGCGCCTCGGCCACCGAAAGGAGAAGCTTGTTCATCTCCGGCTTCCCGATGCTCCGCGGCTCGCCGGCGTCACGACCAGCGGGCGTGCTTCGGCCGATAGGGGCGCGGGCGCGGCTTGCGGCCGCTCGCGGTGACGGTGACCTTGATCGGCTTCGACATCACCGGCGGATCGTGTGGCACGTGCTTGTCGTCGCCCAGCAGCAGTTGCAGCGTATGGGTGCCGAGCGGGAGCGTTACGTCCGCCTCGGTCTGGCCGGCGCCGAAATGCAGGTGATTGGCGTCGTTGGGAATCGGCTCGTCCAGCGGCGGCAGCGGCGTGTCGATCAGCAGATGATGGTGCCCGGTGTTTGCTTTTTCGAACCCGGCCGGCGCGATGCCCATGTTGACGAGACCGAATTTGGCCCTGAACTTGGGCTTCACGTAAGCGCCGTCGGTCGGGTATTCGAAATAGACCCGCGCGCCGGGAGGCGAGGTGTGCCGACCGCCGGTCGACGCCGCGCTCGGCGCAGGCGGGGTCTCCGCCACGGTCACCCGAATGCGCTGGGACATGACGGGCGGCGTGTGGGGAATGTGATTCTTGTCGCCGAGCAGGAGCTGCAGGGTGTGCGGCCCGGGGGCCAGGGTCACTTCCGCCTCGGTCTGCCCGCCGCCGAAATGCAGATGATTGGCGTCGTTGGGAATGGGCTGATCGAGCGGCGGTAGTTCGGTGTCGATCAAGAGGTGATGATGGCCGGAATTCTCCTTGTCGGAACCGGCCGGCGCGACCCCCATGCCGTGCAGCCCGAAATGAATGACCGTCTTCGGCCCGATCGTGGCGCCGTCCTTGAGGTCGACGAAATAAACCGCCGCTCCCGGCGGCGAGGGCGTGGGTCCGCCCTTGGCTTGGCCGTAGGCCGCACCGCCAACCGCCACGCCGACCAGAATCAGGGGCAACCACGAAGCGATCTTTCTCACGACGTTCCTCCGAACGATGCGTTGCGTCTTTATCGCCCTCATGACGACTATCACCCGGACACCGAAAAATGGGTGTCCCAAACGCAATCCATCCGATTCCCGGCGCCGCAGCAGCCGGGGCACGGATGTCATTTGAAGCCCGGGCGCCTATTGTCCCGCATGCGGAGTCTAGGATAGCTTGCACAGGGCGAATGTAAAGCTGCGGCTACAAGCAACGACGATCCTGTTGTGACCTCCGGCTCTGGCTTTGGATTGCGCGGCTTGCGCCACGTTCCGCCGGCACTCGTTGCGGCAGCGATGCCGGGCGCGGATTCCTCCTGTCGGCGGCACAAGAATCGAATCAACGTATGGGAGTTATGCGCGCGTCGCGCGCCGACGTCCGGGCTCCGCCGACGCGGTCAGCGCCATCGATGCGACGCACCTGCACGGCCGGGGATGCGATGACGAGACGCCTGATATTTCTGCTGATCGCAAGTGTGGCGCTTGGCGCGCGCTGGAGTGCCGCCCAGCCCGTAGCCGCGCCGAGGCCGGGGGAGGTGTTTCGCGATTGCCCGGACTGCGCGGAGATGGTCGTGGTGCCGGCCGGCGAGTTCGACATGGGGGGCGGCGAGATGCCGTTCGAAAAACCCCAACACCGGGTCACGATCGCCAACGCCTTTGCGATCGGGCGCGGCGAAGTCACCTTCGACGAATGGGACATGTGCAATTCGGCGGGGGGCTGCAAGTATCGTCCCGACGACCACGGGTGGGGGCGCGGCAACCGGCCGGTCATCGACGTGAGCTGGGACGACGCCAGGGGCTTCGTTGCGTGGTTGTCGCGCACTACCGCGAAGAATTATCGGCTGGCGACCGAGGCGGAGTGGGAATACGCCGCGCGCGCCGGCACCACGTCCGCCTTCTGGTGGGGCCGCGACGTCGGCAGCGGCAACGCCAATTGCGACGGGTGCGGCGGGAGCCCCGTGCCGCGCACGACGCCTAGCCGGTCGTTCCGGCCGAACGGGTTCGGGGTTTACGACACGTCCGGCAACGCCGCCGAGTGGGTCGAGGACTGCTGGAACGAGTCCTATCGCAACGCTCCGCGCGACGGCTCCGCGTGGACCAGCGGCGAGTGCCAGCTGCGCGTGCTGCGCGGCGGATCGTTCTCCAGCAAGCCCGGCGCGGTGCGCTCCACCTCGCGTTTCAGATACGACAAGGACGTGCGCTACTATGCCAACGGATTCCGGGTGGTGCGCGACCTGCGGTAGCGTCCGGGCGGCTGGCACCACCAGCGAATCGGGAGGCGGGCAATTGAACGAAACCGCGCATCGCGGCGGCGCCCAGGCTGCTGACGCTTCTCCGGCCGGCACGGCCTGGGTGCCGCGGCTCGTCGGGCTCGGGCTCGTCGTGCTGGCATCGCTGTGTCCCGCCCGCGCCCAAGACCAGCGCGGCCGCGACCCTGTCGGCATGGCGGTGACGGTCGAAAAGGCGCACCGCGAGTGTTTCGCCGATACCGTGCGCGTCGCGGGAACGTTGGTGCCGCGCGAGGAATCCTTGGCGCGGCCGGACGTCGACGGGCAACGTATCACGCAGGTTCTGGTCGAGGACGGAGCGGTCGTGACCGAAGGTCAGGCCTTGGCGCGTCTCGCCCGGCCGGAAGGACAGCCCGGCCAAGGGCCGAGCGCCACCACGGTCCAGGCCCCCGCCGCCGGCACCGTCATCGGCAGCACCGCCCAACTCGGCGCGATCGCATCGATGTCGGGCCCCCCGTTGTTTCGCATCGTGGTCGGACGGGAAATCGAACTTCAGGCCGACGTCCCGTTGGTGCGGGTCGCCAAGCTCAAGGCCGCGCAACCGGCGCGCGTCGAAGTTGCCGGCGTGGGGGAGGTGGAGGGACGCGTTCGCGCCATATCGACGGAAGCCGACATGGCGGCGCAATCCACCCGCGTGCGGATATTCATCGGCAAGGACGACCGACTTCGGGTCGGCACGTTCGCCGACGCGATTGTCGATGCCGGCACGATTTGTGCCGCGACCATCTCGCTCTCGGCCATTCTCTACGGGCCGCTGGGCCCGATCGTGCAGGTGGTGCGGAACAACACGATCGAGACGCGGCCGGTTCCCGTCGGCCTCATTTCCGGCGACAAGGTGCAAATCAGCGAAGGTTTGAACGAAGGCGACCTCGTCGTCGCCAGGGCCGGCAGCTTCCTGCGCGAGGGGGACACGGTAAGGCCGATGTTCGCCGCCGACGCCAATTGATCATTGCCGCGACGGAGGTTGCCGCGCGCTGTCGCCCGGGTCGATACCGCGGGCGCCCCCGATCAGGTCGTCCAGCGTCTTGAGCCAGCTGTCCGGTCGGTTGGCCGAGGGGCCGAGCAAGTTCTTTTCGAGGGGCTTGAGCTTCTCGAGCGCGGCCTGCGGGTTCGACAGGATGCCGGGCAGGTCCGCATAGATCTGCGGTTTCGACCACGGCCCGCGGGCGATCACCTGAACGCCGACGTTCCACGACTCGGCCCCGCCGCCCTGGCCCGCGGGGCTTCCCACCAGCTTCGGATCGAGCCGGAAGTCCAGCGTTTGCTCGATCAGATCGACCGTTCCCGACCCGGCGACGCGCACGAACGGACCGGCGAAGCGAAGGTCGTCGGTGCGGGCCTGACCGTCCTTGACCCGGAACGACGCGCCGAACGTGCTGAACTTGGTCTGGTCCGACGCGTTCGTCTGCCAGCCCGACAATATCGTTTCGAGCACCGACTGAAGCATGCGCGGAACGCTGATTCCGCGCAGGGCGCCGTTCTCGAACTTAAACTCGGCGGTTCCCTCCAGGCTCGAAACGACGCGCAACGGGCTCTCGCCGCTCCCCTTGACATCGATTTTCGCTCCGCCGCGCCCTTCCACGTATTGGAAATCGGCCGCGTCGCTGAGTATCGGCAGCACGTTCAATCCCGCGAGATCGAATTGCATCGAGAGCGTCGGCACCGCTTTCGACGCGTCCGCCACCAATTGGCCCGAACCCTGTCCGCCGTAGAGTTCGGCGCGAGGCAGAACGACCGTGAGCGTGTCGTCGAGGAGCGTCACCTCGAGATTCGCGGGTCCGAGGCGCACCTTGCCGATGACGATCTCGCGTGCGCCGATTTTGGCGTTTGCCTCGAACAGGCGCAGCGCCGCGAGGCTCACCGGTCGATCGCTCCAGCGGCTGGCGCGGCCCGGGGCCCTGTTGCCTCCCTCGTCTCCGGCGGCACCCGGGCGGGCGTTCGTCGCGGCGGGAGCGACGTCGGTCAGATCGAGACGCTCGAGGTCGATCGTGGCGTCGAGGAACGGCTTGGTCCGGGCGAAACTGACGGAGATCGACCCGCCGACGCGGCCGCGATCGAACCGGCCGTCGAGCCCGTCGAGCCTGACGAGCGGTCCGGAGACCTGGAGGTTGGCCGCGATCGTCGCCGGCGACTGCAGCGCGCCGGTCGCCTCGACCGCCGCCTCGACCCGAACCGGCTTTCCGTCCAACAGCAGCGCCGGGGACTCCGCCGTCGCCTTCATCAGCACGGTATTCGTCCCTGATCGGGCGTCGAGCCTCAACGTCAAACGGTCGTTGGACGGCGACACGGACGTATCGAGCCGCACGGCGTCGATGTGCACCTCGGTCTTGTCGCGGCCGTCGTCGACGACGAGCGTGCAATCCTCCGCGGTCAGCTGCTCCAGCGCGAACGTGCGCAGCAAGCTCTCGCCGCGCGCCGGTCCGACCTCGGCCGGCCGCGCCGGTCCCGACTCGCGAACCACGCCGGGCGAACGCCGCGCGAAGCGCAAGGTCGGCCGGGTCAACGCCACCTCGGTGACGCGGATCTGGCCTTTGATCAGGCTCATCAGCGCGATGCCGTAGCGAACGCGCTTGGTGGCGAACAGTTGTTCGGACGTCCCGACGTCTTCGACGGATACGTCCTCGACGACCAGGCCCAATTGCGGCCACAGCGCGAGCTTCACAAATCCCGCGATCTGCAATCGCAACCCGCTGCTCGCTTCGAATTGCCGGCTCAGCGACGTGGCGAGGATGCGGGCGGGAACGCCGAATATGACGAGGAACGCCAAGCCGACGAGCACCAAACCGAGCGAAATGGACGCGACCTTGACCCACTTCATGGGGGCCCTCCTGCCGGCACAACGCCCAACAGCGCCGTCTCGCCCGGCGCCCGCGACCCGCGTAGTATGATTGCGGTTTTTTCCGTTGCAAGTCCTTCAAGGCAGCGCCATCCCGGCCGTGCCCGGGCGCAATTTTCTGCGCGCGTGGACGAGGGCCGAGAGGACGAATGCGGACGTGACCTCGGGTCCGCCGACGAGGATGCGGGTCGGGATTTTCATCTTGTTCCATTCGTACGCCTTGAACGGCGCGCGCCGTGCGCCTTCGCCGAAGCCGCGCGCGATACAATCGAGGCCCGGCGCAAACGCCTCCGGCTCCGCGCCGAGTTTCGCCAGCGCGAGCAGCGCCAATGCCGCGTCGAACGGATTCATCTCGCCGGCGATCAGGTCGTCGCGCACGTAGGCGAGAACCCGCCCGCGGATCAATTCGAAACTATCCTCCGGGTCGATGGTCTGTCGGATCGGCGGCGGCATCGCGCGGAACGCCTCGTAGCAGCGGCCGAAGTAGGCGCAGTAAAGCTCGGGCAGATAGTAGATGTGCGCGCGCGGCTCCGCGAAGGTGCCGGATGCCGCCAGGCGGCGCTGGAAACCGACGATCCCGCGCAGCGTCGCCAAGCGGCGCGGATGCTCGGCAATTTGCCAGGCCGCGTGGTTGCGGAAGCTCACTTCGAGCGCGTCGAGATTGAGCGTCGGATCGAGGTCGTTGCCGAACGGCCGCTCGCCCGCGGCATTGTCGATCCAAGTTGCGATCCCGCCGGTGAAATCGACCGTGTCGTTGAGGGCGACCGTCACCCGAGCACGGCCGGGGCCGTCGACCTGGTAGGCGGCAAAGAGATCCGGCAGCGGCTGCGCCAGAATGGGGTCCGCGGACCCCGACTGAAGCGCGGCGGAGAACGAACACGCCGTCGTGTCGCAATCCGGCACGTAGAGGCCGAAGCCGAGATCGCTCTTGAGGCGCCAAAAGAACCGGCTCATGCGCGCGTGCGGCGGCGGCGCCAGCGCGGTGATGGCGGCGAAACGCGCCCCGCCGGCCGGCAGGCGGGTATCCTCGCGGCTCGTTTGGATGCAGAAACGCACCATGTCCGCGATCGCCGCCCGCGCCGCGGCGGCCTCGTGCGCGAAGGCCAGTCCGCTGCCGAGGAAGTCGATCAGCGCCTCGACGAAGAAGGCGTCGTAATAGGCGGAGCGATGCCGGATCTGCATCGGCTGCCACAACGGCTCGGCGACGCCGCGCCACGGCGGGTCGATGAGCGCGGCGGCCGAAGCGTTGGCGAGGAAGAACAGGCGCGCCAGGTTGAACAGCAGGGTGGCGTTCTTGTAGGTGCGCGCCTCGAGGCCCTCGAGCGCGGCGACCAGATCGCGCCCGCGGATGTCCGGGTCGCCGATGAGATTGAAGGCGGCGTAGGCGGGGATGAATTTATGCCGCGCGAACGAGCGCAGCAGGTGACGGGCGCAGGCCTGAATGATGCGATCGATCAGCGCGTCCGGCGGCGGGGCCGCGGGTTCCGGTCTCGCGGCGCGTTTGACGCGCCGTTGCGGGATTTCGTCGAGCAGGGCCGCGACCGGCCGCGCGATGGCGCCCCAATCCGGAGACGCCGCATCGCGCGCGCTGCGGATCGCCTCGCGCACTGCGCCCAAGCGCGCCTCGTCGCGCAGCTCCGCCAGGCTGGCGCGGCGCAGCACCAGGCGCAGCGCCGGATTCGCCAACGCCGTCCCGTAGAAACGACGCAGGTGCGCGTCGCCGCCGCCGGAGCCGCGCAGCAGCGGGTCGCACAGGTCGAAGAGAGTAGGACCGCTCCGCGCGTCGGTCAGGGCGGCATAGCCGGCGCGCAGGAAATAGCGCAGGTTCATCGGCGCTCGATCCTTATGCGGGGGCCGCCGTCGCCCGGCACCGGCACGGCGGTCCGATGATTTGCCCGGCCCCGGACGACTTTGCCAGCTTGTTGTTGGAGCACGATCTTTTCCGAAAACCCGGCCGTGCTTTCGGGCCGTTGCGCCGGAAGATTGCGATTGAACAGCCGACGAGCGACGAAGTATTGTGGTGGTGGGCACGGCGTTTGCGGCCGCCGGGCGACAGATTCGGCGCGCGCCCCATGGTTCCAACGAGCTTGGTCAAGGAGTTGGGGATGGGACGGAGGATTGGCACGATCGGGGTCGCCGCATGGGCCTCGGTCCTGACCATGGCGATGGTCCTCGCCGGCGCCGCTCCACCCGCGGCCGGCGGGGTGGCGCCGGTCGCCGCGACAGCGCCGGACATTCGCGACAGCGGGCCAAATCCGCAAGGCAGTCGAAGGCAAGCGTCCTTCCTCCTCGCGCAACAGACGGGCTCCGGACCGAAGGTCGCCTTGGTGATCGCCAACGCCACTTATCCCGACGACAACAAACCGCTCACCGAGCCGATCAAGGACGCCCGCGCGATCGCCGACGAACTGCGACGGGACGGCTTCGACGTGACCGTCGCCGAAGACCTGACCAAGCAGAAAACGCGGTCCGCCGTCGACGGCTTCAAGGCGAAGATCAAGCCGGGCTCGGCCGCGCTGCTGTTCTTCAGCGGTTACGGCATCCAATTCGGCAAACAGTCGTACCTGATCCCGGTCGACGCCCAGATCTATACCGAGGGCGAGATCAAGCGCGACGGCATCAGCGTCGAATCGATCCTGAGCGAGATGAATGCGGCGGGCGCGACCGTCAAGGTGGTGATCATCGATGCGGCGCGCCGCAACCCGTTCGAGCGGCGGTTTCGCAGCTATTCCGGCGGGCTGGCGTCCCTCAATGCCCCTGCCGGCACATTGGCGATCTATTCCGCCGCCCCAGACAAGGCGGCCGCTGCCGACACCAACGGCCTGTTCGCGAGCGAACTGCTCAAGGAGATGGGTTCGCCCGGGCTGACCGCCGAGGAAGTTTTCAATCACACGCGCATAGACGTATCGAGCGCTTCCAGGAACGACCAGGTGCCGTTCGTATCGTCCTCGCTGACCGAGAATTTCTACTTCGCGGGCGCGCCCCCCGGGCCGCCGCCGCGCGTGGCCGAGCCAAAGCGGCCGGCGGAGGAGAAGAAGGACCGAGAGGCGGAAAAGAAGAGCGAACCACCCCCCGAACCGCCCAAGACGCCTGAAGAGCTCAACAAGCGCGGCCGCACCTACGCGATGAACGGCGACTACGGGCGCGCCGACGCGGATTTCTCCGAGGCGATCCGCAAGAACGCGCGCTATGCCGAGGCGCTCAACAACCGCTGCTGGACGCGCGCGGTGATGGGGCAGGCGCAGGAGGCGCTCGCCGATTGCGACGAGGCCATGCGGTTGCGCGTCGACTACGCCGATGCGTTCGACAGCCGCGGGCTCGCCTACCTCAAATTGGGCAACTTCGACCGCGCCATCGCCGATTTCGACGCGGCGTTGCGGCTGCGCCCGAAGAAGGTGTCCTCCCTTTACGGGCGCGGGCTTGCCAAGCTCAAGAAGGGTCGCACCGCCGACGGCAACGCGGACATCGCGGCGGCGAAAGCACTCGATCCGCACATCGCGCAGGAATATAAGCAATATGGGCTGGAGTAGCGCCGCGACGCAGCCGGGCCGCAACGACGCATTTGCGGCCACGCGCGGCGTTCGACGTTGGTAACGATCGACCGGTGACTTTGCAAACCTAGGAGGCGAAGATGTCTGCCAGTCGTTATGCGGGGCGTGGCGCCCTTGTCTGCGCTCTGTTGGGCGCCGTTTCGATTTTCATCATTGCGATCGATCGCCCGGTCGGCGCCGAGGAAGGAACGACCGTCCAGAAAATGATCAATGCGCTCAAGCCGGAGCGGTCGCGCAGCATGACCGGGCCGGCCGCCGAACAGAACGCGAAGGATCTGCGTTTCATTCAGTCGATCAGCTCCCGGTCGCGTTCGCTGACGGACCCCGAACGCGACGAGGTCGCGACGGTCGCCGCCACCAAACCGAACACCGAGATCGAGATCAATTTCGACTACAACTCGGACACGCTCAATCAGCGCGCTATCCCGATGGTGACGCAGCTGGGTCAGGCGCTGACCGATCCCGAACTCAAGGGCGGGGTATTCCTGGTCGGCGGGTATACCGACGCCAAGGGCGGCGACGAGTTTAATCTGAAGCTGTCGCAACGCCGCGCCGAAGCGGTCAAGCGCTACCTCATCAGCAAGTTCGGGTTGCGCGAGGAGGACCTGGTCGCGGTCGGATTCGGCAAGACCAAGCTCAAGAACCCGAACGATCCCTTCGGGGCGGAAAACCGGCGCGTGCAGATCGCGAACATGGCCAATCACTGAAAATCGCCGCACTCGCCCCGGCTGCACGGCTGCTCGCGGACACTTCAGCGCGCGGAGAGGAAGACTCTACGCGGCCATCGACACGTCGGTGACCTTGGCCGAATAGTGCGACGCGCTCTGGCGGCCGGCCGAAGCCTCGCGCGCGGACATGATCATGTGGTGGGCCATCAGACCGACCCGGACGACGTGCACGATCTCGCCGCGCAGCAGGAGCGGCCGGACGAATCGCCAGAATTCCGCGCGATAGTCGCTGCGCAGTCCGGCGTGCCAGAGGACGCGGCCGAACGTGACGAGGCCGCGGCGGATGTCGCGCCAGGATACGCGCGCGCGGCCGCGCACGGGCCGCAGACGGTTGGGATAAGTTGCCGCGACCTGATGGCGGTAACGGTCGAACACCGCCGCGGGGGCATAGGCGCGCGCCATGCAGTCCCGCCACGTCGCCAGCACGTCGTCGTAAGGCAGGCGGAATGCCACGTTCGACTCGCGCCCGTCGTCGTCCACCAGGCGCCCCTCGCGCGCGAGCCGGTCCCACAGCGGCGTGCGCGGCAGCGCCTGCAGCAGATTGATCGTCAGCATCGGGATGCGCGACTGCTCAATGAAGGCGAGGATGCGCTCGCCGGTGTCCGCGGTGTCGGTGTCGAGCCCGAGGATGATGCCGGAGGTCACCTCGAGGCCGTAGCGGTTGAGAGTACGCACGGCGTCGAGGATGGGCACCATCATGTTGTGCTCTTTCGCCATCGCCCGCAGCGCTTCCGGCTCGGGCGTCTCGATGCCGCAGAACACCGTCTCGAACAGCGCCTCGCGCATGAGCGCGAGGATGTCGGGACGCTTGGCGATGTTGAGCGTCGCCTCGCATGAGAAGACGAGCGGATAGCCGTGCCGCCGCTGCCAGTCGACGAGATGCGGCAAGAGTTCGCGCACCGCGCGCCGGTGGCCGATGAAATTGTCGTCGACGAAATAGACCGGGCCGGACAGCCCGCAGGCGAGCATCTTGTCGAGTTCGGCCGCGACCTGGGCGGGGGTCTTCAAGCGGGGGGTGCGGCCGTAAAGCGCCGGGATGTCGCAAAACTCGCACTGATAGGGACAGCCGCTGGAATATTGGATGCTGCCGGTGAGATAGCGGTCGAGGCGGGCGAGTTCGTAGGCGGGGAGGGGAAAGTCGGCGAGGGGGCGGCGCTCGCGCGTGACGAGCACCACCTGACGGCGCGGCCGGGACGGATCGCGCGCAAGCCGCGCCACCAGCTCGTCGGTCGCGTCGCCGAGTTCGCCCACGTGCAGGTAGTCGAACGCGCCGTAGTCTTCGGGGCACGCGGAGACCGACGATCCGCCGAGCACCGCGGTTCGGCCCGCGGCGTGCGCGCGGCGACGCACGTCCTCGATCTGCCGCCGTTGCGCGTGCATTCCGCTCACGAAAACCGCCTCGGCCCAATCGAAGTCCTCGGGTCGCGCCGGCTCGATGTTCTCGTCGACGAAGCGCACCTGCCAGGAAGCGGGCAGCGCGGCGGCGACGACCAGCAGGCCCTGCGGCGGCATCAGGGCGCGCACGCCGTCGGTGAGCGGGTAGGCGTGCTCGAACATGCCGAACGCGGGCGTGTAGCGCGGGAAGACGCAGAGAATGCGCCGTCCGCCATGATCGGCGGCGGCCCGTGTCGTGTCGGCACCATGCCGGCGCGGCTGTTCGAGCGGCAAGACTGCTCCTCGATCCCGGTGAACTCAGCGCGTGATCGCAAAGCTAGGTATCGGACCGGCAGGCGTCAATTGAGCCGCGCGCCCGCCCGGAGGAGCCGGTTCCCAGGCGATCAAGTGTTGCCGACGTCAAATGCGTCGTCGCCAAGCCGATGGTCCGTGACGAGGTGGCGATGCACGGCCGCGCGATCGCCTTGGACAAGCGCCGAACAAATATCGACGAACAAGCGGCCCTCAAGCGGCGCGACCGGCGGCAATCGTGCACCGACGATCGGCGGGGCTACGCGAACTCACGGCTGATCAGCGCGCGCAAAAAGATCGTCCGCCTCCCTGGTACGGCCTTCGGCGCGATAGATGCGGGCGAGCTCCCTCATTGCGCGCACCGCGTCGGGATGCTTTGGACCGAGCGCCTTCTCCTGGATCGCGAGCGCACGACTGCACAGGGTCTCCGCTTCCCGGTAGCGCGCCTCGCTGCGGTAGAGACCGGCCAAATCCACCAGCTTGCCGGCAACGGCCGGGTGCGTCGGCCCGAGTGCGGCTTCTGCCGCCGCGATCTCACGCTTGAGATCGCGCTCGAACGCTGACTCCGCCTGCGCCGGAACGAGGCTGCGCGTCGTCGGCGGGCTAGCGGTCCGCGAACTTGCGATCGAGGTTTCCCCGTCGGTTTGCTGATCGCCGCCAATCCAAGTCCTGGTCCAGATCGAGCCGACAATGACCAGCGCAAGCAGCGGCACCGCCGCCATCCGCACCGCGCGCATGGCGAAGACGTCCGCGGTCGGCGAAAGGAGTCGCGAGAGCCAGCGAACGAACGCGCTTCCGAGTTCCGACGCGCCGTCGGTCACCCGCCGCGCGGATTGGTCGGCAACGCCGCGCACCGCGGGACTGGCCGGATCGTGCGCTCGTGCCGGGTCCGCCGTATTCTCGGCGAGATCGGCGGCCATGGCGGTCAGGATGCGCTCGCGCGCCGCCGATCGCATCTCGGCCGTGACATCGGCGTTCGGACCGTAGATGTCCCGCAGGAACATGTCGGTCCGCTGGTCGAGGGTCGGCAGGCGTTCCGCCTGTGCGCCCGCCGCCGGCACCTGATCGGACGGGTCGTCGAGCGCGAGCAGCGCCATCAGCGTTCGATCGGAGCGCGTGTCAGGCATCGGGATGCGCTCCCTTCGGCACGCGAGCGATATCGCGCATGCCGCGCGGCCCCTCTGCGGTCTGGCGGTGCTGGCGGGCGTAACGCGCCAGCAGGGCCCGCAGGTCCACGGCGTCGAGACCATGCGCCTGTTTGATCCTGACGATGCACCGGGTCAGGCGTCGTTTGGCGTTTTCGACCCGGTCGTCGTTCCAGGGCATGTCCGGACGCCGCCTATTGAGCGCGCGGACGATCTTTCCGATCGGCCATTGGCTGCCGAACGATTCCTGCGCCTCGGGGTCTTCCCCGAGGACTCGCACGAGGGCAACGACGTCGTCGCCCGGGCCGAACTGATGGGCGACCAATTTGATGAGGCCGTCCCAGGCCCGACGCGAATCATCGACGTGCAGCGCGTCCGTCTCATCCTCGGCGGGGTCATAGTGGCCGCCGTAATGCTCGATGGTCTGATCGTCGACCGTCACCAGGGGGTAGCCCGAGCCGTCCCATTTGCCGCCGTGATCGCGCCGGCGCATGTCCTCGAAGCGGTGGAAAAGCGCCTGCCGATTGCAGGTGTCCTCGATCACCCAGCCCACGCGGGCGTCCCGGGGCGGATCCTGCTCGTCGGGCAGCCCCCTCGCCAGCCACGGCAAGGGTCGAGGCGGCGCGTACGCGGCGGCCTCCGGCGTTCCCAGGCCGGGCGATAAAGGATCCATTGGCGTTTCATCCCTGGGTACGGACGTCGCGCGCAGAAGATGCGCGACCACTTCACTGACCAACCGGTCGATTTCCGCTTCCCGCTCGTGCCGCTCGAGCCGAATCGACGCGATAAAGGTCTCACAGCGCTTGCGAATCTGCCTGCACACTTCGTTCCGGTGCCGTTCGGACAGCTCGCTCCACACGGACAG
>DASPVJ010000580.1:0-4336 GCA_035622435.1 Xanthobacteraceae bacterium | reverse complement strand
CCTGAGGGTAGAGCCGTATTTGATGCGTTGGAAGTCATCGAGACCCTCGCGCATGACGCGGGGACCCGGCTTGCCGTAGTAGCCGGTCCAGCCACCGAGACGGGCGATCACCCAGGCGACAAAGGCCAGCGAGCCCGGCGGGTGGGGGTTCTTCTGGCGTGCGGTTTTGCCTTCGAGCTGGGCCGACAGGGCTTCCAGCAGCGGGCGATCGGCGGGATCGAAGGCGTCGGCGAGAAGCTGGCTTGTAGTTCCGTCGCGAGCTTTGACGAGCTGCATCACCGTGACGGCCGCGATCGCGGCGGCAGCGACGAAGTTCATCATGGCGCGCGGGTCGCTTAGATCAGTCTCCTCGATATGGAAGCCGGCCGTCTTGAGCGTGCGGAAGTACTCCTCGATCGTCCAACGCAGGCGGTAGAGATCGACGATCCTATGTGCCTCGCTAATGCTGGCGATCCGGTGGGTAGTGAGCAGCCGCCAGTGAACCCGCTCGCCCTCCTTCGGCTTTGGGGTTTCGCGCACATCGACCAGCATCACCTCGATGCTCTGGGGCAGATCGGCCGCCGCTCCATTCGCTGGCTTGCTCAGCACCACAGGAGAGAAGCGCACCGCGAGTTCCGCCACCCGCGCCTTGCGTCCGGGGGCGGCCGGAATCGTCACCATGATGCAGCCTTGCTCCGGCAGCCCGTCGGCAAAATCCAATAGATACCTCTCACTTTGACCCTCGGCGGATTCGAGCTTGCGGTTCTGGCAGGCTCGCACGATCAGATCGACGTTGGCGAGGCGGCGTGCAAAGTGCTCGTAAATGTCGCCTTCGCGGTCGGACACGCTGGTGATGCTGCGCGCGGCCACCAGGACTTCCCCGGCGCGCAGCGTGCTCTTGATCCAGCGCTGCGATTCCTTGTGCGCCGTTGCGCGCGAGCGCCGCGGCGTGACCTTGCCGCCCGTGCGGTTCCAGATCTGCAAATCGGCGAGCCCGAGCAGCGCACCCGTTCCGGCCTCCACCGCCAGCGCAGCATGCAGGAGAAGCCCGCCCAACGCCCCGCCCTTGCCGACAGGTCCATAGCCGTTATCCCGCGCCCAGCGGCCTCCCAACACTAGTTCGCTCGTGTCTTGAACGACGACAATGTCGCGGCCAGCCACCCGTGTCGCCGTAGCCTCACGGCCATGCGCGGCCATCTCGTCCGGAGTGACCGAGCGATTGTGCAGGAAGCGCCTGAACTGCATCTCGCGCGCGCGGTTGCCGCCAAGCCTGCGAATGCGGCAGCAGGGCCGTGCTACCAGCGCAGCGTGGAGCGCAGACCCCCTTTTTCCAGGCGCAGGTCGCCGAATCGTCCCAGGCCAAATTCCATCCCAGACATCGTTCTCTCCCGCGAATCATCGTCGACCCACGGAATCAGTCCGGCTGCTTTGCCGCAATGGCGAGATGTGTGAATACGATAGCCCGCAAGCGGGGGAGGGAGCCGCGTGAGGCACGGCTTGTTCCCTTGCTTGCCGAGTTGAGCGTATGTCGGTGCAGCAGGTACGGCCTGTTCCCTCCCCCGCTTGCGGGGGAGGGTTAGGGAGGGGGCATCACCCCGCCTTGCTCACGCCCCAGAAGAACGGCAGCGGGCCCTTGACGACCCCCGACAGACTCCTGCGCCACGCCTGGTAAATCATGAAGAAGCCGGTCGGCGCGTAGACCACGTGATCGAACGCGGCGCGGTTGAGCCGGCGCACCGCGGCCTTCTCTTCGTCGAGGCTCTTGGCCGTGAGCCAGTTCGCCACTTCCGCCTCGACCGCCTCGCTCTTGGGCCAGCCGAACCAGGCGCCGTCGCCGTTGGCGCGGACGCCGAGATTGGCCGCCGGAATGACGGCGCCGGCACCGCTGTGCCAGGTGTGGAACATGTGCCAGCCGCCCTGGCCGGGCGGCGTCTTTTGCGCGCGCCGCGCGACCACCGTGCCCCAGTCGGTCGCCACCAGGTCGACGGTCATGCCCAACCGCTTGAGGAGGTCGACGGTCACCTCGCCCATCGCCTTGAGGAACGGCTGGTCCTGGGCGACGAGGCACGACACCGGCTCGCCGGCATAGCCGCTCTCGGCGACGAGGCGCTTGGCGCCGTCGATGTCGCGCGGACCTTTGAGGATGTCGCCGCCCTCCTCGGTGTAGAGCGGCGTGCCGGGGATGAAGTAGCTCGGCAGCGGCTTCCACACCTTGTTATCATCGCCGGCGAGCGCGCGCATGTAGTCCTCCTGGCGCATGGCCATGAGGATCGCGCGCCGCGCCCGCACGTCGCTGAACGGCGGGTAGAGATGGTTCATGCGGAAAGCGCCGATGTTGCCGAGCGGATCGGCGATGTCGACCATGACGTTGCGGTTCGCTTTGAGCACGGGAACGAGGTCGGCAATCGGGTTTTCCCACCAGTCGACCTCGCCGTTCTGCAGCGCGGCGGAGATCGTGCCCGGGTCGGGCATGATCACCCACTCGACCCGGTCGACCAGCATGACCTTGCCGCCGGCAAGCCATGACGACGGCTCCTGCCGCGGCACGTAGCCTGAGAATTTCTCGAACGCCGCGCGGGCGCCCGGCACCCAATCGCCGCGGGCGAACTTCATCGGGCCGCTGCCGACGTACTCGGCGATCTGCTTGAACGGATCGGTCTTGGCAATGCGCTCCGGCATGATGAACGCCGGCGCGGTCCTGCCCAAGGCGAACAGCAAGCGCGGATAGGGCTTCCTGAGCTTCCAGCGGAAGGTGCGGTCGTCGAGTGCGGCAAGCTCGTTCTCGATCGCGCGGATCATCTGGCCCATGGTGTCGCGCACCGCCCAGCGCGAAACGCTCGCGACCGCGTCCTTGGCCAGCACCGGCTCGCCGTCGTGGAACGTCAGGCCGCGGCGTAGGCGGAAGGTCCAGGTGAGGCCGTCGTCCGACACCTCCTCGGCCTCGACCATCTGGCGCTGCGGGTTAAGCTCGTCGTCGAGGCCGTAGAGCGTGTCCCACACCAGCGCCGAGGCGTTGCGCGCCACGATGGTGGTGGTCCAGACCGGATCGAAATTGGAGAGATCGGACTGCGGCACGAAGCGCAGCGTGCGCGCGGCGGCGCGCTGGGAAACGGCCGGAGTCGCCAGTCCGCCCGCCGCCAGCGCGCCCGCGCCGGCCATCGACTTGAGGAATGCGCGCCGATGCATGCCGGCCCCGGGATGGCAGATGACGGATGACAGACGGCCGCGGATAAAGTAGCCATCTTCCCGCCCCCTGTCCTCCGTCATCCGACATCCGGAAGCACGCAATGGTCGTTCGAGCGGGACGCGAGTTCCTGGTGATCCCCGGGCCCACTACGGTGCCCGACGAAGTGCTGCAGGCGATGCACCGCCCGGCGGTCGACATTTATTCCGGGCCGCTGATCGCGCTCACCGACAGCCTGTTCGCCGACATCAGCCGCGTCTTCCGCACCAAGGGGCGCTCGTACATCTACATCGCCAACGGCCACGGCGCGTGGGAGGCGGCGCTCAGCAACGTGCTCTCGCGCGGCGACAAGGTGCTGGTCCTGGAAAGCGGCCGCTTCGCCGCCGCCTGGGGCGACGCGGCGGCGAAGATGGGCGCCGAGGTCGAGCGGCTGCCGGGCGGCTGGCGCCGCGCCGTGCGGCCGGCGAAGGTCGAGGCGCGCCTGCGCGCGGACGAGGCGGGCCGCATCAAGGCGATCCTCGTCGCGCAGATCGACACCGCCACCGGCGTCGTCAACGACATCGCCGCGATCGGCGCGGCGATCAAGGCGGCGTGCCACGAGGCGCTCTTCATGGTCGACGCGGTCGCTTCGCTCGGCTGCGTGCCGTTCGAGATGGACGCCTGGGGCGTCGACGTCGCCATGTCGGGATCGCAGAAAGGCCTGATGACGCCGCCCGGCTTGAGCTTCGTCGCCGCGAACGCGCGGGCGCGCGCGGCGCACGAGACGGCGGACTTGCGCACACCCTATTGGGACTGGACCGCGCGCGAAGGCGACGTGCACTACCAGAAATATGCCGGCACCCCGCCCGAGCACCTGATGTTCGCCCTGCGCCGGGCGCTTGACATGCTGTTCGCCGAAGGGCTCGACGCCGCGTTCCTGCGCCACCGCCTGCTGGCCGAGGCGGTCCGCCGCGCCGTCGACGTGTGGTCGCAAGGCCAGGCGGTCGGCTTCAACGTGACCGAGCCGGCCGAGCGTTCCGACACGGTGACGACGGTACTCATGGGCGACGGCCGCGATCCGCGCCCGCTCGTCGACTATTGCAACAAGAAGTGCGGCGTCGTGCTCGGCATCGGCATCGGCGACTTGTCCGGCAAGGCGTTCCGCATCGCCCACATGGGCCACGTCAACGCCCC
>DASPVJ010000579.1:0-6058 GCA_035622435.1 Xanthobacteraceae bacterium | reverse complement strand
TCGCGCCGCGGCATCAGGTCCATGCGCGCCATGATGCCGGCGACCGCTTCCCGCCGATTCGGCATTTCGTACACGCTGGAGACGAAATCGAGATTCTCGAAGACGGTCAGGTCTTCGTAGAAGGTGAAGCGCTGGGTCATGTAGCCGACCCGGCGGCGAATCGTCGACGCGTCGCGCACCAGATCGAGGCCGAGACAGGTACCTTGGCCGCCGTCGGGGGTGAGCAATCCGCACAGCATGCGGATGGTCGTGGTCTTGCCGCTGCCGTTGGCACCGAGGAAGCCGCAGACTTCGCCTTGCGCGACCTGCAAGGTGAGGCCGTCGACGACCTTGCGGGCGCCAAAGCTCTTCTGCAGCCCGTGCACGTCGATCACGAAGTCGCTCATGGGGCGGGCCTCGCGGCAACGGGGCGCACCTCGATCGGCTGGCCGGGGTTGAGCAGCCTGGCCCGATCCGGCGGCGGGCGCGCTTCCACGAGGTAGACGAGCTTCGCCTTGCTCGCCTCGCTGTAGATGACCGGCGGCGTGTACTCGGCCTGCGGCGAGACGAAGGAGATGGTGGCGGAGAGATCCGCCGGACAGGCGTCGCAGGCGAGCGCGACCTGGTCGCCCCGGTGGACGGTCGCGAGCACCGTCTCGGGAACGAAGAACCGCACCAGGATGTTCTCCGGCGGCAGCAGCGAGACGACCGGCGCCCCGGCCGCCATGGTTTCGCCCGGCCGGGCGAGCACGTCGGCGACCCGCGCGGCGACCGGCGCCGTCACCCGGCGCTGCTCCAGCCGCCACTCGGCCATCACCAGGGCCGCGCGCGCGGCCTCGACGGCCGCCCGCTGCGCCTTGATCTCGCGATCGCGGCCGACCGGCGCCTGGATTTGTGCGAGCGCCGCCTCGGCCGCCTGCACTTTCGCCTGGGCGGATTTGTAATCCGCCCGCATCTGATCGACGCTCTGGACGCTCACCGCGCTGATGCGCAACAGCGCCTCGTTGCGCTGGAGGTCGCTCTGCAGGCGATCGCGGGTGGCGCGGGCGTCGGTCAGGTTCGCCGCGGCCTGCTCGATTTCGGTCTTCTTGCCGCCGGCCTCGAGATTGGCGAGCTGCTCCTCGGCTTGGCCGAGCAGGCGGGCCGCCTGGTCGCGGGCGGCGCGATCGGCGGTCTCGTCCTGGGTGAAGAGGGGCGAGCCCACCGTCACTTGGTCGCCGCGGGCGACCGAAAGCGCCGTCAGGAGGCCCTGCTGGGTCGGGCCGACCTTCACGTAGTCGGCGTCCGCGTAACCCTGCCAGACCATCGCCGCCGGCGCGGTGCGCTCATACCACCACCAGGCGCAAGCCGCCGCGACCAGGAGGGCGAAGAGGATCTGCAGCCGCCGAGACACGGCATTTTTTCCTTTGCAACGAAACGAAATCGTTGCATTATACTCCAGCTTCAGCCCGACGCAAGTGAGGCGTTCGCACCGATGTCGATTTCGTCCCTTGAAAACGCCGAGTTTCGCCGCGGCCCCGGGGGCCGCCCGACCCGCGCGGAGGCGGAGCGGCGTCATCGCAGCCTCCTGGCCACCGCCTTCCGCCTGTTCCTGGAAAAGGGCTGGGACGGCGCCTCGATCGACGAAATCTCGCGGCAATCGGGCGTCGCCAAACGCTTCATCTACGCCCGCTATGCCGACAAGGCGGCGTTGCTGGTCGGCGCGATCGAGCGCCTGTTCGAGGACAACGTCGGGGCGCTCAATATCGTCGAGCCGCTGCCGCAGGACGTGGAAGAGGGGCTGCACGCGTTCGGAAGGCGTCTGCTCGATCTGGCGCTGCGGCCGGAAACCCTCGCCTTCCAGCGCCGGTTCATCGCGGAGGCGGCGCGCTATCCCGATCTCGCCAAGCTGTTCATCGCGCGCAATCGGCTGCTCGACATGATCATCGAGGTGCTGGCAACCTACGCGGAGCGCGGCGCCATCGACCTCGGCGATCCGCGGCTGCGGGCGGAGCAGTTCTTCATCCTCGTCGTCGGCGTGCCGCAGCGCTTCGCCATGTTGATCGGCCGCGAGTCTCCGGCAGAGGAAGAGCGCCGGCTGCGCGCCGCCATTCGGCTGTTTCTCGACGGATGTCGCCGTCGAGCATGATCCCGAAAAGTGGGTACCGGTTTTCGGAAAAGATCATGCTCCAACAATAATGGAGAGCGGGACAATGGTTCGAAGAACCGTCATCCCGCTCAAGCGTCCAGCGTCGGTTCGGGGTGGTGCAACCGTGTCCATGGGGTTCCGCGCGCACGGCGGACGGCGGGGGTCGGCGCTGAATGCGCCGACGGCCCACTTGCACCAGCCATTGCGCACCGCCGCTCGCGCGGGGCTCGCCGTTTCGCTGCTCGTCCTCGCGGGTTGCGCGGTCGGTCCGGATTTTCATCCGCCGCCGCCCCCCGAGGGCGCCGGTTATGCTGCCGAGCGGCAGCCGGAAACGACCGCATCCGCGCCGGGCGCCGCCGGCGCGGCGCAGACGTTCGTGGCCGGCAAGGACATTCCCGGGCAATGGTGGACGCTGTTCCGTTCGCGCCGGCTCAACGCAATGATCGAGGAGGCGCTGGCGGCGAACCCGAGCCTGGAAGCGGCCCAGGCGGCGCTGCGCCAGGCGCGGGAGAACGTCCTGGCCCAGGCCGGCACGTTGCTCCCCACGGTCGACGCCAATGCCCAGGCGCAGCGCCAGCAATTCTCGCCCGCCACCTTCGGCCAGCCGGGACCCGCGATCATCTTCAATTTGTTCCAGACCACCGTGAACGTCGCCTATTCGCCCGACGTGTTCGGCGGCAAGCGGCGTCAAGTGGAAGCGACTCAGGCGCAGGCGGATTACCAGCGCTTCCAACTCGAAGCGACCTATCTCACGCTCACCTCGAACGTGGTCACCGCCGCGGTCCAGGATGCATCGTTGCGCGGCCAGATCGTCGCCACCCTGGACATCATCAAGGCGGAAAGCGATCAGCTCGAGGTGATGCGCGGGCAATTCGCGCTCGGCGGCATCGCCAAGACGGACGTGCTGGCGCAGGAATCCCAGCTGGTGCAGACGCAGGCGACGCTGCCGGCGCTGCAGAAGCAATTGGCGCAGCAGCGCCACGTGCTGATGGCGCTGATCGGCCGGTTCCCCAATGAGGATCGTGGCGAGGCGTTCAGCTTGGCGACGTTGCGGCTGCCGAGGCGGCTGCCGGTGAGCCTGCCGTCGCAGCTGGTGGCGCAGCGGCCCGACGTGCGGGCGGCGGAAGCGCAGCTGCATCAGGCGAGCGCGCAGGTCGGCGTGGCGGTGGCGAACCTGTTGCCGCAATTCACGCTGAGCGCCGACTACGGCAGCGCCGCCGCGACGGTGCCGGGCCTGTTCAACCCCGGCAACGCCATCTGGACCATCGGCGCCAGCGCCACGCAGCCGATCTTCCACGGCGGCACGCTGATTCATCAGGAGCGCGCCGCGGTCGCGGCCTACGAGATGGCGCAGGCGCAGTACCGCAACACGGTGCTGCTGGCGTTCCAGAACGTGGCCGACGCGCTCCACGCATTGCGCGACGATGCCCGCACGCTGAGAACCCAGGAGCGGGCGGTGCGCGTTGCCTCGGAAAGCTTCACTCTCGCCCGCGGCCAGTTCAAGGCGGGCACCATCACCTATCCGACCCTGCTCAACGCCGAGCGGGCGTACGAACAGGCGCGGCTCGGGCTGGTGCAGGCGCAGGCCGCCCGGCTCGCCGACACCGCCGCCCTGTTCCAGGCGCTGGGCGGCGGCTGGTGGAACCGCGCCGACGCGGTCGCCGACGACCGGCCGCTGATCCCGACGCCGGCCGAGGCGGTCGAAGCGATCGCGGGCGCGCCCTGAAGACCATGCCGGCCGTTCCAGGACGTTTTCGCTGGCCGCTGACGGTCGCGGCGCTCATGACCTGCGCCGGCGCCGCGTCGGTGGCGCTCGGGCCCGACGACAATTGGGACCTGCTCTACTATCACCTCTACGCGCCCTACGCTTATTTGCACGGCCGCTATCTCTACGACCTCGGGCCGGCGCAATCGCAAGGCTTTTTCAATCCCGTCGCCGACTTCCTGTTTTACGGCCTCGTCTCGTCGCCGCTGAACGGAGCGCCGCGCGTCGTCGCGTTCGTGATGGGAGCCGTGCACGGCATCAACGCCGTGCTGGTTCTTTCGATCGCCGCGCAAGTGCTCCGGTCCGCCGCCTTGTGGGAACGCCGGACGATGCGCGCCTTGGCGCTCGTGATGGGAGTCTCCGGGGCCGGATTCGTGTCGCTCCTCGGCGTCACCACCAACGACCTCGTCAATTCGATCTTCGTGCTGGCCGCGCTGCTGGCGCTGCTCAAGGTTGCCGTACGGACGGGCGATGACATCCCCTGGCGCGGCTTTGCCTGCGCGGGACTATGGGCCGGCGTCGCCGTGGGACTCAAATACACGGCTGCGATTTATCTCCCCGGCCTCGGCCTCGTCGCCCTGGCAGCGGCGCGGCGGCGCGGAAGCGTCGCCGGTGTCGCGGCGTTCGGCGCCGCCGCGGCGGTGGGGCTCCTCGCCGTGGCCGGCCATCACTTGCTCACGCTCTGGCAGGATTTCGGCAATCCGGTATTCCCCTTCCTCAACGAAGTTTTCCGTTCGCCCTATTACGAGCCGCTGGCGATTCGCGACACGCGATTTTTGCCGCGCAATCTCGGCCAACTGATCGCCTATCCGTTCTATTGGGCGAAGACCAACATCTACCTCGTAACGGAATTTCCGTTCCGCGACTGGCGCGGCGCGATCGCTTACGTGGCCATCGCGGCCGCGTTGCCGACGTTCGTCGCCCCGCGACTCTTCAGTCGGTTGCGCGGCGCGGCCGTCGGCACCGAGGTGCGCGGGCTCGGGCTCGTGGTCCTGTTCGTCGTCGTGTCCTTCGTCTGTTGGGAATTCGCCTTCGCCATCTATCGCTATGGGGTCGTGCTCGAAATGTTGACCGGCGTGATCGCCATGGGGGCGCTGTTGCGGCTGATCGGGGACGCGCGCGTGCGCGTCGCGGCCGCGATGGCCGTACTGGCGCTGGCCGCCGCCACCACCGTCTACTTCGACTGGGGCCGCGGCGAATACGACGACAAGTACGTCGCCGTCCGGGTTCCGCCGCTGCCGCCGGACAGCGTGGTGCTGATCGCCACCTGGCAGCCGGTCGCCTACTTCATTCCGTTTGCCGAACCGACCGCGCGCTTCGTCGGCATCGAGAACAATTATCTGGAGCTGTCTCAGGACAACCTGCTGGCAGCGGAGGTCAAGCGCCTGCTGGGCACGCCGGGGCCGGCCAAGTTCGTCCTCAACGTCGGGCCGTTCGACGGTCCCAAGCTCAATGCCCTCCTCGCCAACTTCGGCCGCAAGCTGAGCGGGCAGCCATGCCTGCCCATCGCATCGAACCTGGCGACGGCGGCGGACGAGGCCCTGAGCCTATGCCCGGTCTCGTAGGGTGGGTGCTTCAACAGACAAGAGACCGCCGGATTACCCCGTCTTCCAAAGACATGGATTGCCCGGCACAAGAGCCTGCCCCGGACTTGATCCGGGGCCGGGCATGACGGCTGGACCATTGGGCGCCAGGAGCGGCGATGGCCGGGACCAGCCCGGCCATCACACGCGTCCCCACCCCGCCGCGCCGATGCGCGGGCCTATCCCCCGCTCGAAAGCCGCCCCCTAAGCACGATCCGGAAAGTGGGAACGGTTTTCCGATCGTGCTCGAAACGTAACCTCTAATCCAATCGGCCGGCGCCCATATGCTTCTCGTGCCACTTCGGGCCGGGTCCACGCATGTAGTGCAGCTCGGGCCGATACGGATGGAGCATGCTGTGCGCCCGCGCCCGCAGCTTCACGGTTGCGGTGTTCAGATGCGTTCCCATCAGGCGCTTGTGCAGGACGATGAGCGCCATCGCGGCGCTGATCGCTGCCATCATGGTGTCGATCGCCATTTTGTCCCCCCGATCGTTTGGACAATTCAGGCGGGCGGAAGGCTACTCCTGTAATCGCCGGAATGCTGTGACAAATGCGCCACAGTTCGGAAAAACAGAATCCTGTGACAAATGCGCCACAGTCGGA
>DASPVJ010000578.1:0-2219 GCA_035622435.1 Xanthobacteraceae bacterium | reverse complement strand
TTCCTTGCGCTCGACCGAACCATGGTCGAGCCGCGGCCGGGCGACCTCCTCGCCATCATGTCGGCCGGCGCCTATGGCGCGGTGCAGGCGGGTACCTACAACACCCGCCCGCTTGTTCCGGAAGTGCTTGTCCGCAATAGCGAATGGGCGCTGGTGCGGCCCCGCGTCACGGTCGAGGAGCTGATCGCGCTCGACCGCCTGCCGCCCTGGCTTTGATCTTGCATTATCGCTTTGCCGGCCATGCCTTCGGCGTGGGCGAAGTGCCTTGAACCCGCCCTCATGGTAGCGTGTTGTGACAATGATTTGCCGGTTCCGGAGAATTTGGTGACGGAAACCTCCTCGACGCATCCTGCCGCTTCGCCTGGGAGCAGCGGGCCGGCCGGGCGCCTGCAGCTCGGCGCGGCGATCCGCCGCGCGCATTGGAGCATCGTGTGGGAGCGGCTGTGGCCGGCGCTGGCGACGTTCGCGACCGTGATCGGCGTCTTTCTGACGCTGTCATGGCTCGGGCTGTGGCTGTGGCTGCCGCCGCTGGGTCGCGCCGCGGCGATGGTTGCGTTTGCCCTCCTGGCGCTCGCCGCCGCGGTCCCGTTCGGTTTGGTGCGCATCCCGCTCGCCGCCGAGACCTTGCGCCGGCTCGACCGCGGCAGCGGCCTCGCGCATCGGCCGGCGACCGCGCTCGTCGACGAGCTCGCGGTCACGCCGAAGGATCCGTATTCGCTGGCGCTGTGGAACGCGCATGTCGCGCGCACGCGCGCCGCCGCGCGCGCGTTCAGGGCCGGCTGGCCGGCGCCGCGCCTCGCGCTGCGTGACCCCTATGCATTGCGCGGCCTCGTCCTGATCGCCTGCGTCGCGACCTTTGTCGCCGCCGGTGGCGAGCGCTGGAAGCGCATCGCCGCGGCGTTCGACTGGCAGGGCGTCGTGCTGCCGGCAAATTTCCGCATTGACGCCTGGGTCACCCCGCCGGCCTATACCGGCAAGCCGCCGATCATCCTGGCTGGCATTCATCCCGGCGAGCCAGGGCGCGCCGAGGCTGGCCGCGCCGACGCGCCGCTCGCGGTGCCGGTCGGCAGCACACTCGTGGTGCGCGCGACCGGCAAGCTCAGCCTCGATATTTCCGGACGCGGCGGCGTGACGCCGGCGAAGGAGCAGGCGCGTGCGCCGGCCGGCACCGAGGAATTTCGCTTCAAGATCGCCGCCGCCGGAAGCGCGGCGCTGCGCGGCGTTGGCGACGATCTCGTCTGGTCGTTCACAGTCATTCCCGACAAGCCGCCGTCGATCGCGCTGACCAAGGATCCCGAACAGCAGCGGCGCGGCTCGCTCCTCCTCTCCTACCGGGTCGAGGACGATTATGGCGTGACCCAGGCGCTGGCGACGTTCGCGCGCAAGGATCAGACGCCGGCCGAGAGCGCGGGACGGCATCCGCTGTTCGGCGCGCCCGAGTTCCCGTTGGTGCTGCCGCAGGCGCGCACCCGGAGTGGGGTCGCGCAGACCATCAAGGATCTGACCAACCATCCCTGGGCCGGCGCCGAAGTGGTGATGACGCTCGTCGCGCGCGATGAGGGCGGCAATGAGGGCAAGAGCGAGCCGTTCGCGCTGCGCCTGCCGGAGCGCGTCTTCACCAAGCCGTTGGCGCAGGCGCTGATCGAGCAACGCCGCAATCTCGCGCTCGACGCCAATGCGCGGCCGCTGGTCATCACCGCCCTCGATGCGCTGGCGACCGCGCCGGAAAAGTTCACGCCCGACGCCGGCGTCTATCTCGGGCTGCGCTCGCTGTTCTGGTCGCTCGTGCGCGCCAAGACCGACGACGATCTGCGCGAGGTGGTGGCGCGGCTGTGGTCGATGGCGGTCGGGCTCGAAGACGGCGACATTTCCGACGCCCAGGCGGCGTTGCGCAATGCCGAGGAGGCATTGCGGCAGGCGCTCGATCGCGGCGCCAGCGACCAGGACCTCAAGCAGCTCATGGACCAGTTGCGCGCGGCGATGGATCGCTACATGCAGGCGATGCAGGAGCAGCTCAAGAACAATCAGCAGCTCGCCCGCCCGCTCGACCGCAATTCGCGCTCGGTGCGGCCGCAGGATCTCAAGAACATGCTCGACCGGCTCGAGAACCTGGCGCGCAACGGCGCCAAGGACGCCGCCCGGCAGCTGCTGCAGGAACTCCAGCAGATGATGGAGAACCTGCAGATGGCGAGCCCGGACATGAACGGCGATGATCTCGG
>DASPVJ010000577.1:0-2185 GCA_035622435.1 Xanthobacteraceae bacterium | reverse complement strand
CGCAGGCGACCGACGCGGCGTTTGCCAAAGCAACGCGCGTCGTCACGCTCGAGCTCGTCAACAATCGCGTCGTCGTCAACTCCATGGAGCCGCGCAACGCCATCGGCGATTACGACGCGGCCGCCGGCCGGCCGGTGCTCTACACGGCGACCCAGGGGCCGCATTTCGTGCGCGATCCGCTCGCCGAGAACGTCCTGAAAATGCCGAAGGAAAAACTGCGGGTGGTCACGCCGACCAACGTCGGCGGCGCCTTCGGCATGAAGGCCTTCGTCTATCCGGAGCAGGCGCTGGTCGTATGGGCGGCCGGCAAGCTCGAGCGGCCGGTGAAATGGCAGTCGGACCGCTCCGAAGGCTTCATGTCCGACAACCAGGGGCGCGACCACGTCACCCGCGCCGAACTCGCGCTCGACGAGAAGGGCCGGTTCCTCGGGCTGCGCGTGTCGATCCTCGCCAACCTCGGCGCGTACCTGTCGTTCATGGGACCGTTCATCCCGACGCGGTCCTCCGACCTCGTCTCCGGCCTCTACACGACGCCGGCGATCGCCATCAACGTGAAGGGCGTGTGCACCAACACGGTGCCGGTGTGCGCCTATCGCGGCGCCGGGCGACCGGAGGCCTCCTACCTGATCGAGCGCCTGGTCGATGCCGCGGCGCGCGAGATCGGCATGAGTCCCGACCGCATCCGCCGTCTCAATTTCATCAAGCCGTCGGCCATGCCCTACACCTCGGCCACCAAGCTCACGTTCGATTCCGGCGAGTTTGCCGCGATGATGGACCTGTGCATGGAAAGGGCCGACTGGAAGGGCTTCTCCAAGCGCCGGCGGGAGAGCGAACGGCGCGGGCTTTTGCGCGGCATCGGCATGGCGACCTACACCGAGCGCTGCGGCGGCGGCTTCCCCGAGACCGCCTCGATCGAGTTCAAGGACGGGCGCATCGAACTCGTCATGGGCAACCAGGAATACGGCACCGGCCTGCACACCTCGTACAAACAGCTCGTCTCCGACCGCCTCGGCGTCGATGCCGACCGGATCGACGTCGTCATGGGCGACAGCGACCGCTCGCCGCGCGGCCTCACCGGCGGCTCGCGCGCGCTCCCGGTCGGCGGCTCGGCGCTGCACGAAGCTTCCCGGAAGGTGATCGACAAGGGCCGCCTGATCGCCGCCAACCTGCTGGAAGCGTCCTCGGCCGACGTCGAGTTCGACGACGGGGAGTTCCGCATCGTCGGCACCGACCGGCGCGTCGATCTCTTCGCCGTGGCGCAGGCCGCGCGCGAGCCGGCCAAGCTTCCGCCCGGCGTCGAGCCCGGCCTCGACGCCACCCAGGTGCAGACGCCGAGCGCCGCCACCTTCCCCAACGGCTGCCATATCGTCGAAGTCGAGATCGATCCCGCAAGCGGCGTCGTCGCCGTCGCGCGCTATACGGTGGTCGACGACTTCGGCGCGGTGATCAATCCGCTGCTGCTCGAAGGCCAGGTGCACGGCGGCGTGGTGCAGGGCATCGGTCAGGCGCTGCTGGAGCACACGGTCTACGACGAAGACAATGGGCAGCTGCTCACCGGCTCGTTTTCCGACTACGCCATGCCGCGCGCCGACGATTTGCCGTCGTTCTCGTTTGCCACCCGCAACGTGCCGTGCAAGGCCAATCCCCTCGGCATCAAGGGCGCGGGCGAAGCCGGCGCCATCGGCGCGCCGCCCGCGGTCATCAACGCCATCGTCGACGCGCTCGCCCGCAAGGCCGGCGTCCGCCACATCGACATGCCGGCGACCCCCTACCGCGTGTGGGCGGCGCTCAACGGCAGCGCCGCCACGTAGCGCAAGCCCTTCGAACCGGGAGAAAAGGCGATGACCGACCCCGCCATCACCGAACTTGAACAGCGCATCGCCATGATACGGCAGAACATCAACGATCTGATCGAACAGGCGGCCGCCTACTCCGGCGCCGGGGACGAAAGCCGGGCGGCTGACCGGATCGCCGAGCAGGAGCAGGAACTCAAGAAGCTGATCGAGCGCCGCGACGCCCTGCTGCGGCGCTAGGCGTTGCGCTGGCCCGCCGGCGGGCCGCCGGCCGATTGCAGCGGACGCGTTTTGGTCTAGCATCGGACGACGGGTGCGCTCGCTTGAGAACTGCGGTCACTCGCCACGGACGCATCCGCGCGCGGCCAACATTCCGATAATCAACAATCGCG
>DASPVJ010000576.1:0-7336 GCA_035622435.1 Xanthobacteraceae bacterium | reverse complement strand
CGCCCCGCCAATTTGGGCGCTTGACGGCCGTCGCCGCCTTCCTTATGCCCCACCGCGGGACACCCCTCCCCAACGAGGGGCGCCTATCTGGAAGGATAGACCATGACGAGCCAGAAGCCCGGCGTGCGGCCGCTCGTTCCGCACTTCTCCTCCGGCCCCTGCGCCAAGCGCCCCGGCTGGAGCCTCCAAGCCCTCACCGACGCGCTCACCGGACGCTCGCACCGATCGAAGATCGGCCGCGCCAAGCTCAAGCGCGCCATCGACCTGACCCGCGAGGTGCTCGCCATCCCGGCCGGCCACCGCATCGGTATCGTGCCGGCTTCCGACACCGGCGCCATCGAGATGGCCATGTGGTCGATGCTCGGCGCGCGGCCGGTGACCCTGCTCACCTGGGAATCGTTCGGGGAAGGCTGGGTGACCGACGTCGTCAAGCACCTCAAGCTCAAGGACGTGACCGTGCTGCGGGCGGACTACGGCGCGCTGCCGGATTTGTCCAAGGTCGACCCCGCAAGCGACGTCGTCTTCACCTGGAACGGCACCACCTCGGGCGTGCGCGTGGTCGACGGCGGTTGGATCGCGCCCGACCGCGCCGGCCTGACGCTGTGCGACGCCACCTCGGCGGTGTTCGCGCAACCGCTCGACTGGGACAAGCTCGATGTGGCGACGTTCTCCTGGCAGAAGGTGCTGGGCGGCGAGGCGGCGCACGGAATGCTGGTGCTTTCGCCGCGCGCCGTCGCGCGGCTGGAGACCTATACGCCGCCCTGGCCGCTGCCCAAGCTGTTCCGCATGACCAAGGGCGGCAAGCTCAACGAGGCGATCTTCGAAGGCGAGACCATCAACACGCCGTCGATGCTGTGCGTGGAGGACTGGATCGACGCGCTCGGCTGGGCGAGGTCGATCGGCGGGCTGCCGGCGCTGTACGCCCGCGCCGACGCCAACGCCGCGGCAGTCGCCGCCTGGGTCGCCCGCACGCCCTGGGTCGATTTTCTCGCCCGCGATCCGCGCACGCGCTCGAACACTTCGGTGTGCCTGAAGGTGGTCGATCCGGCGGTGGCGGCGCTGCCGGTCGATGCCCAGGCGGCCTTCGCCCGCGCCATGGCGGCGGCACTGGAGAAGGAAGGCATCGCCTACGACATCGCCTTCTATCGCGATGCCCCGCCCGGCCTGCGCATCTGGTGCGGTTCGACCGTCGAGACCGCCGACATCGAGGCGCTGGTGCCGTGGCTCGACTGGGCCTTCGCCCAGGGCAAGGACGCGCTGCCCAAGGCGGCGTGAGGCGGCCATGGCCCCGCGCGTTCTCATCTCCGACAAGCTGTCGCCGGCCGCGGTGCAGATTTTCGCCGACCGCGGCGTCGACGTCGCGGTCAAGCCCGGCCTCGACAAGGACCAGCTCGCCGACATCGTCGGCGAGTTCGACGGGCTTGCCATCCGCTCGGCCACCAAGGTCACCGCCAAGCTGCTCGACCGCGCCAAGCGGCTCAAGGTGGTCGGCCGCGCCGGCATCGGCGTCGACAACGTCGACCTCGCGGCGGCGACCGCCAAGGGCGTCATCGTGATGAACACGCCGTTCGGCAATTCGATCACCACCGCCGAGCACGCGATCAGCCTGATGCTGGCGTTGGCGCGGCAGATTCCGGCCGCGGACGTATCGACCCAATCGGGCAAATGGGAAAAGAACCGCTTCATGGGGGTCGAGATCACCGGCAAGACGCTGGGCGTGATCGGCTGCGGCAACATCGGCTCGATCGTGGTCGACCGCGCCCACGGCCTGAGGATGAAGGTGCTCGCCTACGACCCCTATCTGTCGCCCGAGCGCGCGGCCGATCTCGGCGCCCACAAGGTCGAGCTCGAGGAACTGCTGCGCCGCGCCGATTTCATCACGCTGCACACGCCGCTCACCGAGCGCACCCGCAACATCATCGACGCCGGCGCGCTCGCGCTCACCAAGCGCGGGGTGCGCATCGTCAATTGCGCGCGCGGCGGCCTGGTCGACGAGGCGGCGCTGCGCACGGCGCTCGATTCCGGCCACGTGGCGGGCGCCGCCTTCGACGTGTTCACGGTCGAGCCGGCGACCGACAATCCCCTGTTCGGCCATCCCAACGTGGTGTGCACCCCGCACCTCGGCGCCGCCACCATGGAGGCGCAGGAGAACGTGGCGCTGCAGATTGCCGAGCAGATGTCCGACTATCTGCTCAGCGGCGCCATTTCCAACGCGGTCAACTTCCCCTCGATCACCGCCGAGGAGGCGCCGAAGCTGCGCCCGTTCGTCAAGCTCGCCGAACAGCTCGGCTCGTTCGCCGGGCAGGCCACCGAGACCGGCCTCAAGGCGGTCAAGCTGCTCTACGAGGGCCAGGTCGCCGCCATGAACACCAAGGCGCTCACCTCGGCGGCGATCGCCGGCCTGCTCAAGCCGCTGTTGCAGGACGTCAACATGGTGTCGGCGCCGAGCGTGGCGCGCGAGCGCGGCATCGACGTCGAGGAGACCCGGCGCGACGGCCACAGCGACTACGAAAGCCTGCTCACGCTTACCGTCGTCACCGAACGGCAGGAGCGTTCGATCCAAGGCACCGTGTTCGCCGACGGGCGCCCGCGCGTCGTCTCGATCAAGGGCATCAAGGTCGACGCCGAGTTCGGCCCGTCCATGCTCTACATCACCAACGAGGACAAGCCGGGGTTCATCGGCCGCTTCGCCACGACCTTGGGCGACGCCGGCATCAACATCGCCACGTTCCACGTCGGCCGCGAATCCCCGGGCGGCAACGCCATTGCGCTGGTCGAGGTGGACGGGCCGGTGCCGGCCGAGGTGGTCGAGCGGGTCAAGCGCATTCCCCACGTCCAGCGCGTCCAGCCGCTGCGATTTTGACGCGATGCCGGCGCGTTGCCGCCTTGGTGTCGCCGCGCCCGCGTCAAAACATGCGCGCTGCGATGAAAGAACGCGTTTGGGGGTCGCCCGGACCGGTGCTATAAGCCCCTGAGTTTCCGGCGGTTTCGCGGCTCCCGCGTCGTCTACGGCGCACGGCGCCGCGCGGGGCGGCGGCCGGCGCGGGGATGTTTGATGGCGAACGTGGTGGTGGTCGGCTCCCAGTGGGGAGACGAAGGCAAGGGCAAGATCGTCGATTGGCTGTCGGAGCAAGCCGACATCGTCGTGCGCTTCCAGGGCGGCCACAACGCCGGCCACACCTTGGTGGTCGACGGCACCACCTTCAAGCTCTCGCTCCTGCCCTCCGGGATCATTCGCCCAGGCAAGCTGTCGGTGATCGGCAACGGCGTCGTACTCGATCCCAACGCACTGATCGAGGAGATCGATCGGGTCGGGGCGCAGGGCATCGCGGTCACCCCCGACAACCTGCGCATCGCCGACAACGTCACCCTGATCCTCTCGCTCCATCGCGAACTCGACGAGCTGCGCGAGCGCGCGAACGCGCTCACCCGCATCGGCACCACCAAGCGCGGCATCGGCCCGGCCTACGAGGACAAGGTCGGCCGACGCGCCATCCGGCTGATGGACCTTGCCGATCTCGACGCGCTCGGCGGCAAGATCGAGCGCCTGCTGGCGCACCACAACGCGCTGCGCCGCGGGCTCGGGATCGACGAGGTCGACGCCAAGCGCCTCTTCGCCGAGCTGGCGAAAGTCGCGCCGCGGGTGCTGCCCTACATGGACCGGGTGTGGTCGCTGCTCGACGACAAGCGCCGCGAGGGCAAGCGCATCCTGTTCGAAGGCGCCCAGGCGGTGCTGCTCGACATCGACCACGGGACCTATCCGTTCGTCACCTCCTCGAACACGGTGGCCGGCCAGGCGGCGACCGGATGCGGGCTCGGGCCGGGCGCCATCGGCTACGTGCTCGGCATCTGCAAGGCCTACACCACCCGGGTGGGCGAGGGACCGTTCCCGACCGAGCAGGACAACGACGTCGGCCGCACGCTGGGCGAGCGCGGGCGCGAGTTCGGCGTCGTCACCGGGCGCCGCCGCCGCTGCGGCTGGTTCGACGCGGTGCTGGTGCGCCAGACCGTGCGCACCAGCGGCATCGACGGCCTGGCGCTGACCAAGCTCGACATTCTCGATGGCTTCGAGCGCATCGACGTGTGCGTCGGCTATCGCCTCAACGGCCGCGAGATCGACTATCTTCCCGCCGGCGAGCGTGCCCAGGCCGAGGTCGCGCCGATTTACGAGACGGTCGAGGGCTGGGGCGATTCGACCGCGGGGGCGCGCTCGTGGGGGCAGTTGCCCGCCCAGGCCGTCAAATACGTGCGCCGGATCGAGGAGCTGGTCGGCTGCCCGGTGGCGCTGATGTCGACGAGCCCCAGGCGCGAGGACACGATACTTGTGCAGAATCCGTTTGAAGCCTAGCGAAGCAGTTCCGACCTGATCGCCGGAGCCCGATGACCGACTACTATCCGCTGATCGCCCGCGCCGTCGCCGGTCTCGACAGGAACACCGGCGATCAGCGCCGTGCGCTCTACGAGCGCGCGCGCACCGCGCTGGTCGGGCAACTGCGGGGCCTCGATCCGCCGCTGACGGAATCGGAGATCACGCGCGAGCGGCTTGCGCTCGAGGAGGCGATCCGCAAGGTCGAGGCCGAGGCGGCGCGCAAGGCGCGCCTCGATCCGGTGATGGTGCCGCGCCCCTCGGATCTGCTCCGCCGCGAGCAACCGCCGCCGCCGGTTCCGCAACCGCCGGCGCCGCCCGCGCGCGGGCCGGTCGTTCGCGAGCCGCCGCCGATCGCGCGCGAGCCCGCCGCCGCGCGGCGCGAGCCGCCGCTGGTGCTGCGCGAATCGCCGCCGGTACTGCGTCAGCCGCCGCCGGTGCCGTCGGAGTCTCCGCGGGCACGCGAGCTGCCGTCGGATGCTGCGCGCGTCAACGACCGGCCGCCGCGCCGCAGCTTCCTTCCCGAGGCGCCGCCCCAGGCGCCCGAGCCGCTCCGAGCCGAGACACCCGGTCCGGCGACGGCCCGCGCGTCGCCGCGCGGCCGAACCCGGCCGCCGCCCCTGACCGACGACGGCCTCAAGGGTTTTCGCGACGTGGTGGCCGAGGCCGAGACGCTCGGCCAAGCGACCGCGCAAGCGGCGCGCTCCGCCCGCGAAGCTTACGCCGCGGTGCCGTCGGAGGATCCGGAACTCGACCGCATGGAGCCGCGCCTCGAGCCCATGGGGCTGCGCGCGCCGCTGCCCGAAACGCCGCCCGAGCGCACCGCCGAGCCGATGGCGCGCGCGCCCGAGCAACGGGCGCCGCCGCGGCTTTTTGCCCGCTGGGCCGAGGCCCCGACGTCCGATGAACCGGCACCGGCGCGCCCGGCCGAAGCGCCGCGCCCGGCGGAAGCCCCGCGCACGCCGCCGCCGCGCGCGATGGGCGTGCGCCACGTCTCCGTGCTCGGCGAGGAGCCGCCGCGCCGCTCGTCCGCGGCGCTTGTCGCCGCGCTGTTTGCCGTGCTGGTGATCGTCTCCATCGCCGGTGCGCTCTACTGGTGGCGCGAGCCGATCAAGAGCTGGTTCGCCGCCGTGCGCCTGCCCATGCAGGGCTCGACCGAGCAGAACCCGACGCGGCCGAAGATTCCCGATCGCGTCGGCCAGCCGGGCTTGGCGCAGGCGCCCGCCACCGCCGCTCCCGCCGGCAAGGACGCGCAGGTCGCGCCGGTCGCCCAACGCGTCGTCCTCTACGAAGAGGACCCGAACGACCCCCAGGGCAAGCGCTTCGTCGGTACCGTCGTCTGGCGCACCGATACGGTGTCGCCGGGTCCCGGCCAAGCGCCCGAATTGGCGGTCCGCGCCGATTTCGACATCCCCGACCGCAACATCAGCGCGAGCATGTCGATCCGCCGCAATACCGACCAGGCGCTGCCGGCGACGCACACCATCGAGCTGATGTTCAACGTCCCGGCGGATTTCCCGTTCGGCGGCATCAGCAACGTGCCGATCATCCTGATGAAGCAGGCCGAGCAGGCGCGCGGCGCGCCGCTCGCCGGCCTCGTGGTCAAGGTCACGCCGACCTTCTTCCTGGTGGGACTTGCCTCCGGCGGCGACGATGCCCAGCGCAATATCGCGCTGCTCAAGGAGCGGCCGTGGTTCGACATCCCGCTCGTCTACGCCAACGGCCGCCGCGCCATCCTGGCGGTCGAGAAGGGCACGCCGGGCGAACGCGCCTTCGCCGAAGCCTTCGCGGCGTGGGGGCAGTAGCGGATGTCAGATGTCAGAGGTCGGAGGTCAGAGCCCACCGTCATCCGTCATCCGACATCTGACCTCCGCCTCGCGTTGACATTGCGCTGCGTTGCAATAGCCTGCCGGCGAAGAACCGAATCCGGAGCACCGCCATGGCACCGCATGCCGCAATGACGTTATCCGAGCGCGCCGACGAACTCGAAGAGCGCATGGCGCAGGACCTCGAGCGCATCGTCACCAAGTCGGTGCTGTTCACCCTTGCCGACGGCAAGGTCGAGATGGAGAGCGGGCCGGCGCTGCAGAAGAAATATCCGGGCAAGTACATGCTCATGGGCGCCGACCCGCGGCTGCCGAAAATGCCCGACCAGCCGACCTTGGTCGACTTCTTCAAGCACCGCTTCGCCACCACCGCCCATCTGCTGCAGAGCGCGCGGCTCGCGCGCAAGAACGGCATGAGCGAGAAGGTTGTGCTCGCCTGCCTGCTGCACGACATCGGGGTCGCGAGCTTCATCCGCGCCGACCACGGCTATTGGGGCGCGCAGCTGATCGAGCCCTACGTCGACGAGGAGGTGAGCTGGGCGGTGCGCATGCACCAGGCGCTGCGCTTCTTCCCCGACGAATCGGTCGGCTACGTCTATCCGGAAGCGTACATAAAGTATTTCGGCCCGGACTATCGGCCCGAGCCGCACATCGTCGCGGAGTATAAGCGCGCCCGCGCGCACAAATGGTACATGTCGGCGCGCATGATCTGCGTCAACGACCTCTATTCGTTCGACCCCGACGTCAAGGTCGAGATCGACGAGTTCACCGACATCATCGGCCGCAATTTCCGCCAGCCCAAGGAGGGCCTGGGCTTCGATTCGAGCCTCTCCGCCCACATGTGGCGCACCATCAACTGGCCGACGCGATTTTTGTGAGACCCCGCTGTTACCCTCCCCACAAGGGGGAGGGTAACAGCGGCGCTGCTCAGTGCGCCGCCATTGCCGCCGGGTGCTCCATCGCGGCGACGCGGTGCTTGACCGCGTTCTGCACCTTCTCGAACGCGCGCACCTCGATCTGGCGCACCCGCTCGCGCGACACGCCGAACTCGTCCGCCAGCTCTTCGAGCGTGATCGGATCGTCGGCGAGCCGCCGCGCCTCGAAGATGCGTCGTTCGCGGTCGTTGAGCACGGTGAGCGCCTCG
>DASPVJ010000575.1:0-9038 GCA_035622435.1 Xanthobacteraceae bacterium | reverse complement strand
CCGACGCCGCCGGTGAAGATGATGCGGGCCTCGGGATAGCGCCGCGCCAGCATGGCCGAGGCGGTCATGCGCTCGGCTGCTTCGTTGAGCGGGATGTCGGAGCGGGTCGTCGACACCAGGGTTTCGAACGCGCCGCCGAGGACGATGATGCCGGTCGGCGCCCCGCGGCTCGGGTCCCAGGGCGGGAAGCGCTCTTCCAGCGGCAGGATCAGCGCGTTGGCGAGCGGCGAGAGCCCGAAGATCGCGAGCAGGACCAGGCTCGCCACGATCAGCCGCCCGCCGGCGCGACCGCGCCGCAGCATGGCGAAGGCGACGCCGAGGAGGCCGAGCACGATCAGCGCGTTCGACGGCAGCGCGAAGAAGCCGAGGATTCTCGACAGCACGAAGAACATCGGCGGCCCGTGACCCCTCTGCTTTATCGCTGGCCGCGCGTCTTGCTCGCCTCGTAGCGCGCCTTGGCGGCGTCATTGGGCGGATAAAGGCCAGGCAGCCGCTCGCCCTTCTCGACCTCCGATACGATCCAGGCTTCGAGCCGCTCCTGCTCGGGGCCGAGCGCGGCCACCTCCTCGGCGAGCGCGCGCGGGATAACGACGGCCCCGTCGGTGTCCGCCACGATCATGTCGTCGGGAAAGACCGCAACGCCGCCGCAGCCGATCGGCTCCTGCCAACCGACGAAGGTCAGCCCGGCGACCGACGGCGGCGCGGCGGCGCCGGCGCACCACACCGGCAGGCCGGTCGCGAGCACGCCGGCGACGTCGCGCACGACGCCATCGGTGACGAGGCCGACGACGCCGCGCTTGACCATGCGCGCGCACAGGATGTCGCCGAAGATGCCGGCCCCGGTCACCCCCATGGCGTCGGCAACCGCGAAGGCGCCTTCCGGCATGTCTTCGATGGCGGCGCGGGTCGAACGCGGGCTCGCCCAGCTTTCCGGCGTCGCCAAATCCTCCCGCGCCGGCACGAAGCGCATGGTGAAGGCCGGCCCGACCAGGCGCGGACCGCCGCTCTTGAGCGGCTTCGGCCCCTGCATCCAGGTGCGGCGGAGGCCCTTCTTGAGCAGGATCGTGGTGACCGTCCCGGTGGAAACGTTGCGCAAGGTGGCGACGAGGTCGGTTAACAGCATGGGACATCTCGCGGGCGGGGGCGGCTAAGGCATCATGCTCTAAACCCTTACAAACGGCGCCCGCGGGCGCAAGCTCAGTCCCATTTCGGTCCGCCCGCCCAGTCGACGAACCGCCCGCGCGGGTGCGCCAGCGCGGCAATCTCGTCCATCTCGGCCGGCGTCAACTCGAAATCGAACAGGGCAAGGTTCTCGGACAAGCGCTCGATCTTCGCGGTGCGCGGAATGACGATGATGTCCTGTTGAACGAGCCAGCGCAGCGTCGACTGGGTTGCGGTCTTGCCGTGCGCCTGGCCGATGCGCTTGAGCACGCTGTCCTTGGCCGCCCGTCCGCGCGCGATCGGGCTGTAGGCGGTGATCGACAGGCCGCGCGGCCGGCAGGCGGCGATCACCTTGGACTGGTCGAGATAGGGATGGCACTCGATTTGATTGGTGACCAGCGGTTCGCTCGACAGCCGGACCGCCTCTTCCACCAGCGCCACGGTGAAGTTCGAGATGCCGATGTGGCGCGCAAGCCCCGCGGTCTTCATCTTGCACAAGGCCGGGATCGTCTCCGCCAGCGGCACCTGTTCGCTCGGCCAATGCAGCAGCAAAAGGTCCACGTGGGAAAGCCGCAGGCGGGCAAGGCTCTCCTTGGCGGCGCGTTCGAGTTCGCGCGGGGCAAAATGCGACGGCCACACCTTGGTCGTTATGAACACGTCGTCGCGCTTGACGCCGGAGGCGCGCAGGCCCTCGCCGACCTCGCGCTCGTTGTCGTACATTTCCGCCGTGTCGATGTGGCGGTAGCCGAGCCGCAGCGCCTGTTCGACCGCCCGCGCGCAGGTGCGTCCGCGCAGGTCCCAGGTGCCGAGCCCGACGATCGGAATGTGCGCTCCGTTGGCGGCGACGACCTGCATGTCAATCGTCCCATTTCGGCGCGTGCGCCGGGTCGACCACCCGGCCGTCGGGCCGCTTGAGCGCGCCGATCTCGGCCATCTCCGCCGCGGTCAGGGTGAAATCGAACACCGCCAGATTCTCCGCGAGCCGCGCGCGCTTGGCGGTGCGCGGGATGGGGATCACGCCCTGCTGGACGAGCCAGCGCAACGCCACTTGCCCGGCCGACTTGCCGCGCGCCGTGGCAATGCGTTCGATCGTCGGATTGCCCGGCACCCTGCCGCGCGCGATCGGACAGTAGGCGGTCACCGACAAGCCGTGGCGGCGGCAGGCGGCGACGGCCTTCGACCGGTCGATGAACGGATGCATCTCGATCTGGTTGGTGACCAGCGGCTCGGCGGCAAACCGTGCCGCCTCTTCGATCAGCGCCACGGTGAAATTGGCGACGCCAATGTGGCGCGTCAGCCCCGCCCGCTTCACCTTGGCGAGCGCGCCCATCGTTTGGTCGAGCGGGATCGCCGCATTGGGCCAGTGAACGAGCAACAGGTCGACGTACGCGAGCTTGAGCCGCTCCAGGCTCTCGTCGACGGAACGCTCCAGATCGCCCGCCGCAAGCCGGCTGTGCCAGACCTTGGTGGTGAGGAAAACCTCCTCGCGGTTGACGCCCGAGGCGCGCATCCCCTCCCCGACTTCGCGCTCGTTGCCGTACATTTGCGCCGTGTCGAGATGGCGGTAGCCCTCGCGCAGCGCCGCCGCCACGAGGTCGATGCAGAGGTCCTCCCTGAGCGTCATGGTGCCGAGACCGATCGCCGGGATGCGGGCGCCGTTGGCTTCGACAATGGGCATGGGAGTCCTCGGCTGGATCGGTCACGAAAGATGATGCACGCAGGCTGGGCTTGGTGCCGACCGCAGTCAACGAATGAGGACGATCTCCACGCCGATCTGGACGTTGCGCCACGCGCGGTCGGCGGTGATCGTGGGGAGCCCAAGCTCGCCCGCCAGAGACAAACAGGCCCGGTCGGCAAGCGATAGGCCAAACGGCCTGGTCTTGTCGACGAGAAAACCGGCGGCGCGGGCGCGCGCGGCGTCGAACGGTTCGACGAGCAACTGCAGATCGTCCCAGGTGGCGGCGACTTGCCAAGGCTTGCCGCCGCCGAGGGTCAATCGCGTCACCACCTCCGCGAGGATCAGGCTGGACACGATGCCGTCGGGCAGCGCCGCCTCTGCCCGCTCCCATCCGGGCTCGCGGTTGAGGAATGCGAGAATCGCGGAGGAATCGAGAACCGTGCTATTCATCGCCCATCTCGCGGGCGGCCTCGGCGCGCCGGTCCGCGATCAGTTCATCCACCAGGCTCACGCCGGCAGGCACGAAACTGCGCACGAGTTCCTGCGCGCGTCGCATCGCCTCGCGATACGTATAGATGCGCAGCTCATTACCTTCGAGGCGTACCAGTACCTTGTCGCCCTCCTTCATGCCCAGGGCGGCCCGCATGGGCGCAGGGATAACCAGTCGCCCCCCCGCCCCAAGTTCGACCTTCTGCGCCCCTGGCACGCTGACAGGATGCCCTTGCTCGGCAAAGCCTTTTTGGTTCTCGGGCATGGGCGTCTCCATGTGTCGTTTCAACGATAATGGCACCTCATGCGATATATGTCAATATTTCATTACATGACATAATATAACATACTACCATACTACACGAATATGTCGTATGATATGGCGCATGGTAGTTCCGTCACCGCGTCTTTTCGAAAATCTCCCGCCCGATCAGCATACGGCGGATTTCGTTGGTGCCGGCGCCGATCTCGTAAAGCTTGGCGTCGCGCAACAGACGACCGGTCGGGAACTCGTTGATGTAGCCGTTGCCGCCCAGGCATTGGATCGCCTCGAGCGCCATCCAGGTCGCCTTCTCGGACGCGAACAGGATGGCGCCGGCTGCGTCCTCGCGGGTGGTCTCGCCGCGGTCGCAGGCGCGGGCGACCGCGTACACGTAGGCCTTGGCCGCGTTCATGGTCACGTACATGTCGGCGATCTTCGCCTGCATGAGCTGGAAGCTGCCGATCGGCGCGTCGAACTGCCTGCGCTCGTGCACGTAGGGGATCACGACGTCCATGCAGGCCTGCATCAGGCCGAGCGAGCCCGCCGCCAGCACCGCGCGTTCGTAGTCGAGGCCGGACATCAGCACCGTGACGCCCTCGTTGAGCGTGCCGAGCACGTTCTCCTGTGGCACCTCGCAATCGGTCAGCACCAGTTCGCCGGTGTCGGAGCCGCGCATGCCGAGCTTGTCGAGCTTTTGCGCCGTCGCGTAGCCGGGAAAGCCGTTCTCGACGATGAAAGCGGTGATGCCGCGCGGCCCCGCCTTCGGATCGGTCTTGGCGTAGATCACGACGGTCTCGGCGACCGGCCCGTTGGTGATCCACATTTTCGAGCCGTTGAGCACGTAGCGGTCGCCGCGCTTGACCGCGTGGGTGCGCATGGAGACCACGTCCGAGCCGGCGCCCGGCTCCGACATGGCGAGCGCGCCCACATGCTCGCCGGAGATGAGCTTGGGCAGATAGCGGCGCTTCTGTTCGTCGGTGCCGGTGCGGCGGAGTTGGTTGACGCAAAGGTTGGAATGGGCGCCGTAGGACAGGCCGACCGACCCCGATGCGCGCGAGACCTCCTCGAGCGCGACGCAGTGCTCGAGATAGCCGAGCCCGGCGCCGCCGTATTCCTCCTCGACGGTGATCCCGAGCAGCCCCATGTCGCCGAGCTGCGGCCACAGGTCGCGCGGGAACGCGTTGGTGCGGTCGATCTCGTCGGCACGCGGCGCGATGCGGTCCTGGGCGAAGTTCTGGACCGTGTCGCGCAAGGCGTCGACGTCCGCGCCGAGGCCGAAATCGAAGGCCCGCCAAGCATTGGGGATCATGGCACCGTCCTCCGCGCTCACAATAATATCGCGCCGACGGGCTGTCAGCTAACGCAGCCCAAACCACAACGTGGCGATCGCCAGGAACGAAAAGAAGCCGACCACGTCGGTCACGGTGGTGACGAACACGCCGGAGGCGACCGCCGGGTCGGCGCCGGAGCGCTCGAGCACCAGCGGGATGAGGATGCCGCCGAGCGCGCCGGCGATGAGGTTGCACAGCATGGCGAGCCCGATGACGAGGCCGAGTTGCGGCACCTTGAACCAGGCGACGGCGGCGACCCCGGTGATCACCGCAAAGGCGAGCCCGTTGACCAAGCCGACCAATCCTTCGCGCAGGATGATCCGCCAGGCATTGGCGCTCGACAATTCGCGCACCGCCAACGCCCGCACCACCACCGTCATGGTTTGCGTGGCGGCGTTGCCGCCCTGGCTGGCGACGATCGGCGCCAGCACCGCCAGCGCCACCATCTTCTGCAGCTGGCCTTCGAACAGGCCGAGCACCGAGGAGGCGAGGAACGCCGTCGCCAGGTTGACCAGCAGCCAGTTGAACCGGCGCCGCGCCACGGTCCACACCGGGTCGGACAGTTGTTCGTCGTGCACGCCGCCGAGCGCCTTGAGGTCTTCCTCCGCCTCCTCTTCGATCACGTCGACCACGTCGTCGACGGTGATGACGCCGACCAGCCGTTCCGCCTCGTCGACCACCGGCGCGGCGACGAGGTCATAGCGCTCGAACAGGCGCGCCACCTCCTCCTGGTCGTCGGACGCGCGCACGCGGTGCCTTTCTTCCTCCATCAGTTCGGCGACCGGCACCGGCCGCTTGGCGCGCAGCAGCCGGTCGAGCGCGACCGCGCCGCGCAGCCGGTGGTCCCGATCGGTGACGAAAATCTCGTAGAACCGGTCCGGCAGGTCCGGGGTCTCGCGCATGTAGTCGATGGTCTGGCCGACGGTCGCCTCCGGCCGCACCGCGATGTACGCGGTCTGCATCCGCCGCCCGGCGGAGTCCTCCGGGTATTCCAGGCTGCGCGCGAGCGCCACGCGCTTCTCGTGCGGCAGCCGCTCGAGAATGGCCTTCTGGCGCTCTTTCGGCAGGTGCTCGAGGATGGCGACGGCGTCGTCGGTCTCCAGTTCGCGGATGCCGAGGATGACGGCGACCGGCGGGAGCTGTTCGAGAATCTCCGCCCGCACCCCTTCGTCGAGTTCGGTCAGCGCCTTGAAATCGAAATTCGCGCCCAGAAGCTCGATCAGCCGGGGGCGCAGGTCCGGATCGAGGGCCGCGAGCAAATCCCCGAGGTCGGCCTCGTGCCAGTCGCCGACGAGGTCGGCGAGCGCCGTCTTGTCGTTCGCCTCGATCGCCGCGCCGACCCGTTCGATGATCTCGGCCCGAATCGCCCCACTCTCGTCCTGCAGGTCCGATGCGTCGGGATGGGCCGCGGCCTCTTGCCGGTCGTCGAGCATGCCGCACCTCGCGGAACTGGCCGAACGGGGATCCGTGCGCCAATATGCCTTATGGGGCGAACCGGCGAATTTGTCCGCGTAAATCGGCCGCGCCGGCGGGGAAACGGAGCGGGGCTGCGCTTGTTCCTTGCGCTGACGCTGATCGGCCTCTCCTGCCTCCACGGCCGCGCCGAAGAATGCCCCGGCAATCCGCAGGCGCTCGGCACCTCCCGCGTGCTCGCAGTCGACGCGGCGACGACCCCGCGGGTGGGCGGCAAGGAGTTCGAGCAGACGCTGCCGCTCGAGCCCAAGGAAGTGGTGCTCACCTTCGACGACGGCCCTTGGCCGTCGACGACGCCGCGGGTGCTCGATGCCCTCAAGCACGAGTGCGTGCGCGCGACGTTCTTTCTGCTCGGGAAAAACGCCGCGGCCGCCCCGGCGCTGGTCCGGCGCGAAGCGGCCGAGGGACACACGGTCGCGTCCCACACCTGGTCCCACCCCCGGCTCGACCGGCGCTATCCGGAGTCCGCCCAAGGGGAGGTCGAGCGCGGCATTGCCGCGGTCGATGCGGCGCTCGGTCCGCCGAACGGCCCCCCGCCCGCGACGCGGTTCTTCCGTTTCCCCGGCTTTGCCTCGACGCCGGCGCTGCTCGACCTGCTCGCCAAGCGCAAGATCGTGGTGTTCGGCGCGGATCTATGGGCAAGCGACTGGAACCCGATGACCCCGCCCCAGGAACTGCGCCTGGTGCTCGACCGGCTCGAGGCGGCCGGGCGCGGGATCATCCTCTTCCACGACACCAAGGCGGCCACCGCCGCCATGCTGCCGGCGTTCCTGCGCGCCTTGAAGTCCCGCGGCTATCGTATTGTCCATACGGTGCCGGCCGCCCCCGCCGAGTGAGCCACGGGGCGGGGCGGCGATGCCACCTTATTGCCATCCTGTGGGCGCAAGACCCACGGAGGCGTTAAGGAAAGATCGTTCGGTTAAGCTTGCGTTTATTTGCGATCGGCTAGGGTCGCAGCCGAGCGTACGGCGTCGCGGGGGGCGCTGCGATCGCAGCGTGGGGATGATCTGATGCGTGCCTGGTCGGTCATCGCGGGTCTGTGCCTGCTCGCCGGCGCAGCCGCGTCCGCGGGCGCGGCCGAGTGCCCGGGCAACCCCGACGCGCTCGGGACCTCGCGGGTCATCACCGTCGACCCGGCCGAGCACACCCGCATCGGCACCATGCAGTACCGCGAGACCTTGCCGCTCGAAGACCACGAGGTGGTGCTGACCTTCGACGACGGCCCGCTGCCTCCCTACAGCAACCGAATCCTCGATATCCTCGCGTCCGCATGCATCAAGGCGACGTTCTTCATGGTCGGGCGCCAGGCGCGCGCCTACCCGGACATGGTGCGCAAAGTCTACAACGAAGGCCACACCGTCGCCTCGCACAGCCAGAACCATCCCCTCATCTTCACCCGGCTGTCGATGGCCGGGGCCGAAAACGAGATCGAGCAGGGCCGCGCATCGGTCGCGGCCGCGCTCGGCGATGAGCGGGCGCTGGCGCCGTTCTTCCGGTTTCCCGGGCTCGGCCGCTCGAACGCCATCGAGGACTACCTCGTTTCGCGCGGCATGATGACCTGGAGCGCCGACTTCCCGGCGGACGATTGGAGGCACATCACGGCGCAGCAAGTGTTCGCCCGCGCGCTCGACCGCCTGGAGCGCAAGGGCAAAGGCGTGCTGCTGCTGCACGACATTCAGCCGCGGACCGTCATCGCCCTGCCGGCGATCCTCAAGGAGCTCAAGGCGCGCGGCTACCGCATCGTCCACGTGGTGCCGGCCGGCCCCGATCGGCCGAAGACCCTGGCGCCGCCCGAGGCGTGGGCGATGCATCGCCCGCCGGCCTGGCCGCGGGTGCTCGAGCGCGATCCGGCGTTCGCCGGGGAGAACACGGACTATCCCGATCGCATCGCGTTGCCGATCACGCTGGCGACGGCTGAGCCCGCCGTGATCGACATGCCGCTCGTCTACCCGACCCCCGGGCGCTCGCGCCTGTGGCCGGAAACCGCGCGCGAGTTCCCCCCGGTCGAACACGCGCCGCCCTCCCCGGTGTCGCAGGCCGGCAGCCCGGTCGCGGTCGCGATGACCGACATCGGCCTGTCCTGGTCGGTCGAGAACGTCGTCTGGCCGCCGGTTGCCAAGCCCGCGCACGTGGCGCGGCGGAAACCGCCGATCCACGCGCGGCCGGCCGCACGGCCCTGGTGGCGCGCGTTGTTCCCGCCCCCCTCCCCGAAATCGCCGCAATTGGCCTCGCACATTCTGACCCTGCATTGACCGGCGCTTTTCGGTCGGGACAGTCTCCCAGGGATCGACGCCGGCCAATTGCTTTCGCAGGGGCGCTTCGGGCTCAAGCCCAGATCAGGGAGAAACGTGCATGATGAAGACGATTTTCTTGGGTGCCGCATTGGCCTTCGGCCTTGCGACCGCGGCCGGCGCCACGGTGATGCCGACGCCGCTCGGCACAGCCGACAGCCTCGTCACCAAGGTCGCCGAGGGCTGCGGGCCCGGATTCTGGCGCGGCCCGGGCGGCCGTTGCCATCCCATGTTCGACGGGCGCGCCTGCCCGCCCGGCTACCACCTCGGCCCGGAGCGCAAGCGCTGCTGGCCCGACCGCTGAACGCGACCGCGACGCGCGATCCGCAGGAGTGAACGAATGCGGCCGGGCG
>DASPVJ010000574.1:0-3185 GCA_035622435.1 Xanthobacteraceae bacterium | reverse complement strand
CGCGAGCGAAGACCCGGCGCGGCTCCTCGCGGCGCTCGAGGCGGACCCGGACGCGCATCTGCGCCGCCTGCTCGACGACACCGCCGCCGCCGTTGCGGCCGCCCGCGACGACGCGCAGGTCATGCGCCTGTTGCGCCGCATGAAGGCGCAGGCCGCGCTCATGATCGCGCTCGCCGACATCGGCGAACGTTGGCCGGTCATGCGCGTCGCCCGCGCGCTCACCGACCTCGCCGATACGGCGGTCGCCGCCGCGCTCGGTCACCTGCTGCGCGCCGCCGCCCGCGACGGCAAGCTCGCGCCGCGCGATCCCGCCCGACCCGAGGCGGCCGGCCTCGTCGTCATCGCCATGGGCAAGATGGGCGCCCACGAACTCAACTATTCGAGCGACATCGACCTCATCGTCGCGTTTGATCCCGCCGCGCCGTTGGCGCCCGAGGTCGAGCCGGCGCCGTTCTACATCCGCCTCACCCGCGGCCTGGTGAAGCTCCTGCAGGAGCGCACCGTCGACGGCTACGTGTTCCGCGTCGACCTGCGCCTGCGCCCCGATCCCGGCTCGACCCAGATCGCGATTTCGACCTTGGCCGCGCTCGCCTACTACGAGAGCGTCGGCCAGAACTGGGAGCGCGCGGCGCTCATCAAGGCGCGCGCCTGCGCCGGCGACGTCGCCGCCGGCGAGGCGCTGCTCGAGGAACTCGTCCCCTTCATCTGGCGCAAGTACCTCGACTTCGTGGCGATCGCCGACGTGCACGCCATGAAGCGGCAGATCCACGCCTACCGCGGCCACGACGAAATCGCGGTCGAGGGCCACAACATCAAGCTCGGCCGCGGCGGCATCCGCGAGATCGAGTTCTTCGTGCAGACCCAGCAGCTCATTGCCGGCGGCCGCCATCCGGAGCTGCGCGGGCGCGAGACTTTGGCGATGCTGGCGACGCTCGCGGCCGGCCGCTGGATCGACGCCGAGGCCGCCCGCGACCTCGCCGCCGCCTACTGTTTCCTGCGCCAGGTCGAGCACCGCCTGCAGATGGTCGCCGACGAACAGACCCACGTGCTCCCCGCCGATCCGCAAGCGCTCGAGCGCTTCGCCCGCTTCCTCGGCTTTGCCGGGCGCGACCCGTTCGCCGCCGCGCTGCTCGACCACATGCGCAAGGTCGAGCGCCACTACGCCCGCCTGTTCGAGAGCGCGGGCGCGGCCGCGCGGCTGCGGCTCGATTTTCCCCCCGGCGCCGACGATCCGCGCACCCTCGATGCGCTCGTCGGCCTCGGGTTCAAGCATCCGCTCGAAGCCTCCGCCACCGTGCGCCGCTGGCTGTCCGCCGAGACCCCGGCGATGCGCGGCGAATTTGCCAAGCGGCGGTTCGCCGAACTCGTGCCGCTGCTGATCGAGCATTTCTCCCACGGCGAAGCGCCCGACCGCACGCTCGTCGCCTTCGACCGCTTCCTTGCCGCGGTGCACGGCGGCGGCCGGCTGTTCTCGCTGTTGCTGCAGAACCCCGACCTCGTGGCGCTGCTCGCGCGCGCGCTCGGCACCGCGCCGCGGCTCGCCGACATCGTCGCGCACCATCCCCAAGTGATGGACGCGCTGGTCGATCCGGCGTTCTTCGGCGCGCTGCCCGGCGAGACGAAGCTCGCCGCCGAGTTCGAGCGCTCCTCGCTGCAGGCGCGCTCCTACGAGGACTTCCTCGACCGTGCCCGCGCGTTCGGCCAGGAGCACATGTTCCTGATCGGCGCGCGCATCCTCTCGGGCACCGTCTCCGCCGAGCAGGCGGGCGCGGCCTACGCGCGGCTCGCCGACGCGCTGATCGCCGCCGTTTATCACGAAGTCGAGGCGTCGTTCGTCGCCGTGCACGGCCGCCTGCCCGGGCAGGCGAGCGCGGTCGTGGCGCTCGGCAAGCTCGGCGGCCGCGAGATGACCGCGGGCTCCGACCTCGACCTCATCCTGGTCTACGACTTCGCCGGCGAGCATCCGGCCTCCGACGGTGCCAAGCCGCTCGTCGGCAGCCAGTATTTCGCCCGGCTGACCCAGCGGCTGATCAGCGCGCTCACCGCGCAAACCAATTACGGCTCGCTCTATCACGTCGACCTGCGGCTGCGCCCGTCCGGCCGCTCCGGCCCGGTCGCGACCCAGATCGACGGCTTTCGCGGCTACCATAGGGAGGAGGCGTGGACCTGGGAGCACATGGCGCTCACCCGCGCCCGCGTCGTTTCCGCTTCGGAAGGCTTTGCCGCGCGGGTCGATCAAGTGGTGCGCGAGACCTTGACCCGCAAGCGCAACGCCAAGGCCGTCGCCGCCGACGTTGCCGAGATGCGCCGCGCCATCGCGCGCGAGAAAGGCGAGGGCGAGCGCTGGGACCTCAAATACGCGGCGGGCGGGCTCATCGACATCGAGTTCATCGCCCAATATCTGCAGCTGGTGCGCGCCGCCGAACGTCCCGATATCCTCGACACGTCGACCGCCCGCGTCCTCGACAAGGCGTGGCAGGCGGGCGCGCTTGCCGCCGCGGACGCCGACGTGCTGCGTCCCGCCGCGCGGCTTTATCACAACCTCACCCAGGTGCTGCGCCTGTGCCTCGCCGCTCCGTTCGATCCTGAGACCGCCGGCGGCGAACTCCTCGGCCTCCTCGCGCGCGCCGCCGACCTGCCCGACTTCGCGACGCTCGAGCCGCATCTCGCCGAGACCCAGGCCAAGGTGCGGGCGAGCTTCACGCGCATCGTGGGCGGGGCTTCGTAGGGAGGGCAAAGCCCCCGGGCACTTCGTCCCGCGGGGCGTGCCCACGCGTCATTGCGACACTTGCTCGTCATTGCGAGGAGCGAAGCGACGAAGCAATCCAGGGGCAGCGCGCGCCAACTCCTGGATTGCTTCGGCATCACGTGCCTCGCAATGACGCTCTGGGCAAATGTGATTTCTCATCCGGGCTACGCTTGCTGCGCTTGCACCGCAAAAGCCGCGGCGGTAGCGTTCGTTGCGGACGGGATCGGGGCAGGACCTCTTAAGGGAGAGACGCCATGCCGATCTACATCTCACGCGGCCGGTTCACTTCGGATGCCGTCAAAGGCATGCTGGCCAAGCCGGAAAACCGCGAGCAGGCGGTCGCCAAGCTGTTCAAGAGCGTCGGCGGCAAGCTGATCGGGTGGTACCTGACCTTCGGCCGCCATGATTGGCTCGTCATCGGCGAGTTCCCCAACGC
>DASPVJ010000573.1:0-5218 GCA_035622435.1 Xanthobacteraceae bacterium | reverse complement strand
AGCCGGTGCCCGCGCCGGTCGCAAGTCCGGCGGGACAATCGGGCCGGCGGTGCGCATCGGTCACGCACTCGAGCCGGTTGTCGAGGTCGGTGGTGAACGCCGCCGCCTCGGTGATGCGCTCGCGGCTCATGCGCAGCTTGGGATGCACGTCGAGGCCGAGCGTCGGCATCGCGCCGCACATGCCGCCGGTCTCGTCATACTGGATCGGCTCGTAGGACGTCTGCACCACCTGGTCGGGCGTCACGCCGAACCCGTCCCGCAGCGCGTCCTTGATCGCCTGCATGCGCCGATCGAGCACGCGCAGGTAATTGCGCGCGACGTCCGGCCCGAAGCGGATTTGTTTGCCGAGCAACTCGGCGATCGGCGCGAGGTCGCCCGCCTTCTCGGTGATCGCGTAGAGCGCGACGGCGGAGAAGCCCACGTCGTTGCCGCCGATCGACAGCATCACCACGTCGATCGGCCGCTTGCGCAATTCGGGCGGACACCAGCGCATGGCGATGGTGCGGCTGCCGATGCCGGTGTCGCCGGGCGAATAGGCCGGCAGCGTGTAGGACGCGGTGCGGGTGCGCGCCGCCGGGCCGCCGCGGCAGATCAGGTCGGCGAGCTGATCGAATTGCGCCGGCACCTTGGTCGAGTTGGGCTTGTCGAACTGCTCGCGCGCGTCCTTCTCCAGGAACAGGCCCTCGACCGTCTCGGCGCCGGTGCAGGCGAGATGGACGAGGGTGATCGAGCGGTGGCGGTTCTCCAGCGCCAGCTCCATGCCGACGCGGAACTGGTAGCCGTATTGCGAGCGGTGGCAGTCGGCGCTCATCCATTGCGCCTGGCGCCGCTGGAACGCCGCCAGGAACTCCGGCGAACTCAGCTTGTAGATGAGGCCGCGCTCCTCGTCCTCCAGCAGCCGCTTGGGCAGCGCCTTGGGATCGAATTTCTCGTCGGAGGAGGCGAGGTCGAACATTTCGCTCTTCGCCGGCGCCGGCTTCATCGAGCGCATCGCCATCTCTTCGCGCGCGTCGGCGTTGACCGGGTCGTAGACCATCTGGCGGGTGGCGCTGAACGTCACCGGCTTGTCGGGATTGCTGTCGCCGGAGGCGAAGGAATCGCCGAGCCCGACGACGAGCAGATCCTCGACCGTCACGTCGGCGTCTTCGAGTTCGCGCCCGTCCGGCAGTTTCACCTTGACGGCGACGCCGGAATTGGCGCGGTTGGTCGAATACGGGACGCGCTCGATGACGAGCTTGTCGGCGCACGGCTGGGTCTTCTGGCCGGCGCGGCCGCCGGCCGCGTGCGGCTGCCAGCTCCAGGCGCATTGGCCGTTGCCCGCCGCCGTGCGCAGCTCTTGCGACAGCCGCACGAGCACGGTGTGCGCCTCGGGCAGGATGTAGTCCTCCCTGGCGGTGCCCCAGGAGTAGCGGCGGTCGCACTGCACCGGGTAGCGGCGCGGCCGGCCGACGTTGTCGTAGCAGGCGGTCGCCAGCGTCTTCGCCCCCCAGCCCAGGCGGCTTTCCTCGTAATGCGCGCGCGCCGTCGCCGCGCAGGTCGCCGGCGAGGTCGAATCCTTGCAGTCGGGATCGTTGAGGCGGCGCTCGATGCGCCACACGATGTCGGCCGGCAGCGCGCCGTTGGGATCGCCGCGCGCCTCGGTGAACGCCTTTTCGTGCAGTTCGAACGAACTGTCGACCTTGTAGAAGCGGAACGGGTTGTCGACTTCCCATTCGAGATCGGCCGCGTGGCTGGGGCCCAGTGCGCCCAGCAATCCGGACATCGACGCGATCGCCGCGATCATCCTCAGCCGCATGAAGTCGCCCCTTTTCAAAGGTCGCTGTCGGATGTCCCCGGATTGCACGTGACTTAACGGCCGTTCGGCCGTAACCGCCCGTGGTCCGGGTATGCCGCAATTTGGGCGGATATCGGGCAATCCCGGCGGCCGCGGGCGCGTTGCGGGTTGCCGGCGTGCGCCTCCTCGCCTATGTCCGGCGGATATCGCCGGAGACGCCCATGCCGTCGGACATCGCCGTCATCGTCGGAGCGGGATCGGGCCTGAGCGCGGCGCTCGCCCGCGCCTGCGCCAAGCGCACCATGACCGTGGTGCTCGCCGCCCGCGACATCGGCAAACTCTCGGCGCTCGCCGCGGAAACCGACGCGCGGCTGATCGCCTGCGACGCGGTCGACCGGGTGCAGGTCGACGCGCTCTTCCGCGTGGTCGGCGAAATCGGCGTGCCGGCGCTCGTCGTCTACAACGCGAGCTATCGCGCCCGCGGCCCGTTCGTCGAGCTTGACGCCGGCGAGGTCGAGCGCAGCGTCAAGGTCACCGCGCTCGGCGGGTTCAACGTCGCCCAGGCGGCGGCGCGGGCGATGCTGCCGGTCGGCCGCGGCTCGATCTTCTTCACCGGCGCCTCGGCGAGCGTGAAGGGCTATGCGCAGTCCGCCCCCTTCGCCATGGGCAAGTTCGCCCTGCGCGGCCTTGCCCAGAGCATGGTGCGGGAGCTTGCGCCCAAGGGGCTGCACGTGGCGCATTTCGTCATCGACGGCGGCATCGACCGCGGGCCGCAGGACGCGCGCCGCACCCGCGGCGCCGACGGCCTGCTCGATCCCGCCGCCATCGCCGAAACCTATCTGCACGTGCACGAACAATCGCGCAGCGCCTGGACCTGGGAGGTCGAGCTGCGCCCATGGGTGGAGACGTTTTGACGCGACGAGTGATTTCGACCACAGCGCTCTTCATGCTCCAAACCGGCGAGGCACCCAGTATCCGCCATCATTGAAATTGAGAAGCAGACCAACGGCTGGCGAATACAGGATCGCCCGCTCGTGTATTTCCGCTCTCTAGAACGACAGGACGAAATGCCCGTCGTACGAGAACGATAGCGCGCCCTTGCAGAGAATGTCGCGGCCGATCAGCACGTCAAATCCGAAGCCATGACTGGCGAATTCGCAACCTTGAACGAGGTTGACTTGCGCCTGGCCCGTCACTTGACCCGTCGGAAGCTGCTGGGGATTGACGAAGAACACCACCAGGAAGCTGAATTGGTCGACCGTCCCGCTTCCCGTCGAACCGGTCATGGTGGTCTTGCCGCTCGGGGTCAGCCCGACCATCTTCACAACGTTGTTCGAAATGCACGTTACCGAGGCTCCTGTGTCCACAAGCCCCATGAACATCGCCAGGTTTTGCAGGGGCGTGACCCCTTGCCCCGCTTGAATTGCCGTGAGCTCAGACGCGGGGAGGATTCCGACCTGAAGCAGGATTCCTACGGCCGGATCATAATTACCGGACAGGCACGGCATGGGAGAAGAATCCCAAGTCGACCGCCACGTCGGTGACCTTTTGGACCGAATACGGTTCGTCTGGATAGAACTTGTGTGCCGTCATGTAGGCGTCTTCAAGCGTCGAGTAGAAACCCACCGCTTGGCCGTTTTTCATCAGCGCATATTTATTCCGATGCAGCGCGATGATGCTCGGCAGCAGCGAAAGAAACGCTTGATAGTTCCTCTCTACCTCTTCACGCACTTGCTGTTCGGTGGGCTGCATTTTCGCCGCTACCTTCTTGGTAATCCGGGCCAATCGGTTTAGGCCTCGGCCGGCATCTTTGCCTGAGTGATCCTACCACACAAATTGCGACGTGCCGGCACGTTGTCCAGGTAATTCGTGGGCACGGTGAAGGTGTCGCAGCGCGATCAGGATGCCGCCGACCGCCGGTCCCGCGATCGAGCCGATGCGCGCGACGCCGAGCGCCCAGCTCACGCCGGTCGAGCGCATGAAGGTCGGATAGAAGGTCGAGGCAAGCGGGTTGACACCGGGAGCGTCGTTTGCGGCATGAGCCGAATAGGCGCGTCGGATGCTGACCCCATTCACATCCCGGCCAGGGCAAGGGCGACGACGGCTGAGAGCCATACCCATCCAAAGTGGCGACCGCGCGATGCCCAGGCGTTGCCGATCACGGCGAAGCCGAAGACCGCTAGGCTGGCGGCGATGATGGCGATGCGCGCCTGGGCCGACCCGATCGTGGGCGCGAGCACCAAGAGCGCGCCCATGGCCGCCCAATCGACGACGCTACAGTGCAAAATAACCCGCAGCCACCGCCGCACCCGGCTCGGCTCGATCCGCGCGTTGGTAAGAAGCCGGGTTTCGCCGAGGTATCCATGCACCAGCGCGGCCGCAATGCCAAGGCAACCCGCGGCCTGCACCAGCACATCCTTCATTTGCCGCCTCCATACACTTATGTATGGATAGCGGCGCCGAACCCGCGGCGTCAATACAGGACTGTACGGCAAAATGTCACGCGAACGCTTGGGTCCGACGGAATGGGTGAGCGCGGGCTTGCGCGCGCTCGCCCGCTCCGGCTTCACCGCGCTCAAAGCCGACACCTTGGCCAAGCGCCTGGGCGTCTCGCGCGGCAGCTTCTATTGGCATTTCGCCGATGTCGGCGCGTTCCACGCCGCCGTGCTGCAGCGCTGGCGCGAAGTCGCCCTGGAAAATATCGTCGCGGAGCTGCAAGGGCCTCCCGGCGACCGCCTGCAGGAACTGATCAGGCGGGCATTGTCGGCCCGGTTGAATCTCGAGAGCGCCGTTCGCGCCTGGGCGATCGCCGACGAAAAGGTGCGGGCGGTCGTGGCCAAGGTGGACGCCGAACGCGTGCGCTATTTGAAGAAACTCCTGGTCGAGGACGGTCTCGATCCCGACATTGCCGAGAGCCGCGCGTGCGTCCTCAATTGGACCTATCTCGGCCGCAGCCTCGCGCCGCAGTCTTTGCACGCCGAAGGCTTGCAGACGATCGTCGAAGATCTGTCGCGGCTCATGCGGCTGCGAGGCCGCAGGCGATTCTGACTCCGCGCTTACTCCCCCGCCACCGCCGCCCGTGCGCTCGCCGCCTGCGCCCTTGCCGCCGCCGTGCGGCCCATGGCGAACAGGGCGAGCGCCGCGCACAGCGCCGCCAAGCCGCCGATGAGGAAGATCGCGGCGGTCGGCCATTGGAGCGCGATCAGGATGCCGCCGATCGCGGGGCCGGCGATCGAGCCGATGCGGCCGATGCCGAGCGCCCAGCCGACGCCGGTCGAGCGCATGAAGGTCGGATAGAAGGTCGAGGCGAGCGCGTTGACGCCGGTCTGGCCGCCGATCAGGCAGAAGCCGGCGATCGTCGCCGCGATCAGCAACAGGGGCGGGGAGGCGACGACGAAACCGAGCGCGGCGATGAACAGGCCGGCGAACAAATAGGCGGGCGCG
>DASPVJ010000572.1:0-10505 GCA_035622435.1 Xanthobacteraceae bacterium | reverse complement strand
GGCCATGTGCATGGCGATGCCGGGCGGAAAGCCCAGCATGTCGGGGATGCTGGCGAAGATGCCGGTGTCGCAGGCGCGCCCGAGCACGACCACGTCGACGTCCGCCTCGAGCGCGCGGCGGAACGCCTCGAGCCCGAGTTGTCCGACGATGTTCGCCGCCGCGTCGACATCCGCCGCGGTCAGCGGCGGCATGGTGTCCATCGGCCGCACGCGGCCGGCGGCGATCGCCTGCTTGACGGCGGCGCGCGGCACGTCGGCGGCGACGGTGGCGAGGCGGAAGGCAAGCCCGTCCTCGCGCGCGATCTCGCGAACGATGGCAAGCGTCTGGTCGAGATGCGGGCGCGCGCCGGCCGAACCGGCCGAGCCGAGGATGAGCGGAACGTCGAGCCGCCGCGCCGCGCGCAGCACCTTGCGCAGGTCGCGCTTGGCGCCGACCCGGGTCGGCGCCATGGTGCCGCCGCCGAGGTAGGCCGGGCCGATGTCGATCGAGCCCATGTCGACGCCGATCATGTCGGGCGCGCGCGCGAGGCCCGCTTCGAACGCCGGCGTCGGGATGCCGTAGCCGAGCTGGCCCGAGGCGCCGAGCGAGCGCAGCGGCCGGCGCCCCCGGGAGAAGTCGTCGAGCACGCGGCCGACGGCGGTCACAGCTCGATGTCCAGAAGCGGCGCGTGCTGCTGGGCGCCGTAGACGTCGCGATCGCCGACGTCGCCGGAAACGACGTCGCGCGGCAGCGTGATCTTGACGGCGAGCGCCGGCGCGAACGGCTGCACGGCGACCTCGTTCTCGCTGCGGCCGTAGCGGCGCGCCACCTGCCGGCGCAGCGGGCCGGTGCGCGCGGCGACGTAGGCGAACGACGCCGCATCGGGCAGCATCACGTCGAGGGTCAGGAGGCACGGCCCGGCGTTCTTGCTGCGGATGACCTTGGCGATCGAATCGAGGCGCACGGCGTTGCCTCTCTGCCGTTGTCTGCTGCGCAGAAAGGCTAAGCGGGGCGGAAGGGACGGTCAATGCACGCGCGCTGTCATGCGCGCCGGCAGACAAGACGACGGGAGCCGGTCGTGTCGTTCAGCCTCGACCGCGTGCGCGTGCCGGAGCTGCCTGCACGATCCACGATGCGCGCGCTGGCGCCGAAGCTTTGCTTCGGGATGCTTGCGCATGCGAGCGTTCGATTGCGCGCCAAAGCTCGCCGGCCTTCGCATCGTCGATGAGATGCCGGTATTCCCGGATCGCGCGCGCCGCTTGGCCCCGGCGCGATTGATGCAGTGCATCCAGAAACGCCCGGCCAAAAGCCCGGAGCCGCGCCGGGATGGACGGCGCAGTTTGCGCGTCGCAGGTGGGGCTTGCCGGGGTCGCCGGCACACAGGAATGGGTCGTCATGGGGCCCTCGCGTCGATCTCCGAGCGAAGGGTTACCTCTCGGCGAGCGCGGGCCTCTGTGACCCAGTTCACAGATGCAGTGGAAAATTTTCGGCCGCGTGCCGGCTCAGCCGATCAACGGCTCGAGGGCCGCGACCTCGCGATTTGCGCCGTCGACCCGGTCGGAGAGAACCCGCACGATGAAGTCGTAGAACGCGATCGCAAGATCGGGACGCTCGCGCCCCATGCGCTCAAAATGCGCGCGGGTCAACGTGAAGAGGACCGTCGACCTTTCCGACGACACGGTGGCCGAGCGCACGGAACGGCGGAAGAAACCCATTTCGCCGACCACCGTGTGCGTCGCGATGCGTCGTACGCGCACGTTTTGGCCGCTGTGCGTGGAGACATCTATTGCCAGCCGGCCGGCGGCAACGAGGTCGATGGTGTCGGCGGCTTCGCCTTGGCGATGGAGCACGGTTGCGCCATCGACGTCCTTGCGCTCCAAATACGCAATGAGGTCTTCCGACTTCACGTTCGCGCCAAGTTGACGCTGCAGCCATGCCGCGAAGTCGCCGTCGACCGTGACCGCGGCGTCGGCGAGCAGTTTGTCCTCGCACCAGGCGAGCGCAACGTCGAGGTCGGCAAAGGCCTGGTGCCGGCTCTTGCCGCCGATGAAGCCGCCGCGCTCGAGACCATCGCGGATGGCCGGCGAGATCGAGCTATAGATGATCGTCGTGCCGTGCTGGTTGCAATAATTGCGCAGCTTGGCAAGGCTGACGAACGCCGAGGAATCCGTCCCCGACACCATGCCGCAATCGAGAATGACGTAACCGACGCGGTGCGGCGGGGCCGCCTCGATATCGCCGCGAATGCGCTCGAACAGGCCCTCGGAGGAACCGAAGAAGATGTAGCCCGAAAGCCAGTAAAGCTGGACCGCGTCGCCGACCGCACGCAGATGTTCGCTCTCTTCCACCGAGCGATCGACGTGACTGGAGAATTGGGCGCGGGTCAGGTGCCGGCGCACGACGCCGAGGCGTGCATAGCTGATCACGAACAGCAGGCAGGCGCACACGAGGCCGGCCAGCACGCCGATCAGATAGCCGTACTCGATGCACACGGCCATGATGGCGACCGCCAGCCACAAATCGAGCCAGGCCCGCTGCGAGTACGGCCGCCACAGGGCGTCGACGATGAAAGTGTAACCCAGATAGAGGACGAGGCCGGCGACAATCGGAATGGGAATTAATCCGGGCAGATCCAGGTTTGCCAGGCCGACGAGGCCGAGAGCCACCGCGCAGGCAACTCCGCTCATCCGGGTTGCGCCCCCGGCCTGCTCCAAGAGACGGCTGGTGCCGACCTGAAGGCTGCTGGTGAGGCCGCCGAACGGCGCGGCAATGAGGCTGCCGATGCCGTGGCCGCGAAATTCCCGGTCGAGATCTCCGGCCGCTTGCCGCCCGACCTCGATGCTCGACACCTTGGTCACGAGCGAGATGAGCGCCACGATCGTCACGGCGAGCAGCTCGGGAACGAGCCGCAGCAGCATCGGCCAGCTCAGCGGCGAGGCGCGAACGGCTTCGAACGGCAGCCACGCGGGCAAGGCCCCGAGCGAGCGGAAGTACCAGCCATGCTCGGCCCCGGAGAGTCCGAGCGTGCGCAGGGCGGCAACGCTCGCGAGCCACATGGCAATGAGCGCGGCCGGCATGGCGAAGGCCGACTTGACCCACCGACGCAGGGCCAGCAGGACCGCGAGCGCAAGAACGGCGCTGGCAAGTTTCGCCGCATCGGCCGCCGTCCAATCGGCAAGTCCGGCGAGGGTGAGGCCGGTCCGGCCGGTTACCATCCGGATGGCGCCGGCAATCAGGAAGTAGCCGGTTGCGGCGAGAAATCCGCCGACCACCGGATAGGGAACGAAGCGGAAGTACGAGCCCCATCTGCAAGCGCCGAGACCGTAGAGCAGCGCGCCCGACAGAAACGTCGCCGCCGTGAAAACCAGCATGACGCTTTGAATCGCGGCTTCCGGGCTGCCGCCCGCGGCGCGAATGCGGGACGCGGTCAACGCGCTCAGCAGGACAAGGACGGCGCCGGTCGGCGAGTCGATGCCGGTCGCGAGCGGAGGGAGCGAGGTCGTCGCCGCGATCCACGCGCCGCACAGGCAGGCTCCAATCAGCATCGCCCAGATCGCAACCGGAATACCGGCGCTCAACTCGCCGGGGAACATGAGCGCGCCGAACGAGACGATGTTGGCGATCAGCACGACCGCCGCCACCAGCCCCGCCAGCGCGTCTTTGACGGCGTCGCGACCCACGGCGATCGATCGGGACCACGCCGTGTCGTGCTCGGTTCCACGCATGTCCACGCCCGCGCTCCGCTGCCGGATGCGTTGCTATTTCCGCCCATGTCGTCGCGGCGGCGGCATGCGCTGGGGTAGATCAGAAAGGTGGGTGGATCATGCCCGACGCGGGCCGAACCCGGCTCCCGAGCCTGACCGCGTGACCGTGGCGACGGTGTCGAGACGCACGCGCCGGCTCTCTTCTGTTGGCTGCGACGCGGAAAGGCTAAGCATGCCGGCGGACGGAGTCAACGCGGGCCGCCCGTGCTATCGTGCGGCCGTTCGGGCGAAGGCGGGAGCCGGTCATGCCATTCAGTCTCGACGGCGTGCGCGTCTTGGAGCTGGCGCGTTTCCAGGCCGGCCCGCGCGGCGGCATGATGCTGTCCGACCTCGGCGCCGAAGTCATCAAGGTGGAACGCATCGGCGGCGAGGAAACCCGCCGGCATCCCCCCATGGTGCGCGGCCAGAGCGTCTATTTCACCGTCTATAACCGCGGGAAGAAATCGATCTGCCTCGACATGCGCAGCGACAAGGGCAAGGAGATCTTCGCCGCGCTGGTGCGCAAATCGGACATCGTGCTGGAGAATTTCCGCCCTGGTACGATGGAAGCGATGGGCTTCGGCTACGAAGCCCTCAAGGCGCTCAAGCGCGACATCATTCTCGTCTCCGTCTCCGGCTTCGGCCAGTTCGGCCCCTACCGCGACCTTCCCGCCTTCGATCCGCTCGGCCAGGCGATGAGCGGCCTGATGGCGCTCACCGGCCGGCCGGTGGGCCGGCCGGTCGGCACCGCGTTTTCGTTGGTCGACCGCACGACCGCCCTGCACGCGACCATCGGCGCGCTGGCGGCGCTGCGCCACCGCGACCGCACCGGCGAAGGCCAGATGATCGACTGCTGCCTGCTCGATTCCGCCCTGACCATGGTCGAAATCCCCAGCATATTTTATTTGGACACGGGCGAGGAAGGCGGCGAAGGCGGCCGGCCGCCCTACCGCGCCAACGACGGCTGGGTGGTCATTTCCGCCGCCGGGCGCGAGATGGCGGGACGGCTCATGCAGATCGTCGACCCCGGACGCGGCGCCGGTTGCTCCGCCGAACCGATCAACTCGTCCGTCGGCCGCGGCGACGAGCGCCGCCGCCTGGTGGAAAGCTGGTGCGCCGCGCGCAGCGTCGCCGACATCACCCGGACGCTCGCCGCCGCCGGCATTCCCGTCGGCCCGGTGCGCGGCATTCCGGAGGTGACGCAGGATGCGCACACCTGGCAGCGGGAGATGCTGGCGAAGCAGCCGGACGCGCTGGCGGGCGAGATCCACGTGCCCGGGCTGGCGGTGAAAATGTCGGCGACGCCCGGCCGCATCGGTCCGGTCCCGCGTCCCGGCGAGCACACCGACGAAATCCTCAGCGGCCTGCTCGACTACGACGCGGCGCAGCTTCAGTGCCTGCGCGAGGCCAAGGTCATCGCCTGAGCGGCGCCTCGCTCCCCTTCTTCGACAGGCGCGCGCTGCTACAACCGCCGCGCGCTCTCCTTTTTCGACCCGATATTGTTCCGCCTGACGCCGTGTGCCAGGATCGATCCGCTTAATCAACGAACCGCCATAGAAACAAACGGGAGGCGATGCCATGACTGCTGCGACCGATGTCGCGCCTGCTCCCATGTCCGAGGCCGAGCATCAGGCGTGCCTGCGCCGCGCCGTGATCGCCAGCACGGTCGGCACCACCATCGAGTGGTACGACTTCCTGTTGTACAGCATCGTGACCGGGCTGGTTTTCGCCAAGGTGTACTTCCCCGGCGAGGACCCGCTGGTCGGCACCCTGCAGGCGTTCGGCGTGTTTTTCATCGGCTTCGTGGCGCGACCGATCGGCGCGGCGATCTTCGGGCACTACGGCGACCGCATCGGCCGCAAGGCGACCTTGATCGTCACGCTGGTGATGACCGGCCTCGCGACCGCCGCGGTCGGGCTCGTGCCGGGCTACGACACGATCGGCATCTGGGGCGCCATCATCCTCACCGTGCTGCGTTTGATCCAGGGCATCGGCGTCGGCGGCGAATGGGGCGGCTCCGTGCTGCTGGCGATGGAATGGGCGCAAACCAACAAGAACCGCGGCTTCATCGCCTCCTGGCCGCAATTCGGCGCGCCGGCCGGGCTGTTCCTCGCCAACGTCATGGTGCTGCTGTTCAGCTGGATCTCGGGCGATCAGTTCCTCACCTGGGGCTGGCGCGTCCCGTTCCTGCTGAGCATCGTCATGGTCGGGATCGGGCTGTGGATCCGCCTCGGCATCCTCGAGACCCCGGTGTTCCAGCGCATCCTCGCCGAAAACAAGGTCGAGCGCGCGCCGACCATCGAAGTGTTCAAGCGCCAGCCGCGCGAGGTTATTCTCGCCGCGCTTGTGCGCCTGGCGGAGCAGTCCCCGGGCTATGTCTTCAACGCCTTCGTGTTCACTTACGGCACGCTCGTTCTGGGCGCCTCGCGCGATCTCTTGCTGTGGGGGCTCATCGTCACGACCGCGCTCGGCTTCATCACGGTCCCGATCGCCGGCGCGCTGTCCGACCGGATCGGCCGCCGGCGCATGTACATCATCGGCTGCGTGTTCGTAGCGATGTACACCTTCGTCTATTTCGCCCTGCTCGACACCAAGGTCACCGGCCTCATCTTCCTGGCGGTGTCGCTGTCGTTCATCCCGGTGATGACGATGTACGGCCCGGAGGCGGCGCTGATCGCCGAGGCGTTTACGCCGCGGCTGCGCTACAGCGGCGCGTCGATCGGTTACCAGCTCGCCTCGATCATCGCCGGCGGACCGGCGCCGTTCATCGCGACCTGGCTGCTCAAAACCTATGACTCGACCGTCCCGATCGGCATCTACATCACCATCTGTGCGGTGATCAGCATTGCTTCGACCCTGCTGCTCCCCGATTACACCGACAAGGACATCGCGCTGGAGCACCAGTACGGCAACGTGTGACGGGCGGCCCGGTTCGGCTCGCGCCTCACTCGATCGGCCGGTCGGCGGCGGCGCGGCGGCGGCGCAGCTGCTCGAGCCACTGCCGGCCGAACAGCGCGAGCACGATGCCGACGTAGACCGCCGCCCCGACGGCGACGAGCGCCGCCAGCGCGAGGAGGTCGCGCGCCCCGCCCCACCCGGCAAAGAGCGCGAGCGCCGGGCGCTGGGCGAGCCACAGCATGAGCGCCAGCGCCAGGCCGGCGGCGGCGAGCTTCACGACCGCGCGCGCGAGGTCCGGGTCGCGCCGGATGTAGCCGCGGCGCGCGCCGAACCACAGCACCAGGCCGAAGTTGATCCAGGCGCCGATAGTGGTCGCGAGCGCGAGCCCGACCTGGGCGAACGGCCCCATCAGCAGCAGCTTGAAGGCGATGTTCACCGGCACCGCGATCAGCGCCGCCTTGACCGGCGTCGCGGTGTCGCCGCGGGCGAAGAAGGTCGCGACCACGCTGCGGATGAGCACGAACGGCACGAGGCCGAGCGCATAGGCGGCGAGCGTCGCCCCGGCGGCGGCGGCGTCCGCGGCGGTGAAGGCGCCGCGGGTGAACAGCGCGCGCAGGATAAGGTCGGGGACGACGAGGAACGCCGCCAGGCACGGCAGGGAGAGCAGCAGGGTGAACTCGATGGCGCGGCTTTGCGCCTGGCGTGCGCCGTCCTCGTCGCCCGCGGCGATGCGGCGCGACATTTCCGGCAGCAGCACGGTGCCGACCGCGATGCCGATGACGCCGATCGGCAGCTGGTTGAGGCGGTCGGCGTAGTAGAGCGCCGAAATGGCGCCGGCGGGCAGGAAGCTTGCGATGATGGTGTCGGCAAAGAGCGCGAGCTGGATGCCGCCCGAGCCGATCGCCGCCGGCCCGAGCGCGACGAAGAAGCGCCGCACGTCGGCGTCCCAGGCGAGGCGGCGGAATTTCGGCAGCACGTCGGCGCGCGCGGTGCTGCCGGCGAGCAGCGCCACTTCGAGACCGCCGGCGATCAGCACGCCCCAGGCGGCCGCGTGCCCGGCGCTGGGAAACAAGGCGGCGAGCGCCAGCGCCGCCACCATGGTCAGGTTGAGCAGGATGGGCGCGGCGGCCGCCGCCGCGAAGCGGTCGAGCGCGTTGAGCATGCCGCCGTAGAGCGCGACCAAGGTCATCGCCAACAGGTAGGGAAACGTCACCCGGGTGAGCGCGGTCGCCAGCGCGAAGCGGCCCGGATCGCTCTCGAAGCCGGGCGCGAGCACGCGGATCACCGCCGGCGTGAACGCGAGCGCCAGCGCAAGCAGGCCGAGCTGGGTCACGAGCAGAAGGGTAAAGATGCGGTCGGCGAACTGGCGCGCCGGCTCCGGCCCGCCCTGGGTGCGGATGCGCGCGTAGGCCGGCACGAACGCGGCGCTGAAGGCGCCCTCGGCGAAAATGGCGCGGAAGTGATTGGGCAGGCGGAACGCCACCAGGAAGGCGTCGGCCACGGGACCGGCGCCGAGCACCGCGGCCATCACCACGTCGCGCAGGAACCCGGTGACCCGCGAGGCCAGCGTGTAGGCCCCGACGGTAAGGATGCGGTCGATCATGCCCGTTGCCGGCGCGCCGCGCCGGGCGCGGTTGGGTGCCCCCCGAAACGTCCGCGGTCAGCGTTCAGAAAATTGCGCCCAACGTGAACACGACCATGGTCAGCGCGAAGCCTATCCCCATCAGCACTTGGATGATGAGCTCGTCGAGGTATCGCATGGCTGCCCCCTGCGTTCCATATCCCCGCCTGTCATGGGACCGCCGACGTGGTTAACAAGACGTTAATTTCGGCAGCGATTGGGCGGCGACCAGCGTTCCCACGAGGGCGATTTGAGCGGATTTCCGTAAGGCTGTTGCCCAAATGGTACAGTTTTCGGGATGTAGGATGGGTTGCTCCCTTCAGTCATCCTGCGAACGGAATCACAGCGGCACTTGGTTGTAACGGTCGCAGCCGCGGCAGTGGATGACGAAGCCTTTCAACGCGCCGGCTTCCGCGATGGCGAGCACGCGGCCGCAGCGCCCGCAGCGGTAGCGCGTCCCCTCGGCGGTCATGATCACCGTGGGGGGCGCTTCGATGGCGCCGCCGCCCGCCGGCGCTTCGGTGAGCCGCAGCCACACCTCCCACGCCGGCATGCGGGGCGCCTTGCGGCGCGACACGGCGAAGTCCGCGCCTTCGCTCGGAAAGACCAGATGATCGCCCTCGCTCTCGGGCTTGAACAGGCGCCAGGCTTCGCCGCGGTGGCTCGCGGGAAACACCAGGATCGCGAACCCGTTCGCCAGCTTGAGCCTTACGTCGCCGTGTTTGCTTTGTTCCGCGTCGACGACGACGAAGCGATCGTCCTCGTTCACCCAGGATCGCGTGCGCTCGTCGCGGTCGAAGAACCGGGCGAACCTCCGGTCTTGCAGGCTCAGCCCGTCCTCGGGCGACCAGTCGTCCGGACGCTCCCCGGGTCCGGCGTATTCCCACAGGTCGTCGCGCCCGGTGATGGTTCCGAGAGGCCCGTCGAACCGCCATGGGCACTGGATGTGGAAGGCATAGTCGCCGACGGTGCCTACGCCCGAAGCGTGCGGGCGAATGGCGCCGAAGTGCAGCACCAGCATGTCGGCCGCCCGCCGCACGATCGAGAGGCGAAGGCCGATCAGCACGTCGAAGGGGCCGCCCGGCATGTCAGCCGCGCAGCTTGCCGATCACCTCGGCGCCGAACCGCGCGATGCGCTCGACCGCGGCCGCGACCGTGTCGCCGCCCAGCCGCAGCGCCACGTAGCCGACGCCGATCTCCGCCAGCGCGGCCGTGTCCGCCGCCATGTCGGCCGAGCTGCCGGTGTAGAGGCGCCGCGCCGAGCCGTCGTCGATCCGGTGCGGCTCCCATTCGAAGAAATTCTGCACCAGCAGCGCGACCTCCATGGTGGCGGGATCGCGCCCGGCGGTTTCGCAGGCGCGCCTGAGGTGCGCGATCCCGGCGGCAAGGCGCGCCGGCGTGTCGAGCGGCGTGGTCTGGCTGTTGTTGCCCGGATACCAGGCGTCGGCAAAACGGATGGTGCGGCGCAGCGCCGGCGGGCTCTCGCCGCCGATCCAGATGGGCGGGTGCGGCTTCTGCACCGGCTTGGGATAGAACAGGACGTCGGAAAAGCGCACGTGCTCGCCGTTGAACGCGGGCGCCTCCTTGGTCCACAACTCGAGGAAGGCAGCGAGGTATTCGTCGGTGACCTTGCCGCGCGCCTCGAACGGCGCGCCGAGCAGCGCGAACTCCTCCTTCATCCAGCCGGCGCCGGCGCCGAGGATGAGCCTGCCGTTGGAGAGCACGTCGATGGTCGCCAGCATTTTGGCGGCGAGCATCGCCGGCCGGTGCGGCACCACCATGACCGAGGCGAGCAACCTGAGGCGCTCGGTGCAGCCGGCGAGGAACGCTATTGTTGCGAGCTGGTCGAGGCAATAGCCCTCGGCGGCGGCGCCGAACGCGCCGGTCGCGGCGTACGGGTAGCGCGACTTGAGATTCGCCGGCACCACCACGTGGTCGCTCACCGAGAGGAAATCGAAGCCGGCGCGCTCGGCCGCGACCGCGACGGCGCGGTAGTTCTCGCGGGTCGAGAAGACGCCGCGGGTGAGCGTGCTCAATCCGAATTTCATATGCGGCCTCGCGGCTATTGCTTCGGGCCCGCTTCCGCCCTTACGTCGGCGAACGTCTTCGAGGCCACCAGCATGGCCTCGCGGATGAGCGGCACGCCGACGTAGCCGGAGAGATGCAGCAGCACCTCGGTGAGTTCGTCCTCGCTCCAGCCCTGCTTGAGGGCGAAGCGCAGATGGATGTCGAGCTCGGGATGGCGGCCGCTCACCGCGTCGGA
>DASPVJ010000571.1:0-7045 GCA_035622435.1 Xanthobacteraceae bacterium | reverse complement strand
CCGTCGAGCAGGCGCTTGCACTCGCCAAGCTCGTAGAGCGTCGCGCGCAGCGCCCGCAGTTCGTCGTGCGACAGGTCGTGCGCCGGCAGCGAGCCGTGCGGTTCCGCCAAGCCGGCGGGCTCCTCGGCGGGGCGCGAGGCTTCGCTCGCGTCGGCGATCATGGGCTCGATCCGCGCGGCGTCCTCGGGCGGCGGCCGCTCGATTTCCCCGCCGAGCAGCGAGGGCAGGATGCCGAAGAACCCGCGGCCGCGGCCGGTCTCCTCTTCGGGGATGCCGTTGTCGGACGTCGATAATGCGCCGCCGCTCGCCTCGTCGGCCTCGAGCGGCGCGCCCGCGGGCTGCGGCGCGCCGCTCCTCCATACCGCCTGGACGAACTTGACACCCTCGTCCTTGAGGATGCGCTGGACGCCGCGGATCGTGTAGCCCTCGCCGTAGAGCAGGTGCCGGATGCCGCGCAACAGGTCGACGTCCTCGGGGCGGTAATACCGCCGGCCGCCGCCGCGCTTCATCGGCTTGATCTGCGCGAACCGGGTTTCCCAAAACCGCAGCACGTGCTGCGGCAGGTCCAAATCGTCCGCGACCTCGCTGATGGTACGAAATGCGTCGGGCGCCTTGTCCACGCCGATTACTCCCGGGCTCCCGAAACTCGGCCTTACTTGCGTCCGTCGTGACCCGAATTGATGCGCGTCTTCAAGATGGCCGACGGCTTGAACACCATGACGCGCCGCGGCGAAATCGGCACTTCCTTGCCGGTCTTGGGGTTGCGGCCGATCCGCTGGCCTTTTTTGCGTACCACGAACGATCCGAACGAGGAAAGCTTCACGGTTTCGCCGCGCTCAAGACAATCGGTGATCTCCTTGAGCACCAGCTCGACCAAGGTCGCGGACTCGGTGCGCGACAGGCCGACCTTCTGGTAGACCGCCTCGCACAGGTCCGCACGTGTCACTGTTTTCCCAGCCATCGCCAGCCCCGCTATCGGCGATCAACGTATCCTTCTGAATTTTCGACGATATTCACATGTTTCCGTACGGTCAACGGCCCTGAGCGGGAAAATCCGGGCGAGCGATGCTACCACCGCAACATCACCGCCCCCCAGGTAAATCCACCGCCCATGGCCTCCAGCAGGACCAAATCGCCGCGCCGGATGCGGCCGTCCGCGACGGCGACCGCGAGCGCCAGCGGTATCGAGGCCGCCGACGTATTGCCGTGGCGGTCGACCGTGGAAACGACCTTGGCGGGGTCGATGCCGAGCTTGTGCGCCGAGCCGTCGATGATGCGTTTGTTGGCCTGATGCGGCACGAACCAGTCGATGTCGGCGGCCCCGTAGCCGGTCGCCTTGAACGCATCCTCGACCACGTCGGTGATCATCGCCACCGCGTGGCGAAAGACTTCGCGGCCTTCCATGCGCAAGTGGCCGACCGTACCGGTCGAGGACGGGCCGCCGTCAACGTAGAGCTTCATCTTGTGGCGGCCGTCGGAGCGCAGGTGCGACGTCAGGATGCCGCGATCCTCGCGCGTGCCCGGCTGAGGCTGCGCGTCGATCACCAGCGCGCCGGCGCCGTCGCCGAACAGGACGCACGTGCCCCGGTCGTTCCAGTCGAGAATGCGCGAGAACGTCTCGGCGCCGATCACGAGCGCTCGCTTGAAGGTGCCCGAGCGCAGCAGGCCGTCGACGGTCGCCAACCCATAGACGAAGCCGGAACAGACCGCCTGGAGATCGAACGCCGCGCCGTGCGCAAGGCCGAGCCCGGCTTGCACCGACACCGCGGTCGCCGGGAACGTATTGTCGGGGGTCGAAGTCGCAAGCACGATCAGGTCGATCGTCTGTACGTCGATGCCCGCATCGGCGACCGCCGCGCGCGCGGCCGCGAGCGCCAGATCGGACGTGTGCTCTCCCGGCGCCGCTATATGCCGCGCGTGGATGCCGGTGCGCTGCACGATCCATTCGTCGGATGTGTCGACCGTCTTGGCCAGATCCTGATTGGTCAGGACGCGCTGCGGCAGATAGCTCCCGCAACCGAGCACGACCGAACGCAAAACCGTCACCGCGCGACCTCGCCGACTTCCGGCGCTTGCGCGTCGCGGCGCGCGTAATGATCGAGCGTCTGCTTGATTTTGGCGAGCAGGCCGTGACGCACCATTTCGTAGCCGAGGTCGACCGCCGCCGCGAACCCCTCGGCGTCGGTCCCTCCGTGGCTTTTGATGACGATCCCGTTGAGACCGAGGAAGACTCCGCCGTTCGCCCTGCGCGGATCCATCTTGTCGCGCAGCGCGTTGAACGCATCGCGCGCCAGCAGATAGCCGAGCTGCGCCCTGAGGGTGCGCCGCATCGCGCTCCTGAGGTAACCGGCGAACTGCCGGGCTGTGCCCTCCGCCGCCTTGATCGCGATGTTGCCGGCAAAGCCCTCCGTCACCACCACGTCGGCCGCGCCCTCGCCGATGCTGGTGCCCTCGATGAAGCCGATGTAGTCCAACTCCGGCAGCTTCGCTTCGCGCAGGATGCGGCCGGCCTCGCGCACCGGTTCGAGCCCCTTTACCTCCTCGACGCCGATGTTGAGCAGGCCCACGGTCGGCTGATCGATATTGTGCAACACCCGCGCCATGGCGCTGCCCATCACGGCGAGATCGACGAGATGCTCCGCATCGGCCCCGATGGTGGCACCAACGTCGAGGATGATCGACTCGCCGGTCAACGTCGGCCACAGCGCGGCGATGGCCGGACGGCTGATCCCGGGCATGGTCCTGAGATTGAACTTCGCCATGGCCATGAGCGCGCCGGTGTTGCCGGCGGATACGGCCACGTCGGCTTCGCCGCGCTTGATCGCGTCGATTGCGAGCCACATTGAGGACTTCCAGCGGCCGTGGCGCAAAGCCTGGCTCGGCTTGTCGTCCATCTTCACCGCCACGTCGGTATGGACGAGGCGGGAGACGGCCTTGAGGCGCTCGCCGATGAGCGGGGCGATCGCCGTCCGGTTGCCAAACAACAGGAACTCGATATCCGGGTGGCGCCGCAGCGAAAGCTCGGCGCCGGGCACGACCACCGAAGCGCCCTCGTCGCCCCCCATGGCGTCGAGCGCGATACGGACCTTATCGGGCATGGAATGACCTTGGCAGCGGGCTCCGGGGCGCCAGATGCCGCGTCACGGGGCGCGATAACCGGTCGCGGGACGGCGGACAATAGCGTGTCGCCGGGGCGACACAACACACTTGTGGCACGCGACTGTCGGCCTGCCGCACCGTGAAAGGGTTAACGGATCACCCGCGCCGCCGGTCGCGCCGGGTGCGCAAGGCCGCCAAGGCGGCGAACGGATGCGAGCCGGAATCCTCGCTCGGCGGCGGCTCGAACACGGCGCCGGGCTTGCGCGGATAAGGATCGATTCCGAGGATGAGGAACTCGGTGGCAATGGCGCCGAGATCCACCACCCCGTCGACGAGCGGCTCGGGCGGCTCGGCCGCATCGTCTCCGGTCTCCGCCTCGTCGCCTCTCGCTCCCGCTGCAGGCGCCGGAACGAACACCAGGTCGATTTCCTCCTCGACTTCGTTGTCGACGGGATCGAGGGTCACGACGCATGTTTGGCGCACCGTCGCCGAGACGGTGCCGACGACGCGCAGCCCGTCGCGGCCATGGCGCGCGACGTCGAATCCGGCCCGCAGCCGCGGCACGCCGTCGACCCCGGCGGCGGCGGCGATCGCCGCGCGCGCGGCGGCGTCCGCCTCGAGATCGAGCCGCAGGCCCGCCTCCGGGATTTCGTCGAGGCGAACCGGAACCTTCCACGCCGGATGCGACCGCGTCATGCGCTTGGCTCCCAGTTCACGCCGGCCCGCCGATCATGGTGGGATCGGGAAAGGCGACCACGGCTCGCGCAAACGCCTCGCCGTCCTGGCGGTCGAGTTCGTCGATCGCGACGCGGACGTAGCGCGCCAGCCGCCCGGCGCAGGCAGGCGGCGCGGCGGCGTCGGGAAAGATATTGCGCGCCAGCACGCTCGCAAGCGCCTCCTCGCCCGGCCGGTCGATCGAATGGTCATAGGCCGCCGCCCGACCGTAGAATGCCGCGGCGACCCGCCCCATGTGTTTGGGCACGGCCAAGTCGCCGATCCCCATTTCCCGCAAGCTATGGTCCATATCCCGGCAGAACAAGTCGAAAATCCCCTGGCCCAGGGCGCGAATCGGCGCCGGCTCGTGCCGCAGGCGCCGAACGAACAGAACGAGGTGAAGAACGAGCAGGTCGAACCGCCCGGCAACGGTGTCGGCGACGCCGTAGTCGGCGTAGAACGCCGGCGCCCGCGCCTGCGCCACGATCGCGCCATAGAGGCCGCGGATGGTATCGGCCCGCGGGGTGCGCCTTAGCCAACGGAACAAGCGCGGCTCCTTGTCAGCTTTCCCGACGCGGCGGACTCCGTCTAAGCCGTTCGAGAGCGGTTCAGGCGTTGCAAATAGCCGGCGCGCGGGCTAGAGCATGCTCCCGAAAGGGCACGGGTTTTGGAAAAGATCGTGCTCCAACAATAGGATAGAGCGCGTGACGAGGCGAAGAAAAGTCGCCGCTCGAGGAGCCTGGGGCAACAGGGTATCGATACGATCGCATGGCTGTCCTTGACCCTCGCCCGGGCCGCCCGGCGCGCGCGTTGCGCGTCGCAGCGACCCTGCTGATCCTGGGGGTGCCGCTCGCCGGCTGCTTCACCCAGACCTATCAGCACGGCTACGTGCTGGCCGACGGGGCGCTCGAACAAATCCCGCTCGGCGCCACCCAGGAACAGGTCCTGATCGTCCTCGGCACGCCTTCGACGGTGGCGACCGTGAGCGGCGAGGTTTTCTATTATATTTCCCAGCGCGCCGAGCAAACCGCCTTCATGCCGCAAAAGATGATCGACCAGCGGGTCGTTGCCGTCTATTTCGATAAGAACCGGCGCGTCCAGCGCCTCGCCAACTACGGCTTGCAGGACGGCAAGATCTTCGATTTCATCAGCCGCACGACGCCGACCGCCGGCCAGGAACTGTCGTACCTGACCTACCTATTCAAGATTTTCAACCTCAACAAATAGCGCCCGGCCGCCGTCTCAGCGGGCGAGCACGGCAAGCAGCAGCAGCGCCACGATGTTGGTGATCTTGATCATCGGGTTCACCGCCGGGCCCGCGGTGTCCTTGTACGGATCGCCGACGGTGTCGCCGGTCACCGCCGCCTTGTGCGCCTCGGAACCCTTGCCGCCGTAGTGGCCGTCCTCGATGTACTTCTTGGCGTTGTCCCAGGCGCCGCCGCCCGAGGTCATGGAGATCGCGACGAAGAGGCCGGTGACGATGACGCCGAGCAGCATCGCGCCGACCGCCGAGAACGCGGCCGACTTGCCGGCAGGCCCCTGCCCGGCGATGTAATAGATGGCAGCGTAGACGATGATCGGCGAGAGCACCGGCAGGAGCGACGGCACGATCATTTCCTTGATCGCCGCCCGCGTGAGCATGTCGACAGCGCGGCCGTAGTCGGGCTTGTCGGTGTAGGTCATGATGCCCGGCTTCTCCTTGAACTGCCGGCGCACCTCCTCGACGATCGACGAGGCGGCGCGGCCGACCGCCGTCATGCCCAGCGCGCCGAACAGGTAGGGCAACAGCCCGCCGAACAAGAGACCGACGACCACGTACGGATTGTTGAGCGAGAAGTCGGGCGCCACGTCCTTGAAGAACGGATGGGTGGCGGCGTTGGCGATGAAAAACTTGAGGTCCTGATTGTAGGCGGAAAACAGCACCAGGGCGCCGAGCCCGGCCGAGCCGATCGCGTAGCCCTTGGTGATCGCCTTGGTGGTGTTGCCGACCGCGTCGAGCGCGTCGGTCGACTTGCGCACTTCCTTGGGCAGCCCGGCCATTTCGGCGATGCCGCCGGCATTGTCGGTGACCGGCCCGAACGCATCGAGCGCCACCACCATGCCGGCCAGCGCCAGCATGGTCGTCACCGCGATGGCGATGCCGAACAGACCGGCGATCCCGAAGGTGATCAGGATGCCGGCGATGATGACGATGCTCGGCAGCGCGGTCGCTTCGAGCGACACCGCCAGGCCCTGGATGATGTTGGTGCCGTGGCCGGTGATCGATGCCTTGGAAATCGACTGCACCGGCCGGAAATGCGTCCCGGTATAATATTCGGTGATCCAGATGATGAGGCCGGTCACCACGAGGCCGACGGCCCCGCACACGAACAGGCCGAGCCCGGTATAATTGACGCCGGGGATCGCCCCGAAGCCGACCAGCCAATGGATGACGAGCGCGACGCCGCCGAGCGACAGCACGGCGCTGGCGATGAAGCCCTTGTACAATGCGCCCATGATCGACTGGCTGGCGCCGAGCTTGACGAAGAACGTGCCGACGATCGAGGTGATGATGCAGGCGCCGCCGATCGCGAGCGGGAGGGTCATCATCGGCAGCAGCGCGTCGGTGTTGGCGAAGAAGATCGCCGCCAGCACCATGGTGGCGACCGTGGTGACCGCGTAGGTCTCGAACAGGTCGGCGGCCATGCCGGCGCAGTCGCCGACGTTGTCGCCGACGTTGTCGGCGATGGTGGCGGGATTGCGCGGATCGTCCTCCGGGATGCCGGCCTCGACTTTGCCGACGAGGTCGCCGCCCACATCCGCGCCCTTGGTGAATATGCCGCCGCCGAGGCGCGCGAAAATCGAGATCAGCGAGGCGCCGAAACCGAGCGCGACCAGCGCGTCGATCACGGTGCGGTCGTTCGCCGCCTTGTGCAGCGCCTCGGTCAGCACGCTGAAATAACCGGTGACGCCGAGCAGCGCGAGGCCGGCGACCAGCATGCCGGTGATCGCCCCGGACTTGAACGCGAGTTCGAGCCCGGCAGCGAGCGAGCCGATCGCGGCCTGGGCGGTGCGCACGTTGGCGCGCACCGAAACGTTCATGCCGATGAAGCCGGCCGCGCCGGAGAGCGTCGCGCCGACGGCAAAACCCACCGCCACCAGCCAGCCGAGGAAATAGCCGACGACGAGAAAGATGACGACGCCGACGACGCCGATCGTGGTGTACTGGCGCTTGAGGTAGGCCTGCGCGCCC
>DASPVJ010000570.1:0-6025 GCA_035622435.1 Xanthobacteraceae bacterium | reverse complement strand
CCGAGAAGCTTTCGTGGCCGCGCATCGAGACGCCGGACGCGTGGATCACCATGGGATTCGACGAGGACCTCACCAAGGCGCTCGCCAACGCCAAGGCGGAAACCGCGAAGCTCCTCGGCGAGCAGCGCAAGCTCGCGCCCGATCAGGCGATGGCGCTCGTCGCAAAAGTCGCCGATTGCCGGGTGACGCAAGTCGTGGACGTGAAGAAGGGCGTCCACTGCATCACGGCGAAAGACGCGACGAAATCGCTGGCGCAACCGCTGCCCACCGCCGAGACGCCGGAGTTCCTCGTCACCTACGCCGGCAACGCCGATATGAACAAGGCGATGGACGAGGCGTCGTGGCGCATGATCGAGCTGCTGCAGAGAGAGAAGTCGCTCTCGCGCCTCGACGCCTATTCGCTCGCCAGCATGGCCATGGACTGCCGCGTCGGCGAAATGGACGCGGCCGAGAAGGGCGTGCATTGTTTGGTCGCAAAGAGCCTGTGGGTGAACCGCTGAGCGCGACGGAATCCTGCCGCGCCGAAAAAATTTCGCGCGCTACGGCCGCTCAGGTTCCGGCTCGAGCGGGCGGCGCATTTTCATCAGCTGGAGAAATTTGGCTTTGCGCTGCTTGAGCTTCTCGCGGGCGAGGTTGGCGTAGGAGCAGGTGGGAAACCGCGCCAGGTGATCCTCGAAGGCGGCCGCGGTGCCCACCGCCTCGGAGCTCTTCCAATGGGCTTCGGCGCCGGCGCACGGATCCGCCGACGGCGCCGGCGGAGTGGCCGCAACCGGCGCTTTGCCGTTCAAATAGAACTGGCCGATGATCGACAGCGACAGCTCCGGAAGCTGCGTGCGTCTGGTGGCCTCGTAAACGTCGGTGCTGATGCGGCGAAACACCGTCGCGATCTCTTCCTGCTCCTCGATGTGGCGCAGGAACGCCCCGGTGTAGGGGCTGTTGCGGCCGTCGCCGTCGTCGGCCGCGCGCCCGGCCTGGGTGGCGTAGACGACGATCATCCCTTCCGGCGCGTCGATCGCGGCAAGCCCGCGCTGCACGGAGGCGATGCGCTTGGCGGCCGAGCGCTTGAGCCGTTCGGCGAGCGGATTGTCGCGGCAGGCGTCGAGCACCAGGATGCGCAGGTTCTTGGCCTGCTGCAGGTCGGCGACGATCTCGTCCACCCGCGCCATCCGCCGCAAGTCGGTCTCGTCGACGAGGCTGGCGTCGACCGGCGCGAGGTAGTTGACGCCGGCGTGCTGTAGGGCGTGGCCGCTGTAATAGAAGACGGCGACGTCCGCGGTGCGCGCGGCGCGGGCGAAGCGGTCGGCGGCGTCCTGCATCCCCGCCCGGTCGAAATCGGTGCCTTGGATCACCTCGAAGTTCATGCGCCGCAGCGCGGCGGCGACGTCCTCGGCGTCGTGCGCCGGATTGGGCAAGCGCGGCGCGTGCAGGTAAGCGCCGTTGCCGATGACGAGGGCGACGCGCGTTTCCGCGCGGGCATCGCCGCACGCAAAGTAGAGCGCGAGGCCCAACGCCGCCGCGCCCAACCATGGGACCCCAACTCGCCTCAACCCAGCCATGGCTCCCCCCAGCTGGACCGCCCAGGATTTCGGCCCCGCGCCAGCGACGCGGCGGCCGCCTCGCTAGAGCGGGATGACTTTTCTTCGAATCGTCATCCTGCTCTATCGTCTTGCTGGAGCATGATCTTTTTCCGAAAACCGGTTCCCACTTTTCGGGATCATGCTCTAATTGACCTCGGTATTGACGATCTGCACCCGCCGATTCTCCCGGCCGAGCGGGTCGGCCGGGTTCTTCAGGTGGGTCTTGCCGAAGCCGATCGCGATGAGCGTGTCGGCGCGCAGGTTGAACTGCTCGACCAGGACCCGCTTCACCGCCTCGGCGCGGCGATCCGACAGGGCCTTGTTGTATTCATCGCCGCCCTTCGCGTCGGTGTGGCCGTTGATGAGGAACGTCTTGCCCTTGAACTCGTCCTTGGAGAGCGCGCGGCCAAGCGCCAGGAGCGCCGGCAAGGCCTTTGGTCCGACCTCGGCCGAGTTGTAGTCGAAGTTGATCTCGAGATCGACGTGCGGCTTGTCCTCCGCAAGCGTGGCGACCGCATCGCGCTCGTCGTCGGTGAGGGAACGGGTCGAGCGGACGCGCAGGGCGTCGATGACGCGCTTCTGCTCCAACGTCTTGCGCTCGTTGAGCGAGCGGGCGGGGCTGCCGCGCAGGGCCGCGGTAATCTGGTCTTCGAGCGAGAGGCTGAACGCCGGCGCGCCGGCGGCGAGGACGACGATTGCCGCCAGGGCGGGGCCCAGGATCCACGTGGAAATCAACCTGCCGTTGCCTTTGGCCATGGTCTTACGTTCCTGTTTCGGGTGCGGGCCGGGCAGCGGTTGCCCCCATGCGCGCGTTGAAGTGATCGGGGGTTTTCCGCATAATCGCCTCGTTTTTCGCCCCCGGGGCGGAGAATCCGCGCGGTGTCTACCAACTAGGCGGCCGGCGACGGGCAAATCCGGCGACAGGGTCGAAATTTTTTATTTCCGATGCGCAGCCGGATCAGCGTCCCGCCAGCCGTCAGTAGGAGTCGAGGGACTGCGTGCCGTTCCGCTGACCGCCCGGGGATCAGGCCGAGGGGGCCATGACAGGAGGGCCGTTGCAGCGGGGCCGAGCGACGTGGCTGCGGGTTCTCAACTCGCTGCCGCGACCGCATCAGGATTATTTTTTCGGCGAAATCCACAGGCTCTGCCGGGCCTATGTTTCGTCGTCGGGCGTCCCGAGTTCGGACAGGGAATCGGAGGCCAGCGCGTTGTTCAGCGAGGTGATGGCAAAGCTCCTCGGGGCGGTGTCCTTGCCGGCGGGCGGGGAGACGGGCTCGGATTCCCAGGAACGCGCGGCCGATGGCCTCGGCGAGTTCGACGACGGGCCGGAATTCATGGACGGGGCGTTCGCCGGGGCGGTCGACCCGGTTCCGGCGCGGGACGGGCGGGTGGCGTGGCTGATCCGCGAGGTCGGCAATCGACGGGCCATCGTTCACCGGCACGAAGACATGCGGCGGCAGCAATGGGGGCGATGGCGCGGGTCGAGCTATCGCGTGGTGCAACTCTCCTCGCTCACCGACACCGGCGCCGGAACGCAGACCGCCGACGAGGTGCTCGCCCGCCACGCCGACCGCAGCTTCCAGGCGCAGGCCCAGCCGGACGATCCGCACGCGGGCGAGGACAGCCGGCGCGCCTGGCGCGGCCTTCTCGCGTTGGCCGCGCGCCGGTTCAAGCCGCAGGAAGACGTGTTCCTCCTGCTGCAGCTTTTGGCGCAGGATGCCGACATCCAGGCGAGCTTCGGCAGCGAATGGCCGATCGCCAAGATCGCTGCGGCGTTGAACCAAAGGCATCCCGGGCCGCGTTGGAACGACGAGCGCGTCGACAACGCCAAAAAGCGGCTGCGCAACTGGATCGGCCGCCTGAAGCAGGAGCACGGTTTCGATGCGGCCGATCTGAGGGATCTGCTGGCCCGCTACGGGCGGGAACGGGAAGCGGCCGCGCAGGCTTTGCCGGCCCGCCGGCCGGGCGTCATCGTGCAGACAGGGCCAATGCCGAAGGGGTCCCATGACCACGCCTCGTGACGATCGCGCCCTCATGGAGGTCCTCGGGCTTGACGCCGATGCGGCGCAACCCTCGGCGCCGGCGGATTTTGCCGCCGACGCGCAAGGCCTGCCGGCGCTCGAGGCCCGGATCGAAATGTATTTGCGCGCGGTGAGCGGCGCGCCGCGCGACTTTACGGCGGACGAGCGCGCCGCCGCCCGCGTGCGCATCCTCGACGCCATGGCGGCCGATATGGCGGACGCGACGCCGGCGCCGGAAGCCTCGCGTCAGGACTTGGCGGAGCAGGCGCTGCCGCGCGACGCGAGCGCGCGCGCGGCGGCGGCGGTGCGGCCGGGCCGGATGCGGCAAGCGTGGGGCGCCGGCCTGGCGTCGCTGCGCGAGTTTCTGCTCGCGCCGTTGACCGCCGGCGCCGCGTTCGCGCTCAGGCCGCGCACCGTGGCGGTCGCGCTCGCCGCGCTCCTCGTCGTCGTCGCGGGAGGGGGCGGAGCATGGCTCTACTTCCCGCGCGAATCGAAAACCGAAATCGAGGCGTTGCTGCAGTCGCTCACGCGCGGCGTGCGCGTCGGGGCGCAAAATACGCTCCCCGGGCCGAAGGTCGCCTTGGTGATCGCCAACGCCACCTACGCCGACAACAGACCGCTCCCCGAGCCAATCAAGGACGCCCGCGCGATCGCCGACGAACTGCGACCGGACGGCTTCGACGTGATCGTCGCCGAAGACCTCACCAAGCAGAAAATGCGGTCGGCGATCGACGACCTCACCGCGAAGATCAAGCCGGGCTCGGCCGCGCTGCTGTTCTTCAGCGGTTACGGCATCCAGTCCGGCAACCAGTCGTATCTGATCCCGATCAACGCCCAGATCTGGGACGAACACGAGATCAAGCGCGACGGCATCAGCGTCGAATCGATCCTGCGCGAGATGAATGCGGCGGGGGCGACCGTCAAGGTGGCGATCATCGATGCGGCCCGGCGCAACCCGTTCGAGTCGCGGTGGAGCGGCCATCCCACCGGGCTTGCGTCGCTCAATGCCCCGCGCGGCACATTGGCGATCTACTCCGCCGGCACCGACATGACGACCGGCGACGGCAGCCCGTTCGTGAGCGAGCTGCTCAAGGAGATGCGTTCGCCCGGGCTGACCGCCGAGCAGGTTTTCAACCGCACCCGCCTTGACGTATCGAGCGCGACCGGGAACGAGCAGGTGCCGTTCGTATTTTCCTCGCTGACCGAGAATTTCTACTTCGCGGACGCGTCCGCCCGCCAGCCGCCGCCGGTGACGGCCGAAAAGCCCGCCGAGACTCCGGCGCCGGCACCGACCCCGGTGCAGATTACGCCGGCGGCGCCGACCCCCGTCGAGCCGACCCCGGCGGAGCCGGAGAAGACCGCGGAAGAGCTCAACAAGCGCGGCCGCACCTACGCGATGAACGGCGACTACGGGCGCGCCGACGCGGACTTCTCCGAGGCGATCCGCAAGAACGCGCGCTATGCCGAGGCGCTCAACAACCGCTGCTGGACGCGCGCGGTGATGGGACAGGCGCAGGAGGCGCTCGCCGATTGCGACGAGGCCGTGCGGCTGCGCGTCGACTACGCCGATGCGTTCGACAGCCGCGGGCTCGCCCATCTAAAATTGGGCAACTTCGACCGCGCCATCGCCGATTTCGACGCGGCGCTGCGGCTGCGCCCGAAGCTGGCTTCCTCCCTTTACGGGCGCGGGCTTGCCAAGCTCAAGAAGGGGCGCACCGCCGACGGCAACGCGGACATCGCGGCGGCAAAGGCGCTCGATCCGCACATCGCCCGGGACTATGCACACTACGGACTGGAGTAGCGCTTTAGCTTATCGTTGGAGCATGATGTTTTCCGAAAACCGGTACCCACCCCGCATCAAGTGCGGGGCAGGCATTTTCGGCATCATGCTCTAGCGTCGCTCGCAGCTACGCCTGCCTGGCGAATTCGTTGACGCGGACCGCGCCGCGCAGGCCCGGCACCAGCGCGACCGGGGCATCGCGCTCGGCCGGCGCGCGCGCAAACCCATAGCCGGTGCGGCTGCGCTTGGCCGCGTACATGGCGGCGTCGGCGCGCTCGATCACGGCATGCGCGTCGTCATGGTCGGTTGCGAGCGCGACGCCGACGCTCACGCCGACGCTGACGGAGCGGCCTTCGATCTTGATCGGCCGGACGACCGCATCGACCAGGCGCTTGGCCGCCGCTGCCGCGACCGGCTCGGTGGCCCGGGGGATGAGGGCCGCGAACTCGTCGCCTCCCAACCGGGCCACGAGCCCGCCGGGCCCGATCGCCGCGACCAGCCGCGTCGCGATCTCCCGCAGCAGGGCATCGCCGGCCTGGTGCCCCATCGTGTCGTTGATCGGCTTGAAGCCGTCGAGATCGCACAGCAGCAGCGCGAACGAACCGTTGCCGTCGGCGCACGCCCGTTGCAGCGCCTGTTCGAAGGCG
>DASPVJ010000569.1:0-5737 GCA_035622435.1 Xanthobacteraceae bacterium | reverse complement strand
GCGATCGTTGAGAATGTGGAAGTGCCAGGCGCGGGCATGGGGGCGCGTGTCGATCAACTCCTGCGGGTCGATGCCCGCGGTCGGCGTACCGGTGACATTGCGAATATTGTCGGCGCCGGAGCCGCGCGAACACAAGCCGAGGTCCTGGATACCCTCGATCATAGCGATGGAGTTCTTCGGCTCGATGTCGCGCATCTGCAAATTTGCGCGCGTCGTGACGTGGCTGTAGCCGCCCGCGTGCCTCTCGGCGAGAGCAGCGAGCCCAGCGAGCTGCCAATGGGTCAGGATGCCGTTTGGAATGCGCAACCGGCACATGTAATTCGCGTGCGTCGGCGCAAGATAGAACAGGCCGAAGAACCTCCAGCGGAAATTGTCGTCGACTTTCGGCGCCTCATTCTTGGCGGCCTGAGCTTTCAGCTTCTCATAGCCGTCGAGAGGATTCAGCTCGCGCTTGAACTTCTCCGGATCAGAAAGCTTGCCGCCGGCTTTGAGAATGCGATCCTGTGCGCGCAACGCAGCGGCGTCCGGGCCGATAGGTTCGGACACGACGCCATTCGCCGCGCTCACGCCATTGGCGACGCCGTTTGCAGGTCGCGCCGTCTTCGCGATCTGCAGACCGGCCATAAAGCCTTCGAGATATCGCTTCTGTTCTGGCTCTAAGTCACCCGACATCGCGTAATCCGCTCATTCACGACCCTGCAAGTCGCGAGGTGGCTACTCTGCAGGAACGACCGATGGCGCCGGCGCTCGCGTCACGCCGGATGCCGCCCGCGGCTTGTAGGTCGCGTAGATGGCAAGTCCCGTAAAGCAGAATCCGCCCACCAGATTGCCGAGCGTCACCGGAATCTGATTCCACAGCCACCAATCGGCGACCGTGACCTTGGCGCCCATCATCATGCCGGTCGGAATGATGAACATGTTGACCACGGAGTGTTCAAAGCCCTGGGCGAAGAAGATGAAGATCGGCATCCACAATGCGGCGAGCTTGCCGACAGTTGAGGTTGTGGTCATCGCCAGCACAAGTGCGAGGCAGACCATCCAGTTGCACAGCATCGCCTTGACGAAGACCGTCACCATGCCGGCGGCGCCGAACGCGGCGTAGCCCGTGGTCTTGGCCTCGGCGACCTTGATGATGAATGCCGCGACGCCGGCGGGCTCGATCTTGCCCATGTCGGTGAGCGCGATGGCGAGCAGCGCCCCATAGACGACGCTGCCGATCAGGTTGGCGAGGAAGACCCATCCCCAGTTGTTCAGGACGCTCGTGCCGCTCGGGGCGTCGGCGCCGCCGTCGAGCCAGGGCAACGGCAGCAGGGCGAAGCTGCCGGTGATCAGCTCGAGGCCGAGCAGCACGATGAAGATGAGGCCGACCGGAAAGATCAGCGCGCCGACCAGCGGCTGGCCGGTGGAGACCGCCCCGGTGAACGCGAGGCTCGTCGCCACGCCCAGGATGGCGCCGGAGAGAATGCCGCGGATCATGAGGTCGCGCGGCGGCAGGGCCAATTTCTTGCGACCCGCTTCCGCCATGGCCTTGGCGACGTCGGCCGGCTTGACGTAATCCATCTCGGTCTCCTCGGTTTCGGACCGCGCGTTTGGCGCGGCCAGCGCTCCGGTTCGCCGAGTTGACAAGGAAGATGCCGCTACATCGCTCCCTTCGAGCGGTACTCCGCGGCAATGGCCTTCTGACCCGGCGTCAGATCTTCGCCGGTTCAACTATTCAAGCGCCGTGCCAGTTAGCCATGCGATAATTATGCCCGTAATTTCAATCAGATAGAGAGGGGCGGCTATCCGGACCGTTAACCATTTGGTAAGGATTGCTGCCCAATGGTGCCGCAATCGCCCGCGATTTGTGCAGTGCACCTATTGATCAAATCTTGTGCAATAAGAACGCGTTGCGTCACGCTGCCCGCCGCACGAACGCGTTGCCGAACGCGAGGTCATCGCGGATCGGCTCGATGTCGGCGCCTGAGCGGATCAGGTCGAGATACCACAGGCCGTCCGCGGTATCCCCGAAGAGCACCGCGCCGATAAGGCGGCCGCCGGCAATGACGAGCCTTTTGTAGGTGCCGAGGCCCGCGTCCGACAGCACGATCTCTTCGCTCCCGGGCGCGCCGAGGAAGTCGCCGGCGGAGAACACGTCGACGCCGGAGACCTTCAGGTTGGTGGCGAGCACGCTGCCCGGGTAGATCACGTCCTCGCCGGACAGGCGCCGGGCCAGCACGCGCGCCTGCTCATGGGCCGGCTCGACCAGTCCGTAGCACCGGCCGCGATGCTCGGCGCATTCGCCGATCGCGTAGATGCCGGTGGCGCTGGTTTCGAGGCGGTCGTCGACCATGATGCCGCGGCCGGTGCGCAGCCCCGCCGCGCGGGCGAGTTCGACCTTGGGGGCCACCCCGACTGCGACCACCACCAAGTCGGCCGCGAGCGTGCGTCCGTCACGCAATTCGATCGCCTCGGCCCGGTCCGTGCCCACCACGCGCACGGTCTCGGCGCCGGTGAGCACGGCAATGCCCTTGGCTTCGACCGCGCGCTTAAGCAGCGCGGCGGCGCGCTCGTCGAGCTGGCGTTCCATCAACCGGTCCATCAAGTGGACGAGCGTGACCTTCGCGCCGGATTTGGCGAGGCCGTAGCCGGCTTCGAGGCCCAACAGCCCGCCGCCGATCACGACCGCGCGCGCGCCCGGGCGCACGCCGCAGCTGATCGCCGCAACGTCGCCGAGTTCGCGGAACGTCAGCACGCCGGGAAGCTCCATGCCGGGGATCGACAGCCGGATCGCGTGCGATCCGGTCGCCAGCACGAGCCGCTCGAACTTCAGCTGGTGGCCGTCGGCGAGCGTGACGGTGCGGGCCGCCGGGTCGATGGCGCTCGCGCGGCAGCCGTAGCGCAAGGTGATGCCGCGGTCGCGCCACCAGCGCGCGGGCTTAAGCTCGATGTCGGCCGGCGCGACGTCGTTGGCGAGCAAGGCCGACAGCAGCACCCGGTTGTAGGCGAGGCGTGGCTCCTCGCCGATGACCGCGATGGCATGGCGGCCGAGCGCCCGGCTCGCCAAGTCCTCGACCAGCCGCGCCGCGGCCATGCCGTTGCCGACGACGACGAGGGGTTCGCTCATGGCTTTGCCGGCGTACAAGCATCGTGCCAACACCCGCGATGCACGGAAGCTTGTGCAGCGGCAATGAGTTAGCGATCGCGCGCGGTCGAGGCGCGCGGCCCTCGCAGTGCCGGGCGTGCTCATCCGCTCCGCACTTTGCGAAATGCGTGTGCAGTGCACAATCTTGCGGCATCATGCTCTAGCGCGGCAGGTCGTTCACCCGCGCCACGAAGGCGCGCGTGCTCGGCAGCACCTGGGGCAAGAGCGCGCGCACCTCTTCGCGGATCATGCCCGGGCGGATGCGCGGGTCGTAGAGGATGTTGAGCAAATACTGGTCGTAGACGTCGAAGAAGCCCTTCTCGACGTCGTCGTTGAACATGCTCCACGGCACCGACGAATCGTCGTTGATCGGCCCCAGCGCCTGCAGCATTTCCTCGTAGACGCAGTCGTAAAATATGAAGTCGCCGGCATCGACCACGATGATGACGTCAGAATGGACGATGCGGTACTGCGCGTCCTTGCGGAAGCCGGAGAGACATTGCGGTTCGAGCGTGCGTTGGATTTGACGCGCGCGGCCGCGGCCGTAGAACGCGCGGATGGTGGGCGCGAGGTCGCGGTCGCGCACCAGGGTCACCGCGACATCGGCGGTGCGCGGATCGTCGGTCATGGCGATGTCGAGGTGCTCGATCCGCGCGCCGATGTCGGCGACCGCATCGGCCACCTGCCGTCGGCGGTCGGGCCTGGCGCGGCTTTGCGCATGAACGCGCACCGGCTTGTCGTACTTGCGGATGCGGTCGACGCGGCCGGCGACCGCAAGCTCGGCGCCGAAGGCGATCTTGAAGAAGCCCTCGGCGATCTGCGCGTCGGTGAAGGTCTTCTGCTCGGCGGCGCGCAGCTTGGCGACCTGCGGGTCTTCCGCCCGCGCGGTTTGGCGCCAGCTCACGAGGGTGAGGGCGGCGAGCGCGATGACGAAGAGACCGCGCGCCGGACCGCCGCTCGCGACGCGCGCCCGCATGGGCTTAACGCCCCGGTCACCGCGCCGGCGAGAGCCGCGACGCGCGGCTCTGCAGCGCGCGAATGCGATCGGCGAGGCTGCCGCGGGCGTCCTCGCCCGGCGGCGGCGGCGACGCGCCGTTCACGGCCGCCGGCTGTTCGGCGTCGGCGGCGAGGATCGCGTCGATCCGTGAGCCCGGCCCCTCCAGCACCGAGGTCAGGCGAACGACCTCCGCCGCCACGTCGTTGATGCGCTCGCGCAACAGCGCGTTCTCGACCCGCTCGGCCGCCCACGAGGTTTCCGCCTCGCGCTTCATGGCGGCGATTTCGCGCTGCAGCTTGGCGCGTTCCTCCCGCGCCCGGTCGAGTTCCCCCTCGATCAACGCCTTCTCCGAGGCCAGCGCGTCGGTCGCGGTGCCGTGGCGGCGATCGACGTTCGCCAGCTCGTGGCGCAAATCCGCTTCGATCCGGCGCGCGGCGTCAAGGTCGAGCCGCAGCTGGTCGCGCTCGCGGTCGCGCTCGCCCAGCATGCGCGCCTGCTCGGCAAGCCGCGTCTCCAATTCGGCGACGCGCCGGCCGAGGATTTCGGCCTCGGTCGTCTGTATGGCGAGCTGGTGCTCCAACTGACCGACGCGCTCGCCGAGCCGCTCGACCTGGCCGCGCTCCAGCGCCAGTTCCTTGGCGGCGGCTTCCGCCGCCAGGCGCTCGCGCTCGCGCCGTTCCTCGGTTTCCTTGACCGTCTTCTCCAGGTCGGCGACCTGGGTCTTGAGCGCGTCGACCTGGGTTTTCAGCGCCACGATTTCGACCCGCTGGCTGTCCGACGTCACCGCCCGCTCGTCGAGATTGCCGGTCAGCCGCGCCAGTTCCGCCTGCTTGTCGGCCAACGCCCGCTCGGCTGCGTGCAGCGCGTCGGTCTTGACCGCAAGCTCGTCCTCGGTCGCGTGCAACTGATCCTTGAAGGTCTTTTCGCGCGCCTCGAGGGCGAAGATGGTCGCCGTCTTCTCGCCGACCTCGGCCTTGAGCTGGTTGATGGCGTCCGCCTTCTTGCCGAGTTCGGCGAGCTGGCCCGTGGTCTTGCTCCTGAGCTGTTCGACGCTCATTTCCAGCCGGCGCGCGGACATGGCGAACTCGGCGCGCAGCTGGTCCTTGTCCGCCTGAATTTCCGCCATCGACACCGGGATCGCCGCCTCGAGCCGGCGCGTCGTGAGCCGCTCGGCGCGGCCGTGCACGAACGGCATGATGATGAGGGCGATGAGGCTCGCGGCCAGAAAGCCGAGCCCGAAATACATGATCGGCTCGATCATGGACGAACGCCTCCGACCCGATTGTCTAGAGCATGATCCCGAAAAAGCCTGCCCCGCACTCGATGCGGGGTGGGTACCGGTTTTCGGAAAAGATCATGCTCCAATAATAAGCGGAGCGGGCACCATGCCATGCGGCCGGGGCGACTTCCAGCGTCCTCGACGGTCAGCGCGAAACGGCGGCCGCGCGTTGCCGTTAGAACGGGTTCCAGGTCGCGCGGTCGGTGAACTTGAGGTAGCCGACGTTGGCGCCGAGGCGCACGCCGACGCCGGAGCGGATCGGAACGAGCACGATCCGGTTGGCGGTGAGGACCGTCATGCCGAAGCCGCCGATGAAGTAGGCCGATCCGTCGACGCC
>DASPVJ010000568.1:0-10387 GCA_035622435.1 Xanthobacteraceae bacterium | reverse complement strand
TCGGCTTCCCGGCGGATGCGCGCCCAGACCGGATCGAGCTTGTCGAGGGCGTTGATGCGCCGCGTTTGCTGGTGGGCCATGGTCGCCTCCTCGTTCGGCAGGGTTTTAGCACAGGTAGGTGACGCCGTTGAGCCCCGCTAGGCCGGGGGATGATCTGGTCCGCTGCCGGAGGTCGGACCGGGACTTCAGGAATGCACGCCAAGCCCTTGTATTATTTCGCTTTTCTATCGGCGAGATGGGGCCTCATCGGCGCCCGTTGAGGAACGCGAGCGTGCCGTCCTTGAACACCTGGTCGCCGACCGCGCGCATGTGGTCGCGGCCGGGAATGTCGAGCAACTGCGCCCCCGGGATCATCGCGGCGAGCGGCGGCGCCGGGCCGGCCACGGCGTCGGCGGTGCCGGCGGCGACCAGGATCGGCACCCGCACGGCCGCCATGTCGGCGGGCGCGATGCGGTCGCCGGAGCCGCGGATGCAGGCCGCAAGCGCGCGCAGGTCGGATCGCGTCTGCTCGGCGAAGGCGCGGAACGTGCGGCCGGTCGGATCGCTCACGTCCGCCAGCGACGGAGCCTCCAGCGCCGCCGCGACGATCTCGCTGATCGAACGCCCGGTCACGAGCGACATCCCGACGCCGGCGAGCACGGCCGAACGCACCCGCGCCGTCGCATGCACGGCAAGGTGCGCGCAAATGCGCGCGCCCATCGAGTAGCCGATGAAATCCGCGCGCTCGAGCCCGAGGTGATCGACGAGCGCGCGCACGTCCGACGCCATGAGCGCGATCGTGTAGTCCTGCGGCCGGTAGAGCTTGGTCGAGCGGCCGTGGCCGCGGTTGTCGAGGGCGACGGCGCGCCGTCCCGCCCGCCGCAAGGTCGTCACCCAGCCGGGAAACGCCCAGTTGATCTCCTTGGTCGAGGCAAAACCGTGCACCAGCACGACCGGGTCGCCCTCGCCCTCGTCGAGATAATCGATCTCGACCGGCCCGTGTGCGAAGCGCGCCATGGTTCGGGCAGGAACGCGACGCGGTCAGCCGGCGGGATTCGCTGCGGCCGCGGCGAGCCGCGCGCGGCGCGCCTTGCGGGCGCGAATGACGGCAAGCGTCGCGCGCTCGGTCGACCGCTTGAGCGCGGCGCATAGCCCGATCAGGTTCGCCGCCGCCCAGAGGACCCACATGGCGAGATCGAAGATCGAACCGGCGAGAACGATGGCGCCGCGGCCGAGAAGCTTGAGGATCGCCCGGGTCTTGCCGCCCTTGGCGACCGCGAGCCGCGCGAAGGCCGTTACGTCCTTCGGCTCCCGGGCGAGCTGCACCGTTTCGAGCGCGGCGCGGCCGCCGGCTTTCGCCTCGACCGTGCCGACGTCGCCCGCCAGCTCGAGGAGCGCGGCGGGCTTCTCCCACCGCAGCAGGCGCACGAGCCGCGCCCCCAGCCGCTCGGTCTTGCCCGCCGCCTTGACGACCGACAAGCCGGCGCGCGCCGGCGTCGCCAAGCCGAAAGTCGCAAAGGTTCCGGCCGTCACCGCGAGGCCGCCGAGCGAAAGGCCGAGCACCAGCCGGTTCGGCTCCTCGCCGCGCAGCATGTGCAGGCCCTCGCGCGCCGCGTCGCGCACGTCGCCGATCACCAGGAGATCGCCGGCGGCGGTTCCGGCGAGGCTCGCCATGTCGTCCGGATTGCCGGCGAAGAATCCGCGCGCGAACCGCCACGCGGCGCCGCGGAACGACGACCACGCCTCCATGTCGGCGTCCGCCCGGGCGGCGAGCGCCGGATCGACCGCGACCGCGCGCTCGCGCGCGAGTTCGATGAAGCTTTGCGCCAGCTCCGGGTCGCCGGCGTCGAGCGCGGCGCGGATTTCCCGCTCGGCGACCGCCGCGTCGAAGCGCCGCTCGAGCGCAAGATCGGCGAGTTGCGCCGGGTCGTTGCGGGCGGCGAGCACGCGGCCGGCCTCGATCCCGCGCGGCACGGTCCACGCGGGTGCGGCGACCAAGCCGGCGGCGAGCGCAAGTCCAAGCGCGGTGGTCAAGCGAGGCATGCGGCGGCGTCCCGATTGCGGGTGCGCCCAGCATAGGCCGCCGCAACCGGCCTGGAAATCGGCCGGTCGCCTCGATATGGTGCGGCATCTTTGGCACCGGGGCGCACCATGGCCGATCACGTCGTTCCTCATTTCCATAACGATCCCGGCGTCGCATCGATCGCGATCGGCTCGAAGGAGTTCATGTGCATCGGCGCGACCCCGCCGTTCGATCACCCGCACGTGTTCCTCGACATGGGCGAGGCGGCCGAGATCATTTGCCCCTATTGCTCGACGCTCTATCGGCACGACCCGTCGCTCGCCGCCGACGAGGCGCGGCCGGCCGAATGCGCATGGCGCGAGCCGGCCGCGGCGTGAACCGCTGCGGCAACCGGGGCCGTGGCGCGCTCCCGCACCATCATCGTTGCGGGTGCCGGCATCGGCGGGCTCGCCGCCGCGCTGGCGCTCATCCACCAAGGCTTCCGGGTCGTCGTCTTCGAGCAGGCTGAGGGGCTCGAAGAAACCGGCGCCGGCATCCAGCTCTCGCCCAACGCCACCGGCATCCTGTTTGCGCTCGGCGTCGGCGAGCGCCTCAAGGCGCGCGCCGTGGCGCCCGAGGCGATCCGCGTCGTGCGCGCCGCAAGCGCGCGCGAGATCGTGCGCATTCCCCTCGGCCGCGCCGCCGCGCTGCGCTTCGGCGCCCCCTACTGGGTGATCCATCGCGCCGACCTCCAGGCGGGCCTGATCGAGGCGCTCGAGGCCTCGCCCGATTTCGTCCTGCGCCTCGGCAGCAAAGTCGAGGATTTCGCCGTCCATGCGCACGGAGTGACGGTCCACGCGCGCGGCCGATCCACCCTCATGGACGAGCGCGGCATCGCCCTCGTCGCTGCCGACGGGCTGTGGTCGAGCTTGCGCCCCAAGCTCGGCGACCGCTCGGCGCCGCGGTTTCGCCGGCGCACCGCCTGGCGCGCGCTCGTGGCCGCGGACCGCGTGCCGCCGCCGGCGCGCGAGGCGGCAACCGTGCTGTGGCTCGGCCCCGACGCGCATCTGGTGCATTACCCGGTCAAGGGCGGGCAGATGATCAACCTCGTCGCCATCGTGCGCGACGATCGTCCGGTCGCCGGCTGGAGCGCCGCCGGCCGGCGCGGCGACCTCGCCGCCCGGTTCGTCGGCTGGCACGACGACGCGCGCGCGCTGATCCGGGCGCCGCAGACGTGGCAGCGCTGGTCGCTCTACGACCGGGCGCTGGCGCACCCTTGGGGCGCCGGGCCGGTCACGCTCCTGGGCGACGCGGCGCATGCGATGCTGCCGTTCCTCGCCCAGGGCGGCGCCATGGCGATCGAGGATGCCGCCGTGCTGGCGGCGTGCCTCGCGCGGCACTCCGACGAACCCGCCGTGGCGCTGCGCCTTTACGAAGGCCTGCGGCGGGCGCGCACCGCGCGCGCGCAACGCCAGGCGCGCCGGAACGGGCGCGTCTATCACCTCAAGGGAGCGGCGGCGCTCGCCCGCGACCTCGCGCTTGCGGCTTTCGGCGGCGACCGGCTGCTCGGCCGCTACGATTGGCTTTATGATTGGCGGCCGTGAGAAAAAGCGTGAGGGCGGAACGATGTTCGAAACGACCATCGCCGGCAGCTTGCCCAAGCCCGCGTGGCTGGCCGAGCCCAATCGGCTGTGGGCGCCGTGGCGGCTTGCCGGCGCGGCGCTCGCGGAGGCGAAGCGCGACGCCACCCTCATTGCGCTGAAGGAGCAGGAGGACGCCGGCATCGACATCGTCGGCGACGGCGAAATGGCGCGCCAGCACTTCGTCCACGGGTTTCTTGAGGCGGTCTCCGGCATCGACTTCGACCGCCGCGTCGAGATGGGGATCCGCAACGACCGCTACAAGGCGATGTGCCCGACCGTGGTCGCGCCGCTGCGCTTGCGCGCGCGGCTGCGCGCGGGGCCGGTGACGCTGCTCTACGCCGCGCGCGACGAGACCCACAACAACGCCGTGGCGCTCAAGGAGTGGCTGGAACGGCGGCGCGCGTGAATGCGCGAGCGCGTCTGACCCGTCTCGGCATTTGACCATGCAGGGGAAGCCTGCAATGAACGGCGGCGAAAGTACGCCGGGTTTTGTCCGTGTCCGACCGCGACCGACGGATTTTGTTTCCCACTGCAATCGCTGGCAGCCTGCCGAAACCGGCGTGGCTCGCCGAGCCGAACCGGTTGTGGGCGCCGTGGCGGCTCGACGGGCAAGAGCTAGCCGACGCCAAGGACGATGCCACGCTTCTGGCGCTCAAGCTGCAGGAGGACGCCGGCATCGACATCGTCGGCGACGGCGAGCAGTCGCGCCAGCATTTCGTGCACGGATTTCTCGAGGCGGTCGACGGCATCGATTTTAGCCGCAAGGTCGAAATGGGCATCCGCAACGACCGCTACAAAGCCATGGTGCCGACGGTGACCGGCGAGTTGCGCCTGAAGGGGCGCGTGCATCGGGACGAGGCGCGGCTGGCGCGCGCCCACACCGCGCGCAAGCTCAAGTTCACCTTGCCGGGACCGATGACCATCGTCGACACCGTCGCCGACGCCCACTACGGCGACCGCGTCAAATTGGCGATGGCGTTCGCCGCTCTCCTCAACGAAGAAGCGCGCGCGCTCGAAGCCGACGGCGTCGACGTGATCCAGTTCGACGAGCCCGCCTTCAACGTCTACATGGACGACGTGAAGCGCTGGGGCATCGCCGCGCTGCACCGCGCCGTCGAAGGCGTCACCGCCAAGACCGCCGTCCACATTTGCTACGGCTACGGCATCAAGGCCAACCTCGACTGGAAGGCGACCTTGGGGCGCGAGTGGCGCCAGTACGAGGAGATCTTCCCGGCGCTGGCGGCAAGCCGCATCGATCAGGTGTCGGTCGAGTGCCGCAATTCGCGCGTGCCCATAAGTCTCTTGGCGCTGCTCGCCGGCAAGGACGTGCTGGTCGGCGCGATCGACGTGGCGAGCGACGCGGTCGAGACGCCCGAGGAGGTCGCCGCCGTCATCGGCGAAGCGCTCGAATACGTGCCCAAGGAGCGCATCGTCGCCTGCACCAATTGCGGCATGGCGCCGATGCGCCGCGACATCGCGGCGGCCAAGCTCGAAGCGCTCGGCCGCGGCGCGGCGCTCGCGCGCCAGCGGTTTGGATGAGCGTAATGACTATCTTGTCTACAGTGACCATTTGTATTAAGTTTGCACCGCAATGGAGGTCGCGATGAAATCCGCCACCTGGACAGTCGCCGAAGCCAAGGCAAAGTTCAGCGAACTGATCGAACGGGCACGATCGCGCGGTCCGCAAACAATCACGCGCAACGGTCATAAGGCCGTGGTCGTCGTTTCCACCGAGGAGTGGACGCGCAAGACCAAGCGCGCCGGAAATCTCGCGGAATTTTTCGCAGCTTCCCCCCTGATCGGTTCTGATTTGAAAATCGAACGGATCAAAGAGGGCGCGCGCGAGGTGGATTTGTGAATTTTCTTCTCGATACGAACGTCATCTCAGAGTGGTTGAAGCCGCGCCCGGATCGCGGAGTCATTGAATGGCTTGCTGCCGTGGATGAAGATCGTGTCTACATCAGCGTCGTCACTATGTCCGAAATTCGCTACGGCATCGAGCGCATGCCGGCGAGCGCCCGTCGAAAGCGAATTGAGGATTGGCTCACCACGGACCTGCCCCAACGTTTCGAAAGGCGCATCGTTCCGATAGATGTAACGATCGCCGACTCGTGGGGGAAAATCACGTACCGCGGGCGGACTGCCGGACGACCGATTTCGCCGATGGATGCATTCATTGCGGCGACCGCAGAAACGCGCGACCTGACCTTGGTTACTCGCAATGTGTCGGATTTCGATGTCCTCGGTGTTGCTGTGATTTCGCCATGGGCTGCCAGCTAGTCTAAGTCGACGTGCGCGCGGGCCTTCGCCCGCGCGATCATTTGAATCAGCGTAAACGGCGGCCTAAGCGAACCGGTTGAGTCCTCGCGCGAACCTTCGCCAAGCGTTGAGCGTCGCGACGGCCGTGCGCGCGCATTTGTGCAATGGTCCCATGGTGTTGCGGGCGATTATCGCGCCCCGCCCGCAGGCTTGCGCCGGGTCCCGGTCTATTCGAAATTATATTTATATTTCAATAAGTTAAATTTTACAGCCTCGACCGCTTTGCGTATGGTGGCGGCGTTGCGCTCACAGGAGCACGCCGATGTCCACGTCTCACTCCGTCGCGCAGGTCATCGCCCAGACCGCCGCCGAACTCGACGACGCCTTCGAGATCGCCGATCCGGTCCCCAGCAACGTCTATTTCCTGGACGCGCGTCGCCCGGCGAAGCCGACGCCGACGACGCTCGCCGAATGCGTGCCGCTCATGAGCGTCGCCGCCGAATTCGTCCGCCGCGGCCCCAACGAGCTGACCATCGCGGCGGTCGAGGCCTACCGCGCCAAGGCGCTCGAGCTGTTGGCCGACGTCAAACCGGTGATCGAACGCCGGGCGCGGCTGACCTTCGACGAATGGGCCGCCGCCGCCATCGCCGGCCCGCGATCGCCCGCCGCCTGACCTGAAGCCGAGAACGACCCGCAACCGAGGGAGCCAGCCATGACCCAGCAACCCGCCAACCAGCTTGTCGCCCGCCTGGCCGATGCGTTCGAGTTCATGATGGACGGCAAGGCCGAACAGACCCCGTTCGCCGTGCTGCAGGACGCGATCGAAGCGGCGGAGGCGCCGAGCATCGCCGAGTGCGTACCGCTCATGGCCATTGCGCTCGAGCTGATCGGGCGCGGCCCGAGCAGCATCAGCATCGAGGGCGTGGAAGACTTCCGCACCAAGATCCTGCACCTGCTCACGCACATCCGCCCGGTGATCGAGCACGAGGCGAAGATGTCGCTCGCCGATTGGACCAACAACCTCGTCGCCGAGCGCCGCGCGGCCTGACGCGCCCGCTCGCCATCGGGCATCCATACCCCCTCCCCATCCCTCCCCCGCTCGGGGCGCCCCATCGCGCACGCGCGATGGGAACCCCTGCGGGGGAGGGAGCAGCTTCCGGCACCGCGACTGCCCACCCCTCCACGTTGGCTGCGCGCCGCTGCGGGCACACCATGTTCCCTCCCCCGCAAGCGGGGGAGGGTTAGGGAGGGGGCGATTAGGGAGGGGCGATCAGATAACCGCTGTTCTTCAGCGAACGATCGGATGGGGTTCGTTGCCGTGCGGCTCGTGCTCCGGCCCGTCGAGCAGCCAGCCGTAGATGACGCCCAACAGCACGCCGTAGAGGACGTGCACGACGAGCGTCGCGATCAGCAACGTGGCGCCGAAATCGAACGCCAGCACGCGCGCCCACAAGAGCGCGGCGGTGCCGCCCACCACCACGAGCCAGGCGCCGAGCGCGAAGACGAGGCCGCGCTGCCACGACGGGCCGGGCAAATAATCGTGCAGCACCGCAAAGCCGACGCCCCAGATCACGGTGCCGATGAAGAAGTGCAGCACCCAGCCCATCGCCGGCGACGTCGGCCAGACGGTCGGGGCAAAAAGCTCGATCGGGTCGAGCAGGACGGACAGGACGAACGTCGTCACGAAGCCGGCGACGATGCCCTTGCCGATGGTGTTTTCTATTCTGTCCATGGCCGCACCCGGCCGCCGCGCGGCCCCGGTTTCGACCCCCATGCCGGCCGCATAGTGCTCCGGGCCGGCGCCCTTCCGTCTCAACCCCAAGATCGGCTCGATCCGGCGGGGTGAATACCCCCATTTCGGTCTGCCTGATATGCGCGACGGGCGTAAAGCAGCCGGCGCGCGTCGCGCTCCGACATCAAGCCGATTCACCGCAATTTTGTTCCATTCGTTGCGCTTCGAGCGCACGAATCCGGCGCCGTTTGCTGCAGCGCATCACGCAATCGTGTGCGCCGCGCAAAGAGCATGATGCCGAAAAAGCCTGCCCCGCACTTGATGCGGGGTGGGTACCGGTTTTCGGAAAAACATCATGCTCCAACAATAAAGCTAAAGCGGGATATCCCGCTTTAGCCCTCGTAGCGGCCGATGATCGACACCGAGCAGACGTTCTGGTGCGGGAAGCCGCCGAGGTTGTGCGTGAGCCCGAGCCGCGGGGCGTCCGTGCGCTGGCGCTCGCCGGCGCGGCCGAGCATCTGCAGATAAATTTCGTAGATCATGCGCAGGCCCGAGGCGCCGATCGGGTGGCCGAAGCATTTGAGCCCGCCGTCGATCTGGCACGGCACGCTGCCAGTGGCATCGTAGAAGCCGTCGAGCACGTCGTTGATGGCGCCGCCCTCCGCCGATATGTGCAGGTCCTCCATGGTGACGAGTTCGGTCACCGAGAAGCAGTCGTGCACTTCGATCAGGCTCAACTCCTCGCGCGGGTTCTTCACGTCGGCTTCCTGATAGGCGCGGGTGGAAGCGACGCGGGTGGTGGCAAAATAGCTGCCGTCCCAGGAATTGTGCTGCGCCTCGAGCCCGTTCGACACCGAGAGCTGCAGCGCCTTGACGGCGACGATGTCGCGCTTGCCCATGGCGCGCGCGATCTGCGGCGTCGTCACGATGGCGCAGGCGGCGCCGTCGCTGACCCCGCAGCAGTCGTAGAGCCCGAGCGGCTCGGCGACCATCGGCGCGTTGAGCACGGTCTCGACGCTGATGCGGTTGCGCAAGTGGGCCTTGGGGTTCTTCGCGCCGTTGTCGTGGCTCTTGACCGAAATATGCGCCATCGCCCGCTTGAGGTCGGCGGCGTCGACCCCGTGCTTCGTCCGATAGGCGGCGGCGAGCTGGGCGAAGCTGCCTGGCGCCGAGAGGTTCGGCCAGGTCATGTTGTTGAGCACGCCGCGGCTTCTTTGCGGCAGGCCGCCGTAGCCGGTGTCCTTGAGCTTCTCGACCCCGAGCGCGAGCGCGATGTCGGCGGCGCCCGCGGCGACCGCGTACACGGCGCCGCGGAACGCTTCGGTGCCGCTGGCGCAGAAGTTCTCCACCCGCGTCACCGGAATGAACGGCAGCCGCAGCGCGCGGGCGAGCGGCACCGCCGATTTGCCCACGTGCTGGTCTTCGATCGCGGTCGCGAGCCACGCCGCGTCGATCTGTTTGGTCTCGATGCCGGCGTCGGCGATCGCCTCGAGATAGGCCTCGACCATCAGGTCGTCGGCCTCCGCGTCCCAGCGCTCGCCGAACTGCGAGCAGCCCATGCCGAGGATCGCCACTTTGTCCTTGATGCCGCGGGGCATTTGTCAGCTCCTTCGGAGTTCAGGGATCAGAATTCAGGGATCAGGGATCAGGAGCACCGCCTTCTGATTCCTGATCACTGATTACTGATACCTGTTATCGGTGCCGCCTTCCAGAAGTAGCGCCGGAAATGGCGCTGGGCGTCCACGTCCTTGATGCGGAACATCATCCGCATCGGTTGCCCGACCGCAAGCGCTTCGGCGTCGACGTCGGTGAAGTCGATCATGACGCGGCCGCCGGCGTCGAACTGGATCATGCCGTAGCAGGCCGGAGGATCCGGCGAATAGGTCAGCCGATCGGCGGTATAGGAGTTGATGCGTCCCGTCATCTCGGCGAACGGATGCGGCTCCTGGGTGTGCACCGCGTTGCAGTTCGGGTTGACGCAGATCGCCGTGCGCGGGAACTGCAAGGTGCCGCAGGTCGCGCAGCGCCCGCCGAGGAAGCCGGTGAGCATGTCGCGATTGCGCCACAGCGAGGAGAGCGGCGTGAGCTTGTCGGCCTCCGCGCGCATGCCGCGCTCGATTTCGACGAGGTCGTTGAAGGCGAGATACTTGGCGTAGCTCGTCTCCTCCTTGCGCCGGGCGAGATGCCCGCGCACGCCGCGCCGCGGCGGCTGATCGAGGATCGCCGGCGTCGTCTCGAACAGGAGCGCGTCCGCCCCCTGGCCGAAGCCGACCACGAGAATGCGCTCGCCCGGCTGGGCGTCTTCGAGCGCGGCGGCGAGCATGATCAGCGGATGGGCGGCGCCCGCTTCCCCGCAGCCGGCGTGCAGATTGTCGCGCACGGCCTTCTCAGCCATGCCGGCCGCCTTGGCGACGCTGGCGGCGACCCGCGGCAGCGTCGCCGGCATGCAGAAATGGGTGACGGCGGAAGCGGCAACTCGAGCCCGCTCCAGGCATTGGGCGATCGCCGCCGGCACGATCGTCATGTAGCCGGCGTCGCGAATCCACCGCTCCTCCCACTGGTAGTCGAACGCGGTGTCCTCGCCGCGGTAGTGGTCGACGAAGTCGGCGGTGTGGGAAGCGCAGGCGAGGAGCCGCGCGCATCCTTCGCCCGCGCCGACGATAACCGCGGCCGCCGCGTCGCCCACGCTCATCTCCAGCGGGCTTGCCGCGCGGGTGCGCCGCTTGTCGGCGGCGACGACGAGGGTGTCGCCCGCCCCGCGCAGCGCCGCCA
>DASPVJ010000567.1:0-6183 GCA_035622435.1 Xanthobacteraceae bacterium | reverse complement strand
TCGGGTTGAAAGGGGCGCCCGGGAACGGGCCGAAGCCGGTGAGTAGGACGGTGATGGGCATTGCAGACGATTAACTCGGGGAGGGATGCATCAATGCCGCCGCGCCTGGACCAGGTACCCCATGATCGTCTCTTCGCCCAGTTGCTTGCATGCCTCCAACCGATGGAGGCCATCTACCAGGACGAAGCGTGCACCGTCCTGGCGAACCAGGATGGGGGCTTGCTGACCAATCTCCAGGATGCTCTCGGCGATGTCGTGCACGGTCTTGGGATTGAGCGTCGATCGGCGCTTCGCCGGAACGTAGATGTCCTTGATGGCAAACTTCTGCGTTCTCATCATGGCCGCCGGTCCCCTAAAACGCCGAGGTCCGGGCATAGTGTACGCCGCGCGGGGAAGGCTGAAAACCTTACAATCCCATGGCGCCGGCGATCTCGTCGACCGCGAGCGCGGGCGACAGCCGCCCCTCGGCGACGGCAGCCTCCAGCGCCGGCAGGCGCGACTTGAGCGCGGGATCTCCCTTGAGCCGTGCGATCAGGCGCTCGTCGAGCATGCTCCACATCCATTTCACCTGCTGCTCCTTGCGCCTTGCCGCCAACTCGCCCGCGGCGGAAAGGCGCTCGCGATGAGCGAGCACCTGAGTCCACAGTTCGGCGACGCCGCTGCCGGTGAGCGCCGAATAGGTCACGACCGGCGGCGCCCAGTGGGGCGAGCGGGGCGTAAGGATATGCAGCGCCGCCGCGTATTCGGCCGCCGCCACGGTCGTGCGCTTGACGTTGTCGCCGTCCGCCTTGTTGACGGCGATCATGTCGGCAAGCTCGATCACGCCCTTCTTGAGCCCCTGCAGTTCGTCGCCGGCGCCCGCCAGCATCAGCACCAGAAAGAAGTCGGTCATGTCGGCAACCGCGGTTTCCGACTGGCCGATGCCGACCGTCTCGACCAGCACCACGTCGAACCCGGCGGCCTCGACGATGAGCATGGTTTCGCGGGTCTTGGCGGCGACGCCGCCGAGCGTACCGGAGGCGGGCGAGGGCCGAATGAAGGCGTGCGGGTCGTTGGCAAGCCGCGGCATGCGCGTCTTGTCGCCCAGGATCGAGCCGCCGCTGCGGCTCGACGACGGATCGACCGTGAGGACGGCGACCCGGCGCCCCTGGTTGGTCAGGAATACGCCGAGTGCGTCGATCGTCGTCGATTTGCCGACCCCGGGCATGCCGGTGATGCCGACCCGGATGGCCTTCCCGGTGTGCGGCAAAAGCTCCTGCACCAGCCGGCGGGCGGCGCTCAGGTGGTCGGCGCGCTTGGATTCGATCAGGGTGATGGCGCGGGCGAGCACCGCCCGCTCGCCGGCGCGGATGCCGGCGGCAAGCTTCGCCACGTCGGGACTGGTTCGGGCCGATTCGGGGCGTGGGGCCATGGTTCAAAAAGAATCTAATCCGCTTCTCGGATGACCTTCTCAGCGAATGCCTGGAGAGATGCAAGATCGCCTTTGGCAATCCGCCAGATGATGTTCGGGTCAACCCGATGATACGCGTGACGCAATCTATTTCCGAGATCGGCAACTCGTTGCCAGGGAATGCTGGTTTCCCGAGCCTTGATGTCCTCGGGAATGTGGCGGGATGCTTCGCTGACGATTTCGAGCAGCCGCTCAGTGGCTGCGCACAAAAGCCGGTTGCTGGCAAACTCGTCGAAATTCTTGTTCTTCAAAATCTCATTTATATCGGTAATCGCATCGAGTACATGGCGTAATCGATCGGCCAGCGTTGGCGGCACGTTAGAAAACCTCGATCACGTCATCGGCGATGCGTTGCGCCATCCGCTGATCGAGCGATCGGCGCAACGTGACCTGTGTCCGCAGGCCGATCGCATCCTCAATCATCAATCCGACGCCGGACAGATTGAGCAGCGAAAACTTGGCGTTCGGGTCGATGTCGATAAGAACGTCAAGGTCGCTGTCAGGGCGGGCATCGCCACGCGCCCGCGATCCGAAGATCGCCAGCTTGGTTACGCCCTCAGCGCGCAGCGCCGGAGCGGTTTCGCGAACCTTGGCGATGATTTCGTCGCGCGTCATGAACCGAAATGTCTTCACTCCGCCGCTTCGCGGCCGTGGCCGAGCCGGCGATTGAGCTTGCGCACCAATTCCTCGGCGGCTTCGGCGATCACGGTGCCGGGCGGGAAGATCGCCACGGCGCCCGCCTTGCGCACCGCCTCGTAATCCTGCGGCGGCACGACGCCGCCGACTACGATCATGATGTCGGAGCGGCCCTGCTTGTCGAGTTCGGCCTTGAGTTCGGGAACGAGCGTCAGGTGGCCGGCGGCGAGCGAGGAGACGCCGACGATGTGCACGTCGTTTTCGACCGCCTGGCGGGCCGCTTCGGCTGGGGTGGCAAACAGCGGACCGATATCGACGTCGAAGCCTAGGTCGGCGAACGCCGAGGCGATCACCTTCTGGCCCCGGTCGTGGCCGTCCTGGCCGATCTTGGCGACCAGGATGCGCGGCCGGCGGCCCTCGTCGGCCTCGAACGCGGCCACGAGCTTCTGCACCCGCACGACGGTGTCGGACATGGTGCCGACCTCCTGCTTGTAGACGCCCGAGATGGTCCGGGTCTCGGCGCGATGGCGGCCGAACGCCTTCTCAAGCGCAAGCGAAATCTCGCCGACCGTGGCCTTGGCGCGGGCGGCGTCGATCGCGAGCGCGAGCAGATTGCCCTCGCCGGCGGCGGCGCAACGGGTCAGCGCCGCGAGCGATGCCGCGACGTCCTTGGCCTCGCGCTCGCGCTTGAGGCGGCCAAGCTTGTCGAGCTGCAGCCGGCGCACGGCCGAATTGTCCACCTTGAGTACGTCGAGCGGCCGTTCGCCGTCGGGACGATACTTGTTGACGCCGATCACCGACTGCGCCCCGGCGTCGATGCGCGCCTGGGTCCGCGCGGCGGCTTCCTCGATGCGCAGCTTGGGGATCCCGGCATCGATCGCCTTGGCCATGCCGCCGAGGGCCTCGATCTCCTCGATGTGACCCCACGCGCGCCGGGCGAGGTCGTAAGTCAGCCGCTCGAGGTAATACGAGCCGCCCCACGGATCGACGATGCGGGTCGTGCCGCTCTCCTGCTGCAAAAACAGCTGGGTGTTGCGGGCGATGCGGGCGGAGAAATCCGTCGGCAGGGCCAGCGCCTCGTCGAGGGCGTTGGTGTGCAGCGACTGGGTATGACCTTGGGTCGCCGCCATCGCCTCGATCGCCGTGCGCATCACGTTGTTGAAAACGTCCTGGGCGGCGAGCGACCAGCCGGACGTCTGGCAATGGGTGCGCAAGGAGAGCGAGCGCGCGTCCTTGGGCGCGAACGGCTTGATCAGCTTCGCCCACAACAGGCGCGCCGCGCGCAGCTTCGCCACCTCCATGAAGAAGTTCATGCCGACCGCCCAGAAGAACGACAGCCGCGGTGCGAACCGGTCGATGGTGAGCCCGGCGTTCAGGCCCGCGCGCACGTACTCGACGCCGTCGGCAAGCGTATAGGCGAGTTCGAGATCCTGGGTCGCGCCCGCCTCCTGCATGTGGTAGCCGGAGATCGAGATCGAGTTGAACTTGGGCATGCGCGCCGAGGTGAATGCAAAAATATCCGAGATGATGCGTATCGAGGGCGCCGGCGGATAAATATAGGTGTTGCGCACCATGAACTCTTTGAGAATGTCGTTCTGGATGGTGCCGGCGAGCTTCTCCGGCGGCACGCCCTGCTCCTCGGCGGCCACGACGTAAAGCGCGAGCACCGGCAGCACCGCGCCGTTCATGGTCATCGACACGGTCATCTGCTCGAGCGGAATCCCGGAGAACAGCGTGCGCATGTCGTAGATCGAATCGATCGCCACGCCCGCCATGCCGACGTCGCCCGAGACGCGCGGATGGTCGCTGTCGTAGCCGCGATGGGTGGCGAGATCGAAGGCTATCGACAGGCCCTTCTGCCCGGCCGCGAGGTTGCGGCGGTAGAAGGCGTTGGAATCCTCCGCCGTCGAGAACCCGGCGTATTGGCGCACGGTCCACGGCTGGGTGACGTACATGGTCGGGTAGGGGCCGCGCAGGTAGGGCGGGATGCCCGGATAGGCGTCGAGGAAGTCGAGCCCGTCAACGTCCTGCGGCCCATAGCCCGGCTTCACCGCAATGCCCTCGGGGGTGAGCCAGGGTTCGGCCGCCGCGCCGGGCGGCGGCGCCCCGGCCGGGTCGGCATACGCGATCGTGGTGAAATCCGGAATGCGGGTCATCGATCGTCCATTGGCTCGGCCACCACCCGGCCGCGGTCCCGACTTACGTATGCTTCGCCGCCAGAATATCATCCTTTGGTCCGCAGGTCGTAAACTTCATGCGCGCGCGCCCGCCTCGGTCGCAGGGCGGCAGCCCGCGTCGTGCATAGCCTCCGTCCGCGAGCCCGCCGCATGCACGAAGTTCGCCCCCGTCGAACGGACGAAAGCTCTGCCGCCCTGTGGGCGCCGATCGCCCGCTTCATCGCGGTCGAAGAGCGGATCGGCCGATGGGCAGAGCAACGGCCGGCGCGGGCGGTCGTCTATGAATTCGTCCGCTTCGGGCTCAAGCAGGGCTGGGCCTGCCTGTTCGGCGGCCTGATGGTGGCGCTCATCCTGGCCACGGCGCGGTGGTATCCGCGCGGCGCCGCGCTCGCCCGCTACGACTTCATGTTCCTCGCCGCGTTGGCGATCCAGGCTGCCATGCTCGCCTTCCGGTTCGAGACGATCGAGGAAGCCAAGGTGATCTTGATCTTCCACGTCGTCGGCACCGCCATGGAGTACTTCAAGACCGGCGTCGGATCATGGATCTATCCCGAGGCGGGCTTGTTCCGGATCGGCGGCGTTCCGTTGTTTTCCGGCTTCATGTACGCCTCGATCGGCAGCTACATCGCGCGGGTGTGGCGGCTGTTCGATTTCCGCTTTACCCATCATCCGCCGCTATGGACCGTCGTCGTTCTCGGCGTCGCGATCTACGTCAACTTCTTCGCCCACCATTTCGTCGTCGACGTCCGCTACGCGCTTTTCGCCGCCATGGCGCTCATGTTCGGGCGCACCATGATCTACTTCAAGGTCTGGCGCGTCTATCGTCACATGCCGCTGTTGCTGGCGAATTTCTTCGCCGCCTTGTTCGTGTGGTTGGCGGAGAACATCGGAACGATCACCAAGACCTGGCTTTACCCGCACCAGGCGCAGGGCTGGTCGCTCGTCTCGCTCGGCAAGCTTGGGTCGTGGTACCTGCTGCTCGTCATCAGCTACGCCATGGTGGCGCTGATCAATCGCCCGCAGCGGTTTGAAGGGACAGATTAGCGTTCTACATGATCGGCCGACTTGACCTCAGGGCGTCGATAGCGCTCGCCGTTTCAGCAGGGTGAGCCGTTGCTCGCGCTCGGCGATCATTCGAGCTACCGCTTTCGCCTCGCTGCGCACTGGGGAAAAAGCCATGACTTCCCAGCCTCCGGTCGGACCGACGTCTGACACGGCGTCCATCATGTCATCGGTTTTCACGTGATACAGCCAGACGGACATCAGAAGTCCGAGCAAGAGCGCGGGCAAACCTATCGACCGCCCCGCGATCAGCAGGGCACCGCCGACTCCGGCCAGGACAAGCGAAGTTCCCAGCATGAACCGGTGTACACGGCGGGCGCCGCGCTGAAAGTGGCCGTATCGCTCGCGCAAGATGGAAAGCTCGTGCTCGATCTGGGCAATTTCGTCTGCCTGATTGGGAGCGATCATCGGAACACCGTCGTTCCCAGCAGGTCGTGCGCGCCACGCAGCGTGCCAAGGGCGTCGCACCCCACATAGATGAAGTCGTCGACGCCGGCGTTCTTGAGGGCGCCTTCAAGGCGTCCCGGACGGCCCGCGAGATAGACCCTCCGGGCGCCCGCGGATACGAGCGCGGCGGCCGCTTCGATCGCTTCTTTCCCATAGACCTCATCGGACGAGCACAGGCAGGCGAGCGCGGCGCCGCTGGTGCGGAATGCCGCCGCCATCTCGTCGCGGCCGGCAAATCCCTCGTTCGTCACCGCCTCGATGCCGCCCGCTTCGAAGAAATTCTTGGCGAAGGTCGCGCGCGCGGTGAAGTCGGCAAGGGTGCCGAGATTGGCGAGGAAGATTTTGGGCCGCGCTCCCGTTGCCGCGAGGATGCGGTCGGACGCGTCGCGCAGATGTTCGTAGGGCTCGGCA
>DASPVJ010000566.1:0-2301 GCA_035622435.1 Xanthobacteraceae bacterium | reverse complement strand
CCGCCGGCGAGCGCCGCGTCGTAGAGGCGCCGGCCGGTCGACTGGCCGGCGCGGGCGGCGAGCACGTTGCGCGCGCGCTCGCGCAGGCGCTGGGAATATTCGAGCTGGCGCAGTTCGGCCGCGGCGTCGATCGCGATGTTGGAATCGGAGCCGACGCCGAAGCGGCCGCCGGCGGCGAGAAATGCCGCGGCCGGAAAGATGCCGTCGCCGAGATTGGCCTCGGTGAGCGGACACAAGCCCGCAACCGCGCCCGAGCGGGCGAGGCGCGCGGTCTCGGCCGCGTCCATGTGTGTCGCGTGCACCAGGCACCAGCGCGGGCCGACGTCGAAATTGTCCATCAGCCACGCGACCGGCGGCCGGCCGAGCGCGGCCGTGCAGTCCACGACTTCCTTCGTCTGCTCGGCGGCGTGGATGTGGATCGGTCCGCTGCCGGCGGCCTCGACCACGACGCGCAGCGCCGCCGGCGCCGCCGCGCGCAGCGAATGGGGCGCGATCCCGACCGCGGCGTCGGGGACGGCGGCGGCGATTTCGCGCGTGCGCGCGAGGAGTTTCAGGAACGCGTCCGCGTCGTTGAGGAAGCGGCGCTGGCCGTGCGTTCCGGCAACGCCGCCGAAGTCGCCGTTGGGATAGAACGACGGCAGCAGGGTGAGCCCGATGCCGGTCTGCACGGCCGCCGCGGCGATGCGCGCGGCCATTTCGCCGATGTCGGCGTAAGCGCGCCCGTCGACGTCGTGATGCAGATAGTGGAACTCGCCGACCGCGGTGAAGCCGGATTCCAGCATCTCCATGTAGGCGAAGGCGGCGATCGCCTCGACGTCGTCGGGCGTGAGCGCGGAGAGAAAATCGTACATCGCCTGGCGCCACGTCCAAAAACTGTCGTGCGCCGGGCCGCGGCGCTCGGTGAGCCCGGCCATGGCGCGCTGGAACGCGTGGCAGTGCAGGTTCGCCAGCCCGGCAAGCGCAATGCCGCCGATGCGCTCGCCGCCGTCGCGCGGCGCCGCCGGCTGCACGGCGGCGATCGAGCCGTCGGCGACATCGATGCGCACGTCGCGCGCCCAGCCGTCCGGCAACAGCGCATGATCGAACAGGAAGGATTTCACCCGCATGCTCCCGGCATGGATTATGCCAGAATCGCGCGTTTTTCTCCTTCGTCATCCTGAGGGCGAGCGCGACGAAGTCGCGCGAGCGTCTCGAAGGATGGAAGCAACGCTCCGTGCATGTGGCCATCCTTCGAGACGGTCGCGCGCAAGTGCGCGCGACCTCCTCAGGATGACGTGGATGTTTTGTGGCAGCACAGCCACCTTTCCGCCTTGCAATGGCGGGGAAATCTCCCCACCATGCCGGCCTCACCATAAGGACGGGGCGAGGCGACATGATCATCCGGCACGTGCTTTTCACGGCGGCGCTCGCGGGCGCCCTTCCCGCCGCAGGCTTTGCCCAGCAGCTGGCGCCGAGCCCGACGCTCGACGCCATCAAGGCGCGCGGCCACCTCGAATGCGGCGTCCACCTGGGACTGCCGGGCTTCTCGTTCGCCAACGACAAGGGCGAATGGAGCGGACTCGACGTCGATCTCTGCCGCGCGGTCGCCGCCGCGGTGCTGGGCGACGCCGGCAAGGTCAAGTATACGCCGACGTCGGTGCAGCAGCGCTGGCCGGTGCTGCAGTCGGGCCAGGTCGACCTCCTGTCGCGCAACACCACCATCACCTTCGCGCGCAACGCCTCGCTCGGGGTCGATTTCCAAGGCATCAATTTCTACGAGGGCCAGACCTTCGTGGTGCGCGCGAAGTCGGGCGCCAAGACGCCGCAGGATCTCGACGGCGCCACCATCTGCGTCGCCGCCGGCTCGACCGAGGAGAAGACCGCCGCCGACTGGTACGCCGAGCGCAAGCTCAAGGTGACGATCGTCAATTTCCAGAAGAACGACGACGCCATCGCCGCCTACGACGCCGGCCGCTGCGACGCCTATACGGCCGGCATCGGCGCGCTCGCCGGCCAGCGCATCAAGCTCAAGGAGTCGGGCGAGCACGCGATCATGACCGAGCTGATCTCCAACGATCCGCAGGGCCCGGTGACGCGCTGGGGCGACGAGCGCTGGCAGGCGGTGGTGCGCTGGACGCTCAACGGCACGATCGCCGCCGAGGCGCTCGGCGTCACCTCGCAGAACGTCGACGAGATGAAGGCGAAGTCGGCGAACGCCGAGGTGCGCCGCCTGCTCGGCGTCGAAGGCAATTTCGGCCAGCTGCTCGGCCTGTCCAACGACTGGATGTACCAGGCGATCAAACAGGTCGGCAACTACGGCGA
>DASPVJ010000565.1:0-12516 GCA_035622435.1 Xanthobacteraceae bacterium | reverse complement strand
CTCTAACCGCTCGACGAGCGGGACAGCTGACGATGGTGCAAATCGTTTTCATCGGCATTGCCGCGGGCCTTGCAGCCGCGCTGGTGTTCGCATCGGTCGTATCGGGCTCGGCCCTCTCGATCCCGCTGTTCTACCTCGCGCCGCTGCCCGTGCTCATCGCCGCGCTGGGCTGGAGCCAGGCGTCCGGACTCATCGCCGCCGGCGTTGCCGCGCTCGGTCTCGGCGTCGCGTTCGGCGGCATGCTGTTCGTCGTGTTCCTGATCGGCGTCGGCCTGCCGGCGTGGTGGCTGGGCTATCTCGCCTTGCTGGCGCGGCCGGCCGCAAACGGCGCGCGCGAGCGCCTCGAATGGTATCCGGTCGGCCGCTTGGTCATCTGGGCGGCTCTGCTCGGATCGCTGATCGTCATGATGGTGATCGCCCGCTTCGGCTTCGACGCCGAGAGCATCCGCGCCGGGCTTCAGCGCGCGCTCGAGAGCCTGTTCGACGGGCAGGACTCCGCCGGCGGCGCGGCCTCCGCGGCCCTCGATTCCGGCGAATTCATCGCATGGCTGACGACCTGGATCCCGCGCATCGCCGCCATCCCGACCATCGTCGCCAGCCTCTTCAACCTGTGGCTCGCCGCGCGCGTCGTGCAGGCGTCGGGCCGCCTGAAACGGCCATGGCCCGACCTCTCGGCGATTGCGTTTCCGCCTTGGGTTCCGCTGCTGCTCGCCGCCGCCATCGCCGGCACCTTCGCGTCCGGCCTCCTCGGCATCGTCTGCTGGGTGCTGACCGCAAGCCTGCTGACTGCCTACTTGCTGCTCGGCTTTGCGGTTCTGCACGCGACGACCCGCGGCCTCAACGGCCGCGTCTTCATCCTGGCCGGCGCCTACCTGACGGTCGTCCTGTTCGGTTGGCCGGCGCTGGCGGTCGCGATCCTCGGACTGATCGACGCGGCACTCGACATCCGCGGGCGCGTGGCGCGCAAGGGCGCGAGCCCGACCGACATCGTCTGATGCAAACATCCCCCAATCCAAGGAACGGAGAAGACCAATGGAAGTGATTTTGCTCCAGCGCATCGGCCGGCTCGGCCAGATGGGCGACGTCGTCCGCGTCAGGGACGGCTATGCGCGCAATTTCCTGCTGCCCAAGGGCAAGGCGCTGCGCGCCACCAAGGAGAACCGTACCCGCTTCGAATCGATGAAGACCGAACTCGAAACGCGCAACCTGGCGCAGCGCGGGGAGGCGGAAAAGGTCGCCGCCAAGCTCGACGGCCAAAGCTTCGTAGTGGTGCGCCAGGCGGCGGAAGGCGGCCAGCTCTATGGCTCGGTATCGACCCGCGATATCGCCGCGATCCTGGCCGAAGCCGGCTTCCTGGTCGACCGCAGCCAGGTCGAACTCAACGCGCCGATCAAGGCGATCGGACTGCACACGGTGCCGGTGGCGCTGCATCCGGAGGTCGGCTCGAAAATCACCGTCAACATCGCGCGCAACGCCGACGAGGCCGAGCGCCAGGCGCGCGGCGAAGACATGACGGTGCGGCGCGAGGCGCCGGACGAGGCGGCCGAGGCCGCGCTCGCCGCCGAGGCGATCTTCGAGCAGCCGCAGGCCGCCGTGGGCGGCCCGGCGGAGCCTCAGGGCGAGGGCGCGGAAAAGGCCGGCTGATCGGGCGGCGGGGCGGCTGCGACGGGAGCGGCCGCCGCCGGCGCCTCGGCGGGCGCGTTGGCCGCGGGCGCCGGAGCAGCCGCCGGCTCGGCCGGGCTCGCGGGCGACGCGGTCGTCTCCTGCTTGGTCGGTTGTCGCTTGCCGCGGGCCGCGCCTTTCGCCGGGTCGCGGCGAGGGGGCTCGATCGGCTCGATCATGGAGTCGGGCCGCGCGGTGGTGGTGAGGGGCTGGCGCGCGGGTTCGTTCTTGGCCGCGGGCGTTTCTGCCGGACGTCCGCGTGCGCGGGTGCCCTCCGACGGGGCGGCAGCACGGCCGGTCGGCGCCTGCCTCGGGGTGACGGCGTTCGCCGTCAGATAGGCCGCAAGGGTCGCCGCGGATTCCGGACTGGCCGTGTAGTGCTCGCGCAGGAAGGACGCGAGCCCGCTCGTGTCCTTGGCAAGCCCCCGGGGGCTGGCGTGGCAGGTCGAGCAGCTCGCCGCGAACAGGGCCGGGGCCGACTTGCCTGCATCCAGGTTTTCCGCCCGCGCCGCCCCGGCCCCGAGCATGAGGACGGCCCCGACCCCGATGACTTGCCAGCGACGCGCGTGTCCGACCAAAGATCTCTCCCTATTCCGCTACTGTCCGCGATGCGGGCATTTCGACCGAGCGCGCCCCGGCCTGGGGAGCCGGCAGGCGGCGAACTCGACGCAACGCACCCTGCTCTAGCGCATTATTGCGGCTCTGTCGGCCAAATTCGACGGCCGCACCGGACCGGCGGAGTCGCATGCGAGCGCATTCATACCAGGTGCGTTGCCGGCATGGCGAAACTTTGATGTAATGCCCTTCGGGCGCCGTCAAACGCGCTCGGGCGGCCGGACGGGCTGGGCGGAGTGCGTCGTTGCCGGCAGTTCTGCCCGCGCGGCGCCACGCTCGGTCGGAACCCCAAGCCCAACCCACGAGTTGTCGCGTCGGAGGAATCTGCAGGAGGCGGCCGGTGCTGTTGGACCGCTTGCTTCAGAAAGTTCTCGCGCTGGCCATCCGGACCGGGACGCTGCGGGTGACGCCGGTTGGCGGTCGCCCGTTCACCGTCGGCGACGGCACCGGTCCGCCGCTGGGGCTGCGGTTTTCCTCGCGGACGGCGGAGCTCGGCATCCTCATCGACCCCGAACTCAAGTTCGGCGAAGCCTACATGGACGGCGCGGTCACCGTCGAAGACGGTTCGATCGCCGACGTGCTCGCGCTGGTGATGTCGCAACCGCACGCGCTGCGGCCCTCCCGCTGGGCCCGGCCGCATGGGCTCTTGCGCTACCTCGGCCGCCGCCTGCGCCAGCTCAACCCGCGCGGGCGGGCGCGCCGCAACGCGGCGCATCACTACGATCTCGACAGCCGGCTCTACGCGCTGTTCCTCGATGCCGACCGGCAGTACAGCTGCGCCTATTTCGAAACCGCCGCGCAGTCGCTCGACGACGCTCAACTCGCCAAGAAGCGCCACATCGCCGCCAAGCTTCTACTCGCGCCCGGCCATCGCGTGCTCGACATCGGGTCGGGCTGGGGCGGCCTTGCCTTCTACCTTGCCGAGACCTGCGGGGCGCGAGTCGAAGGCGTGACCTTGTCCCGCGAGCAACTGACGCTTTCCCGCGCGCGCGCCGTCGAGACGGCGGTCGCCGACAAGGTCGCCTTCCGCCTCGCCGACTATCGCGACGTGACCGGCCGTTTCGACCGGATCGTCTCCGTCGGCATGTTCGAGCACGTGGGTGTCGGCTTTTACGACGTCTTCTTCCGCAAATGCGCCGAGCTGCTCGCCGACGACGGGGTGATGCTGCTGCACTCGATCGGGCGCGCCGAAGGACCCGGCTACACCAATCCGTTCGTCGCCAAGTACATCTTCCCCGGCGGCTATATACCGGCGCTGTCCGAGGTGCTGCCGGCGATCGAGCGCTCCGGCCTGTTGCTGACCGATATCGAGATCCTGCGCCTGCACTATGCGGAAACCCTCAAGGCCTGGCGCGAGCGGTTCCTGGCCCGGCGCGAGGAGGCGGAACGGCTCTACGATGCGCGCTTCTGCCGCATGTGGGAATTCTGGCTCGCGGCGTCCGAAATGTCCTTCCGCGCCCAGGGCATGATGGTGTTCCAGGCCCAATTGACCCGGCGGCAGGGCGTGGTGCCGACGACGCGCGACTACGTTTTGCGCGAGGAAGCGCGGCTGCGCGGGATCGAGGGTGGGCACCGGCCGCCGCTGAGACTCGCCGGCGAGTAGTCGTCAAGCGGAAACTCCGGCCTTCCCACTGTCATGCGCGTTGTGTGGATTGCGGTAGTTCGCCGCGGGCGCGCCATGCGCGCCGCACGGATCGTGCTATGCCCGCGCCAGGCAAGCTAGCATCCGTCCCATGGCACAAGCTGATTCGACCGCGCGCAAGGCGGCCGCCGAAGGTACGCCGCTCTATCGCAGCGCCCCGCACAACATCGAGGCGGAACAGGCGCTGCTCGGCGCCATCCTTGTCAACAACGAAGCGCTCTACCGGGTGTCCGACTTCCTCGAGCCGCGGCACTTCTTCGAGCCGGTGCACCAGAACATCTACGAGATCGCCGGCAGCCTGATCCGCGTCGGCAAGATCGCCAACCCGGTGACGCTCAAGACGTTCCTGCCGGCGGACGTCGATATCGCCGGCCTCACGGTGAGCCAATACCTGGCGCGGCTCGCCGCCGAGGCGACGACGGTCATCAACGCCGAGGATTACGGGCGCACCATCTACGATCTCTTCATTCGTCGCTCGCTCATCGTAGTCGGCGAGGACATGGTCAACGTCGCATACGAGGCGCCGGTCGACTTCGCGCCGCGCGACCAAATCGAGGACGCCGAACGTCGGCTCTATGAACTCGCGGAGACGGGAAAATACGACGGCGGGTTCCAGCGGTTCGCGTCCGCGCTGACCACCGCGGTCGACATGGCCGCGCGCGCCTATCAGCGCGACGGGCGGCTGTCGGGACTTGCCACCGGCCTGCACGACCTCGACCGCATGATGGGCGGCCTGCAACACTCCGACCTCGTCATCCTGGCGGGGCGGCCCGGCATGGGCAAGACCTCGCTCGCAACCAACATCGCCTACAACATCGCGCGCGCCTGGCGCGGCGACGTCAAGGCCGACGGCCACATCGACACGATCAACGGCGGCATCGTCGGCTTCTTCTCGCTCGAGATGTCGGCGGAGCAACTTGCCACGCGCATCATTTCCGAGCAGACCGAGATCCCCTCCTACCGCATCCGCCGCGGCGAGATCGAGCCTCCCGACTTCGACCGCATCGCCGCGGTGGCGCGCGAAATGGAAACGCTTCCGCTCTATATCGACGAGACCGGCGGCCTTTCCATCGCCCAGCTTGCCGCCCGCGCCCGCCGCCTCAAGCGCCAGCGCGGGCTCGATCTCCTGGTCGTCGACTACGTGCAGCTCCTGCAAGGCTCCGCCCGGCGCGCCAACGAGAACCGCGTCCAGGAAGTGACCGAGATCACCACCGGCCTCAAGACGCTGGCGAAGGAACTCAACGTGCCGGTGCTCGGTTGCTCGCAGCTTTCGCGTCAGGTCGAGAGCCGAGACGACAAGCGGCCGCAGCTTTCCGACCTGCGCGAATCCGGCTCGATCGAGCAGGACGCCGACGTCGTGCTGTTCGTGTTCCGCGAGGAATACTATTTGAAAAACAAAGAGCCGCGCGCCGGCACCGACGAGCATTTCAAGTGGCAGACCGACATGGAAGCGGTGCACGGCAAGGCCGAGCTGATCATCGGCAAGCAGCGGCACGGGCCGACCGGCACCGTCCAGCTGCAGTTCAAGGCCGACGTGACGCGCTTCGCCGATCTTGCCGACGACAGCCGGCTGCCGGAACGGAATTGACGCCGCGCGCGTCTCGCGAGCGCAGCGGAGCAATCATGGTAGCCCGGATGAGCGCGCAGCGCGAAATCCGGGTCCCCGATATCGCTTCGCTCGTGCGGGCCACAACTCCTGGATTGCTTTGTCGCCCAAGGGCCTGCTGGCCCGATCCGCCAAACCCGGCCATGATGGACCGATGCCGACCCGCCTGCCGCATCCTGCGCCTCTATCGAGCGAACCCGACCCGGACGCCGGGGCCGGCGGGATTCTCACCATCGATCTCGCCGCCATCGTCGCCAATTGGCGCGAGCTTGCCCGCCGGGCGGCGCCGGCCGCATGCGCTGCCGTCGTCAAGGCGGACGCCTACGGATGCGGCACCGAGCCGGTCACGCGCGCGCTTGCCGCGGCGGGATGCACGACGTTCTTCGTTGCCAACCTGGCGGAAGCGCAGCGCGTGCGCGCGGTGGCGCCGACGGCGACGATCTACGTGCTCGCCACCTTGCCGGGCACGCTTGCCGCCTACGCCCGCGGGAACCTGCGGCCGGTGATCGGCAGCATGGAGGAATTGGCCGAATGGGAAGCGTTCCGCGCCGAAGGCTGGAGCGGCACCGCCGCGCTCCACGTCGACACCGGGATGAACCGCCTGGGCTTGAGCCCGGAGGACGTTTCGCAACTCGACGCGCCCGCTGCGGCGCGCGGCGCCGGGCTCGATCTCCTCATGAGCCACTTTGCCTGCTCGGAGGAACCGAGCCATCCGCTCAATGCACGCCAGATGGCGGACTTCCGGGAGGTGCGCGACCTGTTCCCCGGCGTGGCCGGGTCGCTCGCCAATTCGTCCGGCATTTTCCTCGGCCCCGACGCCCATCACGACCTGGTGCGGCCGGGGGTCGCGCTTTACGGGGCCAATCCGACCCCCGGCCACCTCAACCTCATGCGCACGGCGGTTCGGCTCGATGGCTTGGTCGTTCAGGTGCGCGACCTCGAGGCGGGCGATACGGTCGGCTACGGAGCGATGTGGACGGCGCGGCGGCCGACCCGGCTCGCCATCGTGGCGCTGGGCTATGCCGACGGGTTCCCGCGCGCGGCGAGCGCCTCCGACAGCAGGCCGGGCGCCGAGGCGGTCGTGGCCGGGCGCCCCTGCCCGCTCGCCGGCCGCGTCTCCATGGATCTGCTCGCAGTCGACGTCACCGACCTGCCGCAGGATAAGCCGCGCCGCGGCGACACCGTCGCGTTGCTCGACGAGACGATCGGGGTCGACGACCTCGCCTCCCACGCCGGCACCATCGCCTATGAGGTGCTCGTGAGCCTCGGGCGGCGGTACCGTCGGGTTTATAAGGATTGAGCGAGTAGCGAATGGCCCGTCGCACCCTCACGTTCGTGTGCCAGAACTGCGGCGCCGTTTACGGCCGCTGGCAGGGCAAGTGCGAGGCCTGCGGCGAATGGAACACGATCGCCGAGGAAAGCGTCGGCGCCACGGCGACGCCCGGGCGCGCGGCGCGCAAGGGGCGGCTGTTTGCGCTCGAGCCGCTCGCCGGCGCGGCGCAGGAGGCGCCGCGGCTCCCGTCCGGCCTTGCCGAGCTCGACCGGGTCACCGGCGGCGGGTTCGTGCGCGGCTCGGTGCTGCTCGTCGGCGGCGATCCCGGCATCGGCAAGTCGACGCTCTTGATCCAGGCCGCCGCGGCGCTCGCGGGCGGCGGGCACCGCGTCGTCTACATTTCGGGCGAAGAGGCGGTGGCGCAGGTGCGGCTGCGCGCCGAGCGCCTCGGGCTTGCCGCTGCCAAGGTCGAGCTTGCGGCGGAGACCGCGGTCGAGGACATCGTGGCGACGCTCGGCGAAGGCAAGCCGCCGCGCCTCGTCGTCATCGATTCGATCCAGACCATGTGGACCGACGCGGTCGAATCGGCGCCCGGCACGGTGACCCAGGTGCGCGGCGCGGCGCAATCGCTCATCCGCTTCGCCAAGCGCACCGGCGCCGCGGTATTTCTGGTCGGCCACGTCACCAAGGACGGCCAGATCGCCGGCCCCCGCGTGGTCGAGCACATGGTCGACGCGGTGCTCTCGTTCGAGGGGGACGGGGCGCACCAGTTCCGCATCCTGCGCGCGGTCAAGAACCGGTTCGGGCCCACCGACGAGATCGGCGTCTTCGAGATGACCGGTGCGGGCCTGCGCGAGGTGCCCAACCCCTCGGAGCTGTTCCTGTCGGAACGCGATCTCGGCAGCCCCGGCACCGCCGTGTTCGCCGGCATCGAGGGCACCCGGCCGCTCTTGGTCGAGATGCAGGCGCTGGTGGCGCCGACCACCCTTGGCACCCCGCGCCGGGCGGTAGTCGGCTGGGACCAGAACCGGCTGTCCATGGTGCTGGCGGTGCTCGAGGCCCATTGCGCCGTGCGGCTCGGCGGCCATGACGTCTACCTCAACGTGGCGGGCGGGCTGCGCATCCAGGAACCCGCTGCCGACTTGGCGGCGGCCGCCGCCCTCGTCTCCTCGCTGGCCAATGCGCCGCTGCCGCCTGACGCGGTCTATTTCGGGGAGGTGTCGCTGTCCGGGGCCGTGCGGCCGGTGGCGCAGACCGCGGCGCGGCTCAAGGAGGCCGCCAAGCTCGGCTTCGGCCGGGCGATCCTGCCGCAAGCCGGGACCGAGGCAGCCGCCGAAGCCGGCCTGGCCCTCGACGCGGTCGGCTCGCTGTCAAGCTTGGTCGCCGACATTGCCGAGCGCGGGACCCGCGGGGTGCGCCGTGTCAATCCCTCAGGCCTTTCCGGTTCCCCTCCCCCCGCGCGCTCGGCGCGCGGTGGGGAGGGGTAAGGGGTGGGGGGCGGTTCGGCTTGGCGCCGCCGGTGCCGATGGAAGCAACGACCCCCCACCCGGCTCGCTTCGCTCGCCACCCTCCCCACCGCGCTTCGCGCGGGGGGAGGGTATGAACAAGCGGCGCTCCGCGGGGGAGGGATTCGCTCGCGCTGACAAGACGGGTGACGGGGCGACCCGGCCCGGCTATACACGGGGCGCGCTCGCCGGCCCGGACGATTCCATGCGGTCGGCGCCAAGTTGCCACCGCGACGGATGATGCCGTTCGATGCCGATCGAGCCCCTCGACATCCTGCTGCTCGTCGTCATGCTGATCTCGGCCCTGCTGGCGATGGTGCGGGGCTTCATGCGGGAGATTTTCTCGATCGTCTCCTGGGCCGCAGCCGCCGTCGTCACGCTCTATTTCTACAAACGCCTCGTGCCGGTGGCCAAGCAGTACATATATAACGATCTGATCGCGACCGGCGCGGTCGTCGGCGTCCTGTTCCTCGGCACGCTCCTGGTGGTATCGATCATCACCGTGAAGATCTCCGACGCCATCCTCGACAGCAGGGTCGGGGCGCTCGACCGCACCCTCGGTTTCCTGTTCGGGCTCGCTCGCGGGCTGATCGTGGTGGTGGCCGCCTACATGTTCTTCGCCTGGCTGGCGCCGGAGAAGAGCCACCCGGCGTGGATCAAGAACGCCAAATCGCTGGTGGTCATCAAGAGCACCGGGCAATGGCTGTTGTCGATGCTGCCCGAGGACCTCGACAAATACTTCAAGAAGCTCAAGCCGCCGGGAACCGAAGATCAGGACCAGGACGCGCCGCCCGGCAACCGCACCGGACTTGATCTGCGCCTGGCGCGCGCGCAGGTCGATACGGCGCCGACCCGGGCCGCAACGATGCCGCGCTGACGCGGCGGAGGGAGACGAGCGAGATGGATACGCCGCACGACGCCGACCGCGACATCGATCTCGACGGCGACCGGCTGCGCGAGGAGTGCGGCGTCTTCGGCATCTTCGGCCATCCCGACGCCGCCGCGATCACCGCGCTCGGCCTGCACGCGCTCCAGCACCGCGGCCAGGAGGCGGCCGGCATCGTCACCTTCGACGGCAAACGGTTCCACTCCGAGCGGCGCCTCGGCCTCGTCGGCGACACCTTCTCGCGCAAGGAGGTGATCGACCGCCTGCCCGGGCAGCTGGCGATGGGCCACGTGCGCTATTCGACCACCGGCGGCACCATCCTGCGCAACGTGCAGCCGCTGTTCTCGGAGTTGGACAGCGGCGGGTTTGCGGTCGGCCACAACGGCAACCTCACCAACGGCCTCACCCTGCGGCGCGAGCTGGTGCGCGCCGGCGCCATCATGCAGTCGACCACCGACACCGAGGTGATCCTCCACCTCGTGGCGCGCTCGCAGCGCAACCGCTTCATCGACCGTTTCATCGACGCGTTGCGCGCGATCGAAGGCGCCTACTCGCTGGTGGCGCTGACCAACAAGAAGCTGATCGGCGCGCGCGATCCGCTCGGCATCCGGCCGCTGGTGCTGGGCGAACTCGACGGCTGCCCGATCCTCACCTCGGAAACCTGCGCCCTCGACATCATCGGCGCGCGCTACGTGCGGGACGTGAAGAACGGCGAGGTCATCGTCGCCACCGAGCGCGCCATCGGCAAGATCGAAAGCCACGAGCCGTTCCCGCCGATGGCGGCGCGGCCGTGCATCTTCGAATACATCTATTTCTCCCGGCCGGATTCGATCGTCGGCGGGCGGGCGGTCTACGACGTGCGCAAGCGCTTCGGCGCCGAGTTGGCGGCGGAATCGCCGGCCGCCGCCGACGTCGTCATCCCGGTGCCCGATTCCGGGGTGCCCGCGGCGATCGGCTACGCCCAGACGTCCGGCATCCCCTATGAGCTCGGCATCATCCGCAACCACTACGTCGGGCGCACCTTCATCCAGCCGACCCAGGCCATCCGCGAAAACGGCGTGCGGCTCAAGCATTCCGCCAATCGCGCCGTGGTGAAGGGCAAGCGGATCGTGCTGATCGACGACTCGCTGGTGCGCGGCACGACGTCGGTGAAGATCGTGCAGATGATGCGCGACGCCGGCGCCAGCGAGGTGCATTTCCGCATCGCCTCCCCGCCGATCACGCATCCCGACTATTACGGCATCGACACGCCGGAGCGCGAGAAGCTGCTCGCCGCCAATCACGACGTCGAGGGCATGCGCCGTTTCATCGGCGCCGACACGCTGGCGTTCCTCTCCGTCGACGGCATCTACCGCGCCATGGGGTTCGAGCGGCGCGATCCGGTGCGCCCGCAATTCACCGACCATTGCTTCACCGGCGAATACCCGACCCCGCTGACCGACGTCTCCGGCGAGGCCCCCTCCCCGCGCCAGCTCTCGCTGCTGGCGGAAGCGAGCTGACTTACCCTCCCCTGGAGGGGGAGGGTCGGCGCCGAAGGCGCCGGGGTGGGGTGAAACGAAGGGCCCCGCGTTCCGACAGCTGTCACCCCCACCCGACAATCCGCGAGGCAAGCTCGCGGATTGTCGACCTCCCCCCTCCAGGGGGAGGTAAAGCGCGGCGCATCGAGCACCCCCATGCCCAAGCCGCTCGCCGACCGCATCGCGCTCGTCACCGGCGCCTCGCGCGGCATCGGCGCGGCGACGGCGCTCAAGCTCGCCGAGGCCGGCGCCCACGTGGTGGCGCTCGCGCGCACGGTCGGGGGGCTCGAGGAACTCGACGACAGGGTCCGCGCGGCCGGCGGTTCGGCCACCCTCGTGCCGGCCGATCTGAAGGATTTCGACGCCATCGACCGGCTCGCGATCGCGCTTGCCGAACGCTACGGCCGGCTCGACGTGCTCGTCGGCAACGCCGGCATCCTCGGCCCGCTGTCGCCGCTCGGCCACGTCCAAGCCCCGGCGTGGGAGGAGGTGATGGCCGTCAACGTCACCGCCAATTGGCGGCTGATCCGCGCCATGGACCCGCTGCTGCAGCGCTCCGCGGCGGCGCGCGTGGTGTTCCTCACCTCGGGCGTGACGGCGCGCGCGCTCGCCTATTGGGGCCCCTATGCCGTGTCCAAGAGCGCGCTTGAAATGCTGGCACGCATCTACGCGGCGGAGACCGCGACCACCAAGGTGCGCGTCAACCTGTTCAATCCCGGGCCGATCCGCACCCGCATGCGCGCGAACGCCATGCCGGGCGAGGACCCGATGACGCTCGCGACGCCGGACGCGGCCGCCGAACACGTCGTCACCCTGTGCCTGCCGGACTTCGCCGCCAGCGGCAAGCTCTACAATTATCCGACCCGGACGATGATGGAGTTCCAGCCGCCGGGATAATGTAGCCCGCATTGAGCGAAGCGAAATGCGGGGATCCCGGATTTCGCTCTCCGCTCAATCCGGGCTACGAGTTCGCGCTTTTCGCCGTCACGCGCCAGGCGACGACCACGGCGGCAACGAGCATCAGCGCGGCCAGCGCAAACGGCGCGCCGGGAAGCTGCCAGCTGCGGTCGGGCGCGATCGCGGCGGCGAAAACCTGGGTGAACAGGCCGGGCCCGAGCATGTTGGCGATGCCGGCGATGGCGCCGTTCGCGCCTTGCACCTGCCCCTGCTCCTGCGGCCCGACGCGGCGGCTCATGAGGCCGAGCGCCGCCGGGTTGGCAAAGCCCCACAGCGCCATCAACGGAATGCCGAGGAGGAATACCGTGCCGCTCGCGGCGATCCCGTAGGTCGCAAACCCGGCCGCGCCGAACAGCAGGCCGGCGACGAGCGCGTTGCGCTCGCCGAACCGCGTCACCACCGGGCCGATCAGCCCGCCCTGCACCACCATGGAGCAGACGCCGACGCCGGCCATGACGAGGCCGACCATGCGCTCGTCCCAGCCGTAGCGGTAACCCATGTAGAGGACGGTGATGCTCGGCAAGAGCGCGTGGGCGAGTTGGCCGAGAAAGTAGACGCCGGCGAGGCCGAAGAGTTCGCGGTGCGAGCGCAGCAGGGCGAGCGAGCCGAGCGGATTGGCGCGACGCCAATCGAACGGCGCGCGGCGCTCGCGCGGCAGCGATTCCGGCAGCACCAGGAGGCCGTAGAGCGCGTTCGCCAGGCTCAAGCCGGCGGCGATCCAGAACGGCAGCCGCGGATCGACGCTGCCGGCAAGCCCGCCGAGCGCCGGCCCGAGCACGAAGCCGACGCCGAACGCGACGCCGAGCATGCCGAACCGCGCGGCGCGGCGCTCCGGCGGCGTCACGTCGGCCAC
>DASPVJ010000564.1:0-2948 GCA_035622435.1 Xanthobacteraceae bacterium | reverse complement strand
GAAGATCGCCTCGACCAGATCGCCGCGCGCCTGCTTGACGGCGAGCGCGGCGAGTTCGCGGTCGTAGAGCGAGCCTTCCGCCATCACCCGGTCGCAGGCGAGCGCCAGCTGCTCGGAAATCTGCGCCAAGGTGAGTTCGGGCACGGCCGGATCGCCGCGGCGCCTCGACGCCAGCAGGCGGTGGGCATTGTCGATGGCGCGTTCGCCGCCTTTGACCGCCACATACATGTCAGCCTCCCGCCGCCCGCACCGAGCGCGGCAATGCGGCGACCGCATCGGCGGCCGCGAGCACGATGTCGACGCCGCGGGGAAAGCGCGCCCGGTTATCCGCCAGGCGGTCGAGCATGTCGGCGGGCAAGGGCGACGCCGCGAGGCGGCACGATCCGGCAATGCCGGGGCCGCGCAGGATGAGGCCGTCGCCCTCGGCGAGATGCTCGACCTGCAGCACCAGGGTGGTCGACCGGTCGGGATATTCGGCGCTGCCGAGCGCGAAGGTTTCGAACGGCGGCGCCGCGACGCTGTCGGCCACGAAGGCGAAGGCGGCGGTCGGAGGATCGTCCGTGCGCGGCGCGCCGGTGTGGAATGCGATCCAGCGTGCGACCTCGGGCGCGGCGGAAAGCGGTGCATCGAGCCAGAACGGCGTCTCGTAATCGAGCAGGGTGAGCGCGATCGCGGCGGCCGTCGGCGACAGGGGCGTCGGCGCGGCGATGCCGGGAAGCCGCCGCACCGTGCCCGGCCGCGCCATCGCGTCCATGACCGTGCGGAACGTCGATTGCGCCGCCAGCACGGGTTCGGCGAAGCCGGCTGCGACCGCGCTCATGAATCCTCTCCGCGCACGAGGGTGAAGAAATCGACCTTGGTGGCCGCGGTTTCTTCGCGGGCGCGCGCCAGGCGCTCCGCTTGTCGCGCGCGCAGCGGCGCGAGCACGGCGCGCTCGATCGCCGCACGATGGTCGGCGCTCTGCCACAGCGCATCGGCGAGCGCGGCAAGCCGCGCCTTGTCGCGGTCGCGGCCGAGTACGTAGCCGAAGCCGATTTCGCCGGTCGCAAGCTGCACCGCGCAGCGCGTGACCGTGGCTTCCCCCAGGTTGAACGGCGCGCCGTCGCCGCCGATGCGCCCGCGCACCATCACGAGCCCGGTCTCCGCCGGCCGCACCTCCGCGTGCGCCGGCGCCGGGCCGAGGGCGGCAAGGCCGGCGGCGATTTCGGCCGCCTGCGCCCGGGCCAGCACCGCCATGGCGGCGCGGCGCGCGCCCCGGTCGGGATTGAGGTTTGCGTCCATGGCGAAGTTGTCTATAGTACTAGACAACTATGAAGTCCAGTGACCTTTCGCGACGATTCGGCTGGAGGCAGCATGGCGAGACCGGGCGACAGGGCGGTGACGGCGCGCGCCGCGCCGACCGCCGGCGTGACCCTGTGGCGGCGCATCGCCGACGATCTCGAGCGGGCCATCGCCGCGGGCGAGATCGCGGCGGGCGAGAAGCTGCCGGGCGAGACCGAGATCGCCGCGCGCTTCGCGGTCAACCGTCACACCGTGCGGCGGGCGATCGCCGAACTCGCCGGCCGTGGCCTGGTGCGCGCCGCGCGCGGCAGCGGCACCTTCGTCGAAGGCTCCCGCCTCGCCTACCCGATCAGCCGACGCACACGCTTTTCCGAAATCGTCGGCACCGCCGGGCGCGAAGCGGGCGGCCGCCTGGTGGCGAGCCGCCTCGAGCCCGCCGACCGCGCCGTCGCCCGGCGGCTCAAGCTTGCCAAGGGCACGCCGGTCGTGCGGCTCGACTTTGTGCGCGACGCCAATGGCGTGCCGCTGTGCGCCGGCACCACGTGGCTTCCGGCCGCGCGCGTGCCCGACGCCGCCAAGGTCTACGCGGCGACCCGCTCGGTCACCCGCGTGCTCGCCGCCGCCGGCATTCGCGACTACCGCCGCCACGCGACCCGCGTCACCGCGGCGGTCGCCGACGCCATCGATGCCGCCCGCCTCGACCTCGCGCCCGGCCGGCCGCTGCTGGTGGTCGAAAGCGTCGACGTCACCCCCGATGGCCGCCCGATCGTCACTTCGACCGGGCGCTTCGCGGCGGATCGGGTGGAGCTGATGGTGGAGTATTGAGGGATGCTGCGGTGATCAAAACCTTGTCGCCCGCGGGCGCGATCGCGCCGACCGGGACCTGGAGCGTCGGTACGCGGGCGGGCGATTTCGTCTTCGTCGCCGGCATGCGTGGCATCGATCCGAAGACCAACACGCTGGTCGAAGGCGAGGAGGCGCGCATCCGCCAAGCCTTCCGCAACATGCAGCTGATCGCCGAATACGAGGGCGCGAATCTAAGCGACGCCGTGCGGCTCGTCGTCTACGTCACCGACATGGTTCGCCTGCGTCCGCTCGTCAACAAGGTGCAGGCGGAATTGTGGGGCGAGGGGCCTTATCCGCCGCGCACCATCGTCGAGGTGCGCGGCCTCGCCCAGGACGACATAGTGGAAGTCGAGGGGACGTTCTACGCGCCGGTGGCGCAACCGGCGTCGCCCGAGGCAAGCGGCGGTTAACCAACGCACGCGCCGCGCCGCCGGCGCGTCGTCAATCGGATTAACCAACGGTTCGGCATGCCGCGATTGATTGCCGGCGCCGGCGCGCGCCGGGCCGAGGTTCGACGATCGCCTTAAGCGTTTTTTCGCGCCCATTTCCCTATGGTCATCGCCTGGACGGTTGCGTTCGCCCGCGCGGCTGCGTCGATTTCCGGCATGTCGCGGGCGCGGTGTCGAGTAACGCAGATGGCGGGTTTCGAGCGGCAAGCGCGCGCGGCGCGGGTTTCGGATGCGATCGTTGCGGACGGCGTCCCCGCGCGTGCGATCGAGGAGGCCGACGCGCAACGGCGCCTCGATCTTCTCCGCGCCGTCGTCGACCTGCTTCCGGTCGGCGTGCGCGTCGATTCCGCGGACGGCCGGCTGATCCTCGCC
>DASPVJ010000563.1:0-3688 GCA_035622435.1 Xanthobacteraceae bacterium | reverse complement strand
TATAACACCGCGGCCGAACTCTCCGGCGGCCAGAAGAAGCTGCTCGAGATCGGCCGCGCCCTGATGGCCGAGCCGACCATGCTGCTGCTCGACGAGCCGATCGCCGGCGTCAATCCGACGCTGGCGCGGGAAATCGGCGAGCGGCTGCGCGAACTCGTCGCCGGCGGCGTCACCATCCTCTTGATCGAGCACCAGATGGACGCGATCGCGCGCCTGTGCGACCACGTGATCGTGCTCGCCGAGGGCCGCACGTTGATCGAAGGTTCGTTCTCAGCCCTCGCCGCGAGCCCCGTGGTGCAGGAAGCCTACATGGGGCGCCGGCGATGGGCTTCCTGACCGTCTCCGGCGTGGTCGCCGGCTACACGGCGGCCGACGAAATCCTCAAAGGCCTCGACTTCACCCTTGCCGCCGGCGAGATCGTCTGCGTCATCGGGCCGAACGGCGCCGGCAAATCGACCCTGCTCAAAGCGATCGCCGGCCTGCTCAAGCCCGCGCGCGGCGCCATCGCCTTCAAGGACCGCTCGCTCGTCGGGCTTGAGCCGCGCGACATCGCCCGCCTCGGCGTCGCCTACGTGCCGCAGGAGCACAACGTCTTTGCCAGCATGTCGGTCGCCGAGAACCTGGAGATCGGCGGCTACGTCGCCCCGGCGCGCACGCGCGCGCGCATGGAGGCGGTGCTCGCGCGCTTTCCGGCGCTCGCCGCCAAGCGCCGGCACGCGGCGCGCACGCTCTCCGGCGGCGAGCGGCAGATCCTCGCCATGGCGATGGCGCTGATGGTCGAGCCGGAGCTGCTGCTGCTCGACGAGCCGTCCGCCGGGCTGGCGCCGGCGGCGGCCGACCGGCTGTTTGCGGACATCCGCGCCGTCAACCGCGACCGGGTGGCGATCGTACTCGTCGAGCAGAACGCGCGCGAGGCGCTCGCGGTGTCGCACCGCGCCTACATCCTGGTCGACGGCCGCACCAGCCGCACCGGCCCGGCGCACGAACTCGCCGCCGATCCCGAGATCCGGCGGATATTCTTGGGGGGATGAGGGCGACCGACATGTCAGTTCGTGCTCGAAGCCTCGCCGCCCCTTCACCTCTCCCCATAGGGGAGAGGTCGACAATTCGCGAGCGTGCTCGCGAATTGTCGGGTGAGGGGGTTCCGGCGATTCAATTGAAATGTCGTAACCCCCTCACCCCTACCCTCTCCCCTTCGGGGAGAGGGAGCGCGCCTGCGTAAACCGTGCTCACGCAAATCCTCCAGCTCGTGCTCAACGGCGCCATGGCCGGCACCATTCTGGCGGTGCCGGCGATCGGGCTCACCGTCATTTTCGCGGTGCTGCGGTTTCCCAACTTCGCCGTCGCCTCCCACGCCACGGTCGGCGCCTTCGCCGGCTACGTCGCCAATGTGTCGTTCGGGCTGCCGGTGCTGCCGGCGATCGTCGTCGCGTTCGTCGTCGCCGGCGCGGTCGGCCTGGCGACCGACGAGATCATCCTCAAGCCGTTCCGCGCGTCCGGCTTCATCACCACGGCGATCGGCTCGATCGCGCTCACCATCGCGCTCGAGAACGTGGTGCGCTTCGCCTTCGGCAACGAGTTGCGCGGCTACGACCTGCCGCTCGCCCGCGACTGGCGCTTCGCGGGTTTGCGGGTCGGGCCGCAGCAGGTCGAGAACCTCGCGATCGCCCTCGCGGTGACGGCGGCGATCTTCGCCTTCCTCGCCTTCACCCGCGCCGGCAAGGCGATGCGGGCGGTGGCCGACAACCCGACCTTGGCCGGCATCAAGGGCATCAACGCCGAGACCGTCGCCCGCGCGGTGTCGTTCGCCGGCATGGGGCTCGCCGGGCTCGGCGGCATGCTGCTCGGCCTCGACACCACCATCGATCCCCTCACCGGCTTCCGCGCCATCCTGTCGATCTTCGCCGCCGCGGTGGTCGGCGGCCTCGGCAGCGTGCCGGGCGCGGTGGTCGGCGCGCTCGTCATCGGCATCGGCGAGGAACTCTCGTTGGTGATCCTCTCGCCCAACTACCGCAGCGCGGTCGGCTTCCTCGCGATCCTCCTGGTGCTGACCTTCCGGCCGCGCGGCATCCTCGGGCAGCGGGCGTATTAGATGAAACATCCGAGTCGTCATCCTGAGGAGGCCGCTCGCGTTCCAGCGAGCGGCCGTCTCGAAGGATGGAAGCAAGCGCAGTGCTTGTGGCCATCCTTCGAGACGGTCGCGCGCAAACGCGCGCGACCTCCTCAGGATGACGTTTTCGCAGGACGCTAAGCGGAGCCCGCGCATGGAAAATTATCTGATCGCCATGGCGGTGTCGGCGGGCCTCTACGCGCTGATGGCGCTGGGCTTGAACGTCATCTGGGGCATGGCCGGCCAGGTCAACCTCGGCCTCGTCGGCTTCTTCGCCGTCGGCGCCTACACCTCGGCGCTGCTCACGCTGAGATTCGGCGCGCCGATCGCGGTCGGGGTCGGCGCCGGCGCGCTGGTCGCCGCCGGCGTCGGGGCGATCGTCTCCCTCGTCACCGCCCGGCTGCGCGGCGATTATCTCGCCATCGTCACGCTGGGATTTGCCGAGACCATCCGCATCGTCGCGTCGAACGAAATCTGGCTCACCAACGGCACCGACGGCCTCTCCGGCATTCCCGGGCCGTGGCGCGCCGCGCTCACGCCGCAAGCGTTCAACCTCCTCTACCTTTGTCTGGTCGCCGCGCTGGCGATCGTTGCGTTCGCGTTGATCGACCGGCTCGGCCATTCGCCGTTCGGCCGCGTGCTGCGCGCGATCCGCGACGACGAGCAGGCGGCGGCGGTCGCCGGCAAGCACGCGCTCGCCTTCAAGGTGAAGGCGTTCGCGTTCGGCAGCGCGGTCATCGGCCTCGCCGGGGCGCTGTACGGCCACTACACCTCCTACATCGCGCCCGATCTCTTCCTCCCGCTGCTCACGCTCTACATCAAGCTGGCGCTGCTCGCCGGCGGGGTCGGCAACAACCGCGGCGCGGTCGTCGGCGCGGTGGTGGTGGTGACGTTCCTCGAATCGACCCGCTTCGTCGTGCCGCTCATTCCGGGGTTGAGCTACGTGCAGGGCGCGGCGCTGCGCGAATTTTTGATCAGCGCTTCGCTCATCGTGGTGCTGCGCCTGCGCCCGCAGGGGCTGCTGCCGGAGGCGCGCCTGCATCCGGTGCTGGCGGAAGAGGAAAAGAAATTTCCGCCTTTGTGAAATCCCTCACGCCGCCGTTGCCCGGCCTGCGCTAGTTTGAACGGCATGATCATCTCCGCACGACGTGCAGCACCCTGGTATCGCGCGACCGCGCTCGGGATCGCCGCCGCGATCGCGGCGCCTTGCGCCGGCGGCTGGGCGGCGGCGCGCCCGCCGGCGCAAACGAGCGAGACCGGCGCGCCGACCGACCTGGTGAACCGCCCCGGCTGCTGGAGCGAGGCCGGCGCCGACCTGCGCCATTCCTGCGAAGCGGCCGGCCGGCGCTGAGCGTTCAGGCGGCGGTTTGCCTAAAGCGTGATGGCTTATCTTCGAATCGCCATCCCGCTTTAGGTTATTGTTGGAGCATGATGTTCTCCGAAAACCGGTACCCACCCCGCATCAAGTGCGGGGCAGGCATTTTCGGCATCATGCTCTGATGGACGGCGTTAACGGACTTGAGAGGGACCACAGGAGCACGTCATGGGCAAGCGCTTCACCTACTGGATCATCGGCGG
>DASPVJ010000562.1:0-3489 GCA_035622435.1 Xanthobacteraceae bacterium | reverse complement strand
CCCCTCGTAGATGGGGAACGACCAGGTCTGATCGCCGATGCCGAGCGTGGCGGTTTTGAGGTCGGTTTTCGCGTCCATGTCCGAATTCTCCGTTGTCCTGATCGGGCGAACCCGGCGGCCCGCACCCACCGCGTCGCACGCAGCCGGAATGGCCGACGTGTCGCGGCCTAAACACGCGGATGGAGTCCGAAACTTTGCGATAACCTGGATCAGAAATGCACCGCCGCCGCATTGATCCAGATCAACGCCTTCGCCCGCATTGTCATTGGCCGCCCGCGGCTTCGTCCCCGGGGTGTCCGGGCCGGCCGCACCCTTTGCCGGCGATTGACGGCCGTGCGTCACGGCTCGCCGGTTGCGGACCTTGGTCATATCGTCCGGCCTCGGCTATAACGCCCGTCGCGAACCGGCGCGCACCGCCATTGCCGAAGGAGAGCATCGTTGAGCGGACGACCAAACAACCTCATGCGGGTTGCCGCCGCGGTGATCGGCAATGCGTTCGAATGGTACGACTTCACGATCTACGCCTACATGACGCCGATCATCAGTTCGCTGTTCTTCCCGGTCGATCCCGACGATCCGGCGACCCAGATCAACGCCGTGCTGGCGACCACGGCGGTGTTCGGCGTCGGCTTCTTCATGCGTCCGGTGGGCGGGGTCGTGCTCGGCGTCATCGGCGACAAATACGGCCGCCGCGCCGGCATGGTGCTCGGCATGGCGCTGATGGCGCTGGCGACGCTGATCCTCACGCTCGCGCCCACCTATCGCCAGGTCGGCCTCGCCGCCCCGGTGATCCTCGTCGTGGCGCGGCTGTTGCAGGGCTTTTCGCTCGGCGGTCAGTTCGGCACCTCGACCGCGTTCCTCATCGAGATGGCGCCGCCGGGCAAGAGCGGCATCTACGGCTCGTGGCAGATGTTCGGCCAAATCGCCTCGCTCGCGGTCGGCACCGCCTTCGGCGTGGTGCTCACCCAGTTCTTCACCGCGGCGCAAATGGACGCCGGCCTGTGGCGGATTCCCTTCGCCTTCGGCGTGATCATCCTGCCGGTCACCTGGTACATCCGCCGCTACCTCGCCGAATCCGAGGCGTTCGTCGCCATGCAGAAGGCGCGCGCCGCGACCCCGGGCGAGGGCATCGGCATGGGGCTCGTCGAGCACATGCGCCACCTGCTGGTGAGCATCGGCATGATCGCCGCCAGCGCGGTGTCGTTCTATGCGATCTACGGCTACACCGTGACCTACGCCAAGACCGTGCTGCACCTGCCGGTCGAGGGTGCCTTCGTCGCCGAAATGGTGGCCGCGTGCCTGATGCTGGCGGCGGTCCCGGTCGGCGGCGTGCTGTGCGACCGCTTCAGCCACGCCCGCAAGGAGATGCTGGTCGGCTTTCTCGCGCTCTATTTCATCCTGATGTACCCGGCCTACGCCTGGCTGGTCGAGGAGCCGACCACGACCAAGCTCGTGATCGTGCAACTGGCGGTCAGCCTGGTGAGCGCGCTCTTCCTCGGCGTCTATTGCACCACCATGTCGGAACTGTTCCCGGTGCGTATCCGCTCGACCGGCCTGTCGATCGCCAACAACGTCGCGGTGCTCATTTTCGGCGGCTTCGCCCAGTTCTTCCTGACCTGGATCTTCAAGGTCACGGGCTCGCAGATCGCCCCGGTCTATTACGTCATGTTCGGCATCGCGCTGGGATTGGTCGCCGCCCTGTTCATGCCGCCGCCGGCGGACGACGCCAAATTACGGCCGGCGACGGCTTAGAGGGGGCGGACATGCCGGCTTCGACCATGACCCATTGGGAGCGCGTGACGGCGGCGGTCGCCGGCGCGCCGGTCGACCGCGTGCCGGTCAGCCTGTGGCGTCACTTCCCGGAGATCGATCGCGATCCGGTCGCGCTCGCCGAGGCGAGCGTGCGCTGGCAGCGCACCTACGACTTCGACCTGGTGAAATTCATGCCGGCCGGCACCTTCGGGGTCGAGGATTGGGGCGCGGTCAGCGCCTATCGCGACTCCCCGGTCGGCACGCGCACGATCGTCAAGCCCGGCCTCACCTCCGCCGAGGAATGGCCGCGCCTCGAGCGCCTCTCCCCGACCGCCGGCCGCCTCGGCCGGGAGCTTAAGGCGCTCTCCCTCGCCGCCGAGGCGCTCAAGGGCGAGGTGCCGATTTTGCAGACGGTGTTCAGCCCCTTGACCACCGCCTACAAGCTCGCGGGCGACCGCGTGTTCGCCGATCTGCGCCGGCATCCCGATCTGGTCGAAGCGGGCCTCGCCGTCATCGCCGACACCGTCCTCGCCTTCGCCCGCGCCTGCCTGCAGCAAGGCGCCGACGGATTGTTCTTCGCCACCCAGTGCGCCACCTACCGCATGCTCAACGACGCGGAGCACCTGCGCTTCGGCGTCCGTTACGACCGCCTCGTGCTCGACGGCCTGAAAGGCCACGCCAAGTTCGTCATGCTGCACCTGCACGGCAACGACGTGATCTTCGACCAGGTGCTCGACTATCCGGCCGAGATGGTGAATTGGCACGACCGGCGCTCCGAACTGAGCCTCGCCGCCATGACGAGCCGTTTCGGCGGCCTCCTGGTGGGCGGGCTCAACGAGGTCGCAACCTTGCCGAACGGCCCGGTCGCGGCGATCAAGGCCGAGGTGCGCGACGCCGTCGCCCAGACCGGCGGGCGCCGGCTGATGATCGCGCCCGGCTGCGTAATCCCGATCGCGACGCCGGAGGCCCATTATCGGGCGGTGATCGAGGCGGTGCGCGAGACGGCGCATTGAGGCGGGCGCCTTGGCCGCGCGGAAGGGCGACGAAGCATTCCAGACTTACCGGATTGGCGGCGCAACGATCAGTCCCGCGTCCTTCCACAGCCGGTTCAAGCCGCGTTCGATGCCCAGCGGTTTGATATTTCTGTCGTAGGCCTCGGCGTAATTGCCGACCTGCTCGACGATGCGCACGGCCCAATCGCGATCGAGCCCGAGCAGGCCGCCCAGGTCTTCCGACTTGCCGGCAAACCGCAGCACGCTGGGATTGCCGCTGTCGGCGATTTTCGCGCGAACGTTCTTGGAGTCGAGGCCCAAGTCTTCGCCCTGGACCATGGCGAAGAAGCTCCAGCGCACGACATTCGCCCAACCGTCGTCGCCGTTGCGTACCGCGATGGAGAGCGGCTCCATGCTGATCACTTCCGGCAGAATGACATGCGCCTGCGGATCGCGGGTGCGCAAGCGCGCCGCCGCCAGTTGCGTTCCGTCGTTGAGAAAGGCGTCGCAGCGGCCCGTCAGGTAGGCGTCGGCGACGTTGTCGGCGTTCTCGTAAGCGACGGGGGAGAACTTCATCCCCCGGCTGCCGAAGAAGTCGGCGAGGTTTTTTTCCGTGTCCGTTCCGGAGATGACGCAGACGGTCGCGCCGTTCAATTCCTTGGCCGACTTGATGTTCGCAGCCGCGTTCACCATGAAGCTCTGCCCGTCATAGAAATTGGTGGCGACGAAATTTATTCCAAGCTTG
>DASPVJ010000561.1:0-8970 GCA_035622435.1 Xanthobacteraceae bacterium | reverse complement strand
CTCGCGCGCGGCGTAATGGCAGGCGGCGACGTGGCCGGGCGCCTTGCTTTCGAGCGCCGGCGCCACCTCGCGGCACAGGTCGGTCGCGATCCGGCAGCGGCTGGCGAACACGCAGCCGGGGATGCGCTCCTTCAGGCTCGGCACCAGGCCGGGAATCTCGGCGAGCTTGCTCTCCGTGCCGGTGAGCGAAGAACCGAGCTTGGGCACGGCGCCGAGCAGACCTTGGGTGTAGGGATGGCGCGGCGTTCTGAACAATTTCCCGACCGGCGCCTCTTCGACCTTGCGGCCGGCGTACATCACCATCACCCGCTCGGTGACTTCGGCGACCACGCCGAGGTCGTGGGTGATCAGCACGATCGCCGCGCCGACCTTGCGCTTGAGGTCGGCCATCAGTTCGAGGATCTGCGCCTGGATGGTCACGTCGAGCGCCGTCGTCGGCTCGTCGGCGATCAGCAATTTCGGCCGGCACGCGAGCGCCATGGCGATCATCACCCGCTGGCGCATGCCGCCCGACATCTGATGCGGATATTCGCGCACGCGCCGGCGCGGCTCGGGGATGCCGACGAGCGCCAGCATCTCGACCGCGCGTGCCTCGGCGGCGCGCTTGTCGAGGCCCTGGTGCAGGCGCAGGGTCTCGCCGAGCTGGCGGCCGACGGTCAGCACCGGATTGAGGCTCGTCATCGGCTCCTGGAAGATCATGCTGATGTCGTTGCCGCGGATGGCGCGCATCGCGCGGTCGGAGAGCTTGAGCAAATCGCTGCCTTGGAAGCGGATCGAGCCGGCGATCTTGCCGGGCGGTTCCGGGATCAGGCGCAGGATCGAGTTGGCGGTCACCGACTTGCCGCAGCCGCTTTCCCCGACGATCGCCAGCGTTTCGCCTTCCTTGACCGCGAACGAGACGCCGTCGACCGCGCGGTTGACCCCGTCCGGCGTGCGGAAGTGGGTCTGCAGGTTTTCCACTTCGAGCAGGGCCAATCTAAATCTCCTTGGCCATGCGCGGATCGAGCGCGTCGCGCAAGCCGTCGCCCAAGAGGTTCACCGCCAGCACGGTGACCGAGAGGAACAGCGCCGGAAAGAAGATGATGAACGGCTTGACCTGCCACAGCGCGCGGCCTTCGGCCATGATGTTGCCCCACGACGGGATGGTGGGCGGCGTGCCGGCGCCGATGAAGGAAAGGATCGCCTCGATGATCATGGCGCTGGCGCAAATGTAGGTCGCCTGCACGGTCATCGGCGCGAGCGTATTGGGCAGGATGTGGCGCAGGATGATCAAGGGCGTGCGGGTGCCGGCGGCGATTGCGGCGTCGACGTACGGTTGCTCGCGCAGCGACAGCACCACGCCGCGCACCAGGCGCGACACGCGGGGGATTTCCGCGATGGTGATCGCCATGATGACGTTGCCGACGCTGCCGCGGGTGAGCGCCATCAGCGCGACGGCGAGCAGGATCGGCGGGATCGACATCAGCCCGTCCATCACCCGCATGACGATGCCGTCGGCCCAGCGCACGAAGCCGGAGACGAGGCCGATGGCGAGGCCGACGAGCGAGGAGAGGGCCGCGACCGAGAAGCCCACCAGCAGCGACACCCGCGCGCCGTAGACGACGCGTGAATAGATGTCGCGGCCGAGCATGTCGGTGCCGAACCAGAAGTCCGGCGACGGCGCGCGGGTGCGCCGCGCCGGCGCCAGCGCGGTCGGATCGACGGTGCCGAGGAACGGCGCCAACAGCGCCATCAGGATCAGCGCGAAGACGAGGGTGCCGCCCATCGCCACGGTCGGATGCCGGCGCACCAGGCCGACGAGGCCGCGCCGCAGCTTGACCGGCGCCAGCACGTCGGGCAGCGGCGGGGCGATGGCGAGCCCGTCCGGCACGGCAACGGGGCTGAGCGCCTCGACGCTCAATAGCGGATCCTCGGGTCGAGAACGGTGTAGGCGAGATCGATCATGAGGTTGACCAGCACGTAGACGAAGCTGAACAGCACGACCACGCCCTGGATCACCGGATAGTCGCGGCGCAGGATGGCGTCGATGGTGAGACGCCCGAGGCCGGGGATGACGAACACGCTCTCGGTGACCACCGCGCCGCCGATCAAAAGCGCGATGCCGATGCCGATCACGGTGACGATCGGCACCGACGCGTTCTTGAGCGCGTGGACGAACAGGATGCCCGATTGCCCGATGCCCTTGGCGCGGGCGGTGCGGATGTAATCCTGCGCCAACACCTCGAGCATGGTGGCGCGGGTGATGCGGGCGATGAGCGCGATGTAGACGCAGCCGAGCGCGATCGCCGGCAGGATCAAATTTTCGAACCACGGCCACAGGCCTTCGGCGAGCGGCGTGTAGCCCTGCACCGGCAGCCATTCGAGCTTGAGCGCGAACACGTAGGCGAGCAGGTAGCCGACCACGAACACCGGCACCGAAAAGCCGAACACCGCAAACGCCATCACGGCGCGATCGACGAACGAGCCGGCGCGCCACGCCGCCACCACGCCGAGCGGGACCGCGACCGAGATGGCGAAGACGAGGGTCACGGCCATCAGCGACAGGGTCGGCTCGATGCGTTGGGCGATCATCTTGGTCACCGGCAGGCCGGTGAACATCGAGGTTCCGAGGTTGGCGTGCAGGATGTTCCACACCCAGTCGCCGAACTGCACCAGGAACGGCCGGTCGAGGCCGAGGCTCTGGCGGATGCGCTCGACGTCGGCGGGCGTGGCCTGGTCGCCGGCGATCACCGCCGCCGGATCGCCGGGTGCGATGTAGAGCAGGCTGAAGACGAACAGCGCCACCACCGCCATGACCGGGATGGTCGCGAGAATGCGGCGGACGACGTAGGCGAGCATGGCGGTTTCACGCCGGCGCGACTCCCTCTCCCCGCGAAGCGGGGAGAGGGTTGGGGTGAGGGGCGCTTTCCGCGGACTCGGCGCGTCGAGGGTCCCCCTCACCCGGATCGCTGACGCGATCCGACCTCTCCCCGCAAGCGGGGAGAGGTGAAGGAGCGCCGCAGCGCTTTAGCGTCATGCGCTCGCCTTGCTGACGTTCCAGAAGAAGGGCAGGGGCCCCTTGACGATGCCGGAGACGTTCTTGCGCCATGCCTGATAGACGAGGAAGAATCCGGTCGGCGCGTAGACGACGTCGTCGAAGGCCGCCTTGTTGAGGCGGCGGATCGCGGCCTTCTCCTCGTCGAGGGTCTTGGCGTCGAACCAGTTGGTCACCTCCGCCTCGACCGCGTCGCTCTTCGGCCAACCGAACCAGGCCGTGTCGCCGGTGGCGCGGATGGCGATATAGGGCGCCGGATTGATGCAGTCGGAGCCGGCGTGCCAGGTGTGGAACACGTGCCAGCCGCCCTGGCCGGGCGGCGACTTCTGCGCGCGGCGATTGCCGACCGTGCCCCAGTCGGTCGCCACGAAGTCGACGTTGAAGCCGATGCGCTTGAGGAGATCCGCGGTGACGTCGCCCTGCGCCTTGGTGATCGGCTGGTCCTGCGCCACGATGCATGAGACCGGCTCGCCGGAATACCCGCTCTCGGCGAGCAGCCGCTTGGCACCGTCGAGGTTGCGCGGGCCCTTGAGAATGTCGCCGCCCTCTTCCGTGTAGAGCGCGGTGCCGGGAGTGAAGTAGCTCGGCAGCGGCTTCCACAGCTTGTCGTCGTCGCCGACGATGGCGCGCATGTAGTCTTCCTGGCTCATGGCCATAAGCACCGCCCGCCGTGCCCGCACGTCGCTGAAGGGCGGGTAGAGGTGGTTCATGCGGAAGGAGCCGATGTTGCCAAGCAGGTCGGCGATGTCGACCGCCACGTTGCGGTTCGACTTGAGCACCGGCACAAGGTCGGAAATCGGATTTTCCCACCAGTCGACTTCGCCGTTCTGCAGCGCGGCGGAGGCGGTGCCCGGATCGGGCATGATCACCCATTCGACCCGGTCGAGCAGCATCACCTTGCCGCCGGCGAGCCACGAGGCCGCTTCCTGGCGCGGCACGTAGTCGGGGAATTTCTCGAACGCCGCCTTCGCGCCGGGTACCCAATCGCCGGGCACGAACTTCATCGGCCCGCTGCCGATGTACTCGGTGATCGTCTTGAACGGGTCGGTCTTAGCGAGGCGCTCGGGCATGATGAACGCGCACGGGGTGCCGTTCTTGGCGAGCGCGAACAGCATTTTCGGATAGGGCTTCTTGAGCTTCCATCGGAAGGTTCGGTCGTCGACCGCGACGAGCTCGTCCTGGATGGCGCGGATCATCTGCCCCATGGAATCGCGCACCGACCATCGCGCGAGGCTCGCCACCGCATCCTTGGCCAGCACCGGCTCGCCGTCGTGGAACTTGAGGCCGGGGCGCAAGCGGAAGGTCCAGGTCAGCCCGTCGCTCGAGACCTCCTCGGCCTCGATCATTTGCCGTTGCGGCACGAGCTTGTCGTCGACGCCGTAGAGCATGTCCCACACCAGTACCGAGGCGTTGCGCACCACGTACTGCGTCCCCCAGATCGGATCGAAGTTGGCGAGGTTCGCCTGCGGCACGAACCGCAGCGTGCGGCCGGCCCCTTGCGCCAGCGCGGGTGCGGACAGGCGGGCGGATGCCGCCAAGGCTCCGGCGCCAGCTGCGGCCTTGAGCACGGTCCTGCGATTGACGGTCTTCATGCCCTTCTCTCCCTCTTGCCGGGTGGGTCGCCCGGATGTGCGCCAGTCTGCCGAACTTTTGGGCCCAACGCCCGTCGCCGAGCGCGCCGAAGCGGCCCGGCTGCTACCATCTCGCGTCGGCGCAAGCGGAGCAAGTGGCATGCCACGCGGTAGCCCGGATTGAGCGGCAGCGAAATCCGGGGCTGTCGCCCCGAGCTAAGCGCGATCGCCTTTGGCGCGCGCAATGTCGCGGAGTACCGCAGCGAGGAGGGTCGGGTCCCCGTCGTCGAGGGCCGCACGCAAATATGCAGCGATGTCCTCGTCGCTGCGTAGATGACTTGCTGGGTCCCAACGTCGGGATTTCGTCTTGGGCGTACCGTCAGTCATGGCGTGACCGTGGCAATAGCCGCGCTTACGGCACCGCGTGGAACCCGGCCGGGGGCGGCAAAGCGGCCGCGGGTGCAGGTGCCGCGGGCGCAGGCGCCGCAGCCGCAGACGCAGCCTCCGGCGCAACCGCGGGCGGCGCCGCCGCCTCGGGCGGGCGGGCGGACTGCAGGCTGAAGTTCGCGACCGGCAGGATGGCGACGTCGGTGCCCTCGTCGTGCTCGACGATTTCGGCGGCGGTGCGCGTGTTCGACGCCTGGGTGATGCATTGCTCGATCAGTCCGCGCATATGCGCGTCGCGCACGCCGCCCGATCGTTCGCCCAGGATCACGCCGACGATCCTGCGCGCGCCGCGGCGGGTCGAGGAGAGCAGGTTGTACCCCGACGCCTCGGTGTAGCCGGTCTTGATGCCGTCGACGCCGTCAACCGTGCGCAGCAGCGAGTTGTGGTTGTTCATGAAACGGCCGCGATAGGCGAAGGCCGGCAGCGAAAAGTACGGGTAATAGGCGGGAAACCGGTGCCGGATCGCGCGGCCGAGCAGCGCCTGGTCGCGCGCGGTGGTGATCTGCTGCTCCGCCGGCAGGCCGGACGCATTGACATAGACCGTGTTGGTCATGCCGAGCGCGCGGGCCTTGCGCGTCATCATCGCGGCGAACGCTTCTTCGCTGCCGCCCAGCGCCTCGGCGACCACCACGGCCGCGTCGTTCGCCGACTTGGTGACCATGCCCTTGATCGCGTCCTCGACCTTGACGGTCTGGCCGGCGCGCAGGCCGAGCTTGGTCGGATTTTGCCCCGCCGCGTGCTCGGACACGGCGAGGTCGTAGTCGAGCTTGATCCGGCCGGCATCGAGTTCGCCGAACAACAGGTACAAGGTCATGACCTTGGTGAGCGAGGCCGGATGGCGCGGCGCGTCCGGATCGGCCTCGTGCAGGATTTGTCCGGTATTGTCGTCGACCACGATGTCGGCGTAGGGCGGGCGGTAGCCGGAACCGTGGAGGGCGTGCTTGCCGCGCGCACGGGCGCGCGCGTCGGCGTCGGCGCTGCCGAGCGCAAGCAGCGCGAGCGCCGCAAGCCCGACCGCAACCCAGGCTGGGCGCGCCCGCTTCGCGCAATGTGGTCGGATTCGCATCATGGCCGGCGGCAATCTACCGGGGCGAATGGGCATTGCAATGGCTGTCGCGCCGGCGCGCGAACTTCGTTGGCGAGTGTTGCGCCCGCGCCGCACATTGCCACCGGCATTGCCGAATTTGCTATCATCGATGCCGAGGGGACGGGCAAGCCGTCCCGATCGACTGGGAAAAGACACGGGAAAGCCGCCGCCATGCCTCACGTTCACGGCCCGCTTCGCGTCGGCGTCGGCGGCCCGGTCGGCTCGGGCAAGACCGCGCTGATGGACTGGCTGTGCAAGCGCCTGCGCGACCGCTTCGAAATCGCCGCCATCACCAACGACATTTACACCAAGTGGGACGCGGAATACCTGGTGCGGTCCGGCGCGCTCGCGCCCGAGCGCATCGCCGGGGTCGAGACCGGCGGCTGCCCGCACACCGCGATCCGCGAGGACGCCTCGATCAACCTCGCGGCGGTCGCCGAAATGCGGGCGCGCTTCCCGGCGCTCGACCTGGTGCTCATCGAATCCGGCGGCGACAATCTGGCGGCGACGTTCTCGCCGGAGCTGGCCGACCTCACCGTCTACGTCATCGACGTGGCGGCGGGCGACAAAATCCCGTCCAAGGGCGGGCCCGGCATCACCCGCTCGGATCTCCTGGTCATCAACAAGATCGACCTCGCGCCCTACGTGGGCGCTTCGCTTGCGGTGATGGAGCGCGACGCCAAGCGCATGCGCGGGCAAAGGCCGTTCGTGTTCACCAACCTGCGCACCGGCCAAGGGGTCGAGGAGATCGCACGGTTCATCGAGACCAAGGGCGGCTTGGGGGTCGGCTGACGTCGCCGCCCACGCGAAAAGTCCGCAAGCGTTGCAGAATTATCACAGCCTTTGACCGGCCGCCCCGCTACACTCCGCCTCGACCGGCGGGGGACGGCGCGTGATGAAGAGGTTGGTGCTTGCAGTCGGCGCGGCGCTCGTCGCTGCGGCGCCCACCTTTGCCGCCGACCTGCCGCCGGCGCCGGTCGCAGCCCCCGTGGTGGCGCCCGCGCCGTGGAGCTGGACCGGCTTCTACATCGGCGGCAACGCCGGCTACAGCTGGGGCGATTCCGACGCGACCGGCACCGTCGCCTTGGCGGTGAGCGTCGGCGGCATGCCCTTCACCGCCTTGACGAGCCCGCAGTCGGCGGCAGGAACCAACAGCGTCAACGGGCTCATCGGCGGCGGACAGGCGGGCTTCAACTGGCAGACCGGGGCGCTGGTGCTCGGCGTCGAAGCCGACATCCAGGCGAGCGGGCAACGGGGCAGCAACGCCTTTTGCACCAACGGCGGCGGCAACGCCTGCCCGGCCGGCCCGTTTGCCTTCGGGACGGCGCCGTTCCTGCTCGGCGTCGACGAAAAATTGCAGTGGTTCGGCACGGCGCGCGGCCGCATCGGCGCCGGCGGCGACCGCTTCCTGTTCTACGTCACCGGCGGCGTAGCGGTCGGAGAAATAAACGCCGACTACGCGTCCGCGGGCACCCTCATTCCCGCGCCCGCTTCGGTCGCCGGCAGCGCCAGTTTCACCAAAGTCGGCTGGGTGGTGGGCGTGGGCGTCGAAGCGCGCCTCGTCGACAATTGGACCGCGAAGCTCGAATACCTCTACATGGACCTCGGCAGCTTCAGCGACACCCTGACCGCGTCCGGCTCGCTCGCGAGCGTGACGTCGACGGTGACGACGACGTTCTCGTCGCGGCTGACCGACAGCATCGTGCGCGTCGGCCTCAATTACAAATTCGGTTGGGCCGAGCCCGTGGTCGCGCGATATTAAGAGAGCCATGACCGCGCGCTCCGTCCGCGATCGTCTCGAGCAAGCCCTGGCGCGGATCGCCGATCCCCAAGGGGAGGGGGCGCGCGCCTGCCTTACCGTCTACGCGGCGAATGCGCGGCTGGAGGCGGACGCGGCGGACGCACGCGCGAAGGCCGGCATGACGCTCGGGCCGCTCGACGGCGCCATCGTCAGCATCAAGGACCTGTTCGACGTCAAGGGCGAGCCGACCCGCGCCGGCTCGACGATCCTCGTCCATGCGCCGCCAGCCGCCGCCGATGCCTCGGCGGTGCGCCGGTTGCGCGCGGCCGGCGGCGTCATCGTCGCCAAGACCAACATGACCGAGTTCGCGTTCTCCGGCATCGGGCTCAACCCGCACTACGGCACGCCCGGCAATCCGGCCGACCGCGCGCGCGTGCCCGGCGGCTCCTCGTCGGGCGCCGCGGTCGCCGCCGCCGACCGCCTGTGCGACATCGCCATCGGCACCGACACCGGCGGCTCGACCCGCATCCCTGCGGCGCTGTGCGGCATCGTCGGCTTCAAGCCGAGCCGGCAGAGGATACCGACCGAGGGCGCGTTCCCGCTGTCGTTCATGTTGGATTCGATCGGCCCGTTGGCGCGCAGCGTTGCCGACTGCGCCCGCGCGGATGCGGCGATGGCGGGCGACGAGCCGGCGCCGCTCGACTCGATGCCGCTCGCCGGCCTGCGGCTCGGCATTCCTCGGGGGCTGCCGCTCGCCGACTTCGACGCGGCCGTCACGGCGCGCTTCGCCGCGGCGCGCGAGAAGCTCGGCCGCGCCGGCGTGCGCCTCTCCGAGGAGCCGATCGACGATTTCCTCGACCCCATGGTCCGCATCAACGCCAAGGGCGGCTTTGCCCCGGCCGAGGCCTATTCCATCCACCGCGAGCGCCTCGCCGCGCACGCCGCCGACTTCGATCCGAACGTGCGCTTCCGCATCGAGCGCGGCGCCGCGCTCACCGCCGCCGATTACGTGGCGATGGCGCGCGAGCGCGCGGCGTTGGTGCGCGCCATCGACGCCCGGCTCGCCGATCTCGACGGCTTGGTGCTGCCG
>DASPVJ010000560.1:0-3567 GCA_035622435.1 Xanthobacteraceae bacterium | reverse complement strand
TTCTTGCCGCTCGAGGCGTTGGCGAGCTTCTTGCGCAGCTTGCAGATGAACACGTCGATGATCTTCAGTTCCGGCTCGTCCATGCCGCCATAGAGGTGATTGAGGAACATCTCCTTGGTCAGCGTCGTGCCTTTGCGCAGCGAGAGGAGCTCCAGCATCTGGTACTCCTTGCCGGTCAGATGGACCCGCGCGGCAGAAACCTCGACCGTCTTGGTGTCGAGATTGACGACCAGATCGCCGGTCTGGATGACCGACTGGGCATGGCCCTTGGAGCGGCGAACGATGGCATGGATGCGCGCGACCAACTCGTCCTTGTGGAACGGCTTGGTCATATAGTCATCGGCGCCGAAGCCGAGCCCTCTGACCTTGTCCTCGATGCCGGCGAGTCCGGAGAGGATCAGGATCGGCGTCTTCACCTTGGAGACGCGCAGGCTGCGCAGGACCTCAAATCCCGACATGTCCGGCAGATTGAGGTCGAGGAGGATGATGTCGTAGTCGTAGATCTTGCCGAGATCGATGCCTTCCTCGCCGAGATCGGTGGTGTAGACGTTGAAACTCTCCGACTTGAGCATCAACTCGATGGATTGCGCCGTAGCGCTATCGTCTTCAATCAGCAATACGCGCATGCCAGTCCCCTTCCTCGCCGCGCGGGCTCAAGGTCGATAAAGCCGCCATGGCGGCCCCCCGGACAACGCCTTGAGACAAACTGATTCGAAACAGTAAACACGCTATGGTTAACAAAACCTGATTCCCTTGCGCAAGCACTCCCTGGGCAAATTCCTGCGAATCGCCTTAAGATGTTGCGCGAGAGTGGGTTTTCAGCCACGCGGACGTTCACGTTCCAAGTTAAGTTCCGGCGTTAACCGACTCTTAGGACTCGCCCCTCCGGTCCGGCTGGGCGGCCTTCCTTGATCCCAAGGACACGCAATGATTAACGGCCCGGGTAAACACGGCGTTAAGAGCGACAACAGAAAGGTAACCATCGGCGTGCGGCGAATGGGCCGGCCATGAAGGCGCTCGCCGAACAGATCAACGAGCTCGACGGCATCACCATCTATGGCCGCGTCGTCGGCGTGCGCGGATTGATGGTCGAGGTCGCTGGGCCCTTGCACGCGATGTCGGTCGGCGCGCGCGTGGTGATCGAGACGCCGGCCAAAGCCATTCCCTGCGAGGTGGTCGGATTTTCCGGCGCCAATGCGCTGTTGATGCCGTTCGCGCCGCTCGAAGGCGTGCGCCGCGGCTGCCGCGCGCTGGTGACCTCGGTCGCCGGCGCGGTGCGGCCGTCGGCCGGCTGGCTCGGCCGCGTGGTCAACGCGCTCGGCGAGCCGATCGACGGCAAAGGTGCGCTGTTTTACGGCCCCTCGCCCTATCCGTTCCGCAACACGCCGCCGCTCGCGCATGCCCGCCGCCGGGTCGGCGCTCCGCTTGATCTCGGCGTGCGCACGCTCAACACCTTCGTCACCTGCTGCCGCGGCCAGCGCATGGGCATTTTCTCCGGTTCGGGCGTCGGCAAATCGGTGCTTCTGTCGATGCTCGCCCGCAACGTCATGGCCGACGTCACCGTGATCGGATTGATCGGCGAACGCGGCCGCGAGGTGCAGGAGTTTCTTCAGGACGATCTCGGCGACACCGGCTTGGCCCGCTCGGTCGTCGTCGTCTCCACCTCGGACGAGCCGGCGCTGATGCGCCGCCAGGCTGCGCACGTCACACTCGCCATCGCCGAATATTTCCGCGACGAAGGCAAGGACGTGCTGGTGCTGATGGATTCAGTCACCCGCTTCGCCATGGCGCAGCGCGAGATCGGGCTTTCGGCCGGCGAGCCGCCGACCGCGAAAGGCTATACGCCGACGGTATTCACCGAGCTGCCGCGGCTCCTCGAACGGGCCGGGCCCGGAACCGAGCAGGGCACGATCACCGGCATCTTCACCGTGCTGGTCGACGGCGACGACCACAACGAGCCGATCGCCGACGCCGTGCGCGGCATCCTCGACGGCCATATCGTCATGGAACGGGCGATCGCCGAGCGCGGGCGCTATCCGGCGATTAACGTGCTCAAATCGGTGTCCCGGACCATGCCGCGGGCGGCCGATCAGGTCTATTTGCCGGCCCTGACCCGGGCGCGGACGATCATGGCGACCTACGCCGACATGGAGGAGCTGATCCGGCTCGGGGCCTACCGCGCCGGAACCAGCCCCGAGGTCGACGAGGCCATCCGCCTGCACCGGCCGCTCGAGGATTTCCTGGCCCAAGGTAAGGAAGAAGCAACCAGCTTGGCGGAAGGATACCGCCGATTGGCCGAAATCGTGGCGATCACGGAAACCGAACGCTAACGTTATCATGGCATGATTTAGGCCGTGGGACGCCGCGCAGCGGGGGCTGCGGCGGCGCTAAGGTTCCGCGGCTTCGGGAGTAGGAGTCGATGAAGTCTCGTGAGACCCTCATCCGCCTGAAGAAGTTTCAGGTCGACGAGAAGCGGCGTAAGGTCGCGCAGATCGAAACCATGATCGCCGAGTTCGAGCGCATGGCGGTCGACCTGGAGCGTGAGATCCGGGTCGAGCAGGACCGTGCCGGCATCCATGATCCGGGGCACTTTGCCTATCCGACCTACGCCAAGGCGGCGATCGCGCGGCGCGAGAATCTCAAGCGCTCGGCCGACGAATTGCGCGCCCAGCTCGAGGACGCCAAACTGGCGCTGGGCGATGCCTTCGACGAGCTCAAGAAGGTCGAACTGCTCGACGAGCGCGACCAGATGCGCGAGCGCGAGGCGGAAGATGCCGCCGAGCAGACTGAGCTCGACGCCATTGCGTTGATGCGCGTGCGCGGCAGCGCGCCGGCCTGACCGCTCAACACCGGCCCCTCATTCCGGGGCGCGCGGGCGCGGCCCGCGGGCCCGGATTCGATGTTCACAGGCCGCCGGCCGGGTCCGGGATTGCGGGCTCGCGGCCCGCGGCGGCCGGGAATGACCGAAACCGGCGTTTCGCTCTCGACGAGCGCCCGCTTCCATGGCGATAATCGGTTTCGCGCAAGAGCCCCAGGGGACTGGGGGCATTTGATGCTGACGCAGGCGGAATTGGTCTGGCTCCTCGCCGCCGTCGCCAAGGGCGACGACGCCGCATTCGCGCGCCTTTATGAAGCCACACGCGCGAAACTCTATGGGGTTCTGTTACGTATCTTAGGTCGGCCGGAACTCGCCGAGGACGTGATGCAGGAGACCTACCTCAAAGTGTGGAAGACGTCGGGGTCGTTCGATCCGACGCTCGGCAGCCCGATCACCTGGATGGTGGCGATTGCCCGCAACCGGGCGATCGACATCGTGCGCAAGAAGAGCGAGACCTCGATCGAGGTCGGCGCCGAGGCGCTTTCGATCGCCGCCGACACGCCGGCGCCGCTGGCCCGCCGCGAGATGACCGAAGAGCTCAAGCGCCTGCTGTCGTGCCTCGGCAAGCTCGATCCGGAAAAGCAGCGCATCCTGCTGTTGGCCTATTACAGCGGCTGGAGCCGCGATCAGCTGTCGAAGAAGCTCGACATACCGGTGAATACGATCAAGACCTGGTTGCGGCGCAGCCT
>DASPVJ010000559.1:0-3476 GCA_035622435.1 Xanthobacteraceae bacterium | reverse complement strand
CTCGACCGCCGGGTGCGCGACTGGTTCAAGGCGCGCGCCGAGGGGCTCGGCTGCACGGTCGCGGTCGACGACATGGGCGTGATGTTCGCGCGCCGCGCGGGCGCAAGCGACGTGCCGCCGATCGCCATGGGCAGCCACCTCGACACGCAACCGACCGGCGGCAAGTTCGACGGGGTGCTCGGCGTGCTCGGCGCGCTCGAGGCGCTGCGCACCATGGTGGAAGCTGGCTACGAGACCTTCGCGCCGATCGCGGTGGTCAACTGGACCAACGAAGAAGGCTCGCGCTTCACCCCGGCGATGGTCGCCTCGGGCACGTTCGCCAAGGTGTTCGACCGAGCCTGGGCGGCGGCGCGCCAGGACCGCGCCGGCGTTTCGTTCGGCGACGCGCTCGAGGCGATCGGCTACCGCGGCGAGGAACCCTGCGGCGCGCGCAAGCTCTCGGCGTACTTCGAACTGCACATCGAGCAGGGCCCGATCCTCGAAGCGGAGGATCAGGAGATCGGCGCCGTCGCCGGCGTGCAGGGCATGCGCTGGTACGAGGTCACGGTCAGCGGCCAGGACGCGCACACCGGCGCGACGCCCATGCGGCTGCGCAAGAACGCGCTCCTCGGCGCCGCCCGGGTGGTCGAGGCGGTCGACCGCATCGCCCACGCCCACGCGCCGCTCGCGGTCGGCACCGTCGGCTCCATGGAGGTGAAGCCGAACTCGCCCAACGTGGTGCCGGGCGAGGTGTTCTTCACCGTCGACCTGCGCCACCCGGAGGCGGCGATCCTCGACGCCATGGAGCAAGGCTTCACCCGGGCGCTCGACGCCGCCTGCGCCCCGCTCGGGCTCGCCGTGGCGATGAAGAAAATCTGGGACCAGCCGCCGGTGCGCTTCGACGCGGAGTGCGTCGACGCGGTGCGGCGCGCCGCCGCGGCCGCCGGCTATTCGGTGCGCGACATGGTGTCGGGGGCCGGCCACGACGCCGCCTACGTGGCGCGGGTCGCCCCCACCGCCATGATCTTCGTGCCGTGCCGCAACGGGGTGAGCCACAACGAGGCGGAGTTCACCTCGCCGGAACAATGCGCCATGGGCGCGCAAGTGCTGCTGCAGGCGGTCCTCGACTACGACCGGCGCCTGGCGGAGCGGAGCGGCATGCAGGCAACAAATGAATCGCATGAATCGCCAAACACTCCGCCGTCATCCTGAGGAGGTCGCGCGCCTGCGTGCGACCGTCTCGAAGGATGGAAGCTCGCACCGAGTCTATTTCCATCCTTCGAGACGCCGGCCTGCGGCCGGCTCCTCAGGATGACGGCGGTGTTAAGGAGCAAACAAATGAAAATCATTCACAGCGGCCACGGCCTCGGCGCCACCATCGGCGGGCTCGACCTCGGCAGCGTCATGACGGACGCGGAGGTCGACGCGGTGACGCGCGCGCTCGGCCGCCACGGCGTCATCCGCTTTCCGCGCCAGCAATTGTCCGGGCGGCAGCTGCGCGATTTTTCCGCCCGCTTCGGCGAACTCGAAGTGCACGTGTCGAACGTCTACCAGGAGCCGGGCCTGCCCGAGGTGATGATCCTCTCCAACATGGTCGCGGATGGAAAGCCGATCGGGCTCGCCGACGCCGGGCAGGATTGGCACACCGACATGTCGTACAGCCGCATGATCGCCTTTGCCAACGTGCTCTACGCCGTCAAGGTGCCGCGCCGCGACGGCGTGACCTTGGGCGCGACCGAGTTTTCCAACATGCACGCCGCCTATGACGACCTGCCCGCGGACGTGAAGGCGCGGCTCGACGGGCTCACGGCCACCCACGACTTCGACAAGTTCTGGTCGATGATGGTCAAGCGGCCCGGCAGCAAGCGGGCGCCGCTGTCGCAGGCGCAGCGCCAGGCGCGGCCGCCGGTGTCGCATCCGGTCGTGCTCGTGCACCCGATCACCGGCCGCAAGGTGCTCTACGCCAACCCGGGCTACACGGTGCGGATCAACGAGCTGCCGCAGGACGAGAGCGACGCGCTGCTCGACTATTTGTTCGCCCATCAGCTTCGGCCGCAATACCGCTACGTGCATCGCTGGCAGGAGGGCGACGTGCTGATGTGGGAGAACTTCGGCACCATCCACAACGCCATCGCCGACTACCGGCCGGACGAGCACCGCCTGGTCAAGCGCTGCCAGGTGATGGCGACGCGCTTCTTCGACGCGAGCGGCGCGCCAAGGCGCTAGAACATGCACAGGTCTCTCCGTCTCCCCTCCCCCCATTCGCGTAGCGAATGGCGGGGAGGGGTTAGGGGTGGGGGGCGATGCCAGCGCGGCGCGAACCAAATGCCCCCCACCCGGCTCGCTTCGCTCGCCACCCTCCCCACCGCTCGCTTCGCTCGCGGGGGGAGGGAAAGAGCGCGATGACGATGGCACAAACAAATCCCCTTCCCGCGCGCACCTCGACGCCCGCCCGCCTGTCGCTGGCGCGGCTGACCGAGCTGCCGCGCGCGGTGGCGCGGCCGGGTTACGACCCGGCGCAAGTCACGTGCGGCATCCTGCATCTCGGCACCGGGGCGTTTCATCGCGCCCACCAGGCGTTCTACACCGACACGGCGCTGGCGGACGGTCCCACCGCGTGGGGCATCGTCGGCGCCAGCTTGCGCGGGGCCGCCGTGCGCGACCGCCTCACGGCGCAGGATTGTCTTTATACCCTGGTCGAGAAGGGCGGCGCCGACGCGCGCCGGCGGGTGATCGGCGCGGTGCGCGACGTGGTGTTCGCGCCGGACGATCCGGCCCGCCTGCCGGCGCTGATCGCCGATCCGCGCATCCGCATCGTCAGCCTCACCGTCACCGAAAAAGGCTACTGCCACGACCCGGCGAGCGGCCGCCTCAACCTCTCGCATCCGGACATCGTGCACGACCTCGCCCATCCGGACGCGCCGGCGAGCACCGTCGGGATTCTCGCCGCCGGCCTGCGGCGACGGCGCCAGGCCGGCGCGCCGGTCACGCTGCTCTCCTGCGACAACCTCCCGCACAACGGCGCGATGCTGCGGGCGATCGTGCTCGACTTCGCCGCCCGCCTCGACCGCGACGCGGCCGATTGGATCGAGCGCGCGGTCGCGTTCCCGTGCACCATGGTCGACCGCATCGTGCCGGCGACGACCGACGCGCTGATCGCCGAGACGGCGGCGGCGCTCGGCCTTGCCGACGCGGCGCCGGTGCAGTGCGAGCCGTTCTCCCAATGGGTGGTCGAGGACGCCTTCGCGGCCGGGCGCCCGGCCTGGGAGAAGACCGGCGTCGAGATGGTGACGGACGTGGCGCCGTTCGAGGAAATGAAGCTGCGCCTCCTCAACGGCAGCCACAGCATGCTCGCATATCTCGGCTTCCTCGGCGGCTTCGACACCATCTGGCAGGTGATGCGCGAGGCCGATTACGTCGCGCTCATGCGCGCCATGATGCGCGAGGAGGTGCAGCCGCGCCTCGCGCTCAACGGCCGCTACGACCTCGCCGCCTAT
>DASPVJ010000558.1:0-2925 GCA_035622435.1 Xanthobacteraceae bacterium | reverse complement strand
CGCCGCCATCATGTCCAAGGCGGTGTTGCCGGCGCGGATGATCTTGCCCTGGCCGACGAAGCCGTGCGGCTCATCGGAGAAATGCAGATGCGTCACGCGCACGCCCTCGCGCTCGAGCCGCCGCGCGTAGGCGATGCCCTCGTCGCACAGGGGATCGTAGCCGCAGGTCAGCACCAGCGCCGGCGCCGTGCCGGAGAGGTCGGCGGCGCGCAGCGGCGAGGCGCGCCAGTCGCTCACGTCCGCGCGTCCGCGCAGATAATGATCGACGAACCATTTCATCGTCTTGGTTGTTAAAATTCCCTCGTTGATGGTCAGCGACGAGCGCGTGACCATCGCCATGTCGGTCGCCGGGTAGACCAGCAGCTGGAAGACGAGCGGCGGCAGGTCGCCGTCGCGCGCCATCAGCGCCAGCACGGCCGAGAGGTTGCCGCCGGCCGAATCGCCGCCCGCCGCGACCCGTGCCGGATCGATGCGGAGCGCGCCCGCGTGCGCGACGATCCACCTTGTCGCCGCGACGCTGTCGTCGACCGCGGCGGGAAACTTGTGCTCGGGCGCCATGCGGTAGTCGACCGAGACGACCCGGCAGCGCGCGCCGTTGGCGTAGTGCCGGCAGGCGGAGTCGTGGGAATCGAGATCGCCGAGCAGCCAGCCGCCGCCGTGGAAATAGATCAGCGCCGGAAGAATCTCCTGCGCGGCGGTGCCGAGCGGCCGATAGGCGCGCAGCTTGATGTCGCCGAGCGGACCGGGGCAGGAAAGATCGCGCACCTCCGCCACGTCCTGCGGCTCGGGCTGAACGGCGGCGCGGCCGGCCGCAAACGCGCGGCGCGCTTCTTCCGGGCTCAGCGTTTCGAACGGCGGGCGGCCCGCCGCGCGGATCATGGCGAGCAAAGTTTCGGCATCGGGGTCGAGCATTATTGTTCCATCCACTCGAGGATCGCCGCCGCGACCGCGTCCGGCCGGTCGAGTTCGGCGAGATGCCCGGCGCCGGGGATGACGGCGATGTTCGGCTTCGCCGTGAGCGCCGCCGCGAAACGTTGCGCATAGCTGCGCGGCATGATGCGATCCTCCGCGCCCCATATCAGCAAGGTCGGCGCCGCGATGAACGGCAGGCGCTTCTCCAGCCGCGTATTGCCGAGCGGCCAGAAGGCGCGCGCCGCCGCCTCGCTGGCGCGGGTCTGCTCGATCGCCCAGTCGGGCGAGTTCAGACCCGGCGGCGGCTCCTTGAGCGCGTTCCACGCCGCCGGATCGGCGCACATGAGGGCGGGGACGGCGTCGTTGCGTTGCGCCCACGGATCGGTCGGCGGGTCTTTCTCGTCGAACAGGCCGAACGGCGCGATCAACGCCAGCCGCCGCACGCTGCCGGGCCAGATCGCCGCCATCTCGGCCGCGAACGCGGCGCCGACCGAACTGCCGGCGAGATCGGCGCCGTCGAGCCCGGCGGCGGCGATGAGCCGGCGCACCGCCAGCACCCAATCGAGATGGCTGTCGAGCGCGTTGTGGCCGAGCGCTCCGGGATAGCCGGGGAGCGACGGCACGATCACGCTGCGGCGCTCGGCCAATCGGTCGAGGAAGGGAATCCAGCGCGGCAGCCCGCCGAGGCCGGCGAGAAAGCCGAGCTTGGCGCCGCGGCCCTTGCGCCATACGCGGCACGGGAAGCCGTTGACCTCGACCGTCTCCGTCTGCGGTTCGCTCACGCCTGTCACTCGCCGTAGGGCGCATTAGCGGCCGATGGGCCGCGTAATGCGCCGGTTCGCGGCATTCGGCGCAATACGCTTCGCTATTGCGCCCTACGAGTTGCTACTCCGCCGCGGTGGCGTGGGGGTGGAAGGGCGCGAGGGAGGCGCGCGCGGCGGCCGCCATCGGTTGCGGCCACCACCGATCCTCCCACTCGGCGAACAGGTCCTCGAGCTGCGGCATCACGCGCTGCGCGAACAGCTGCGTGTTGTAGCGGGTCAAGTCCTTGCTCATGTTGCCGAACTGCAGCAGCAGCATGAGGTGGCCGACGTTGAGGTTGACGGCGACCTCGCGCAGCTGCTCCGCCACCTCGTCGGGCGAGCCGACGATGACGTAGCCGCGCTCGACGATGTCCGCCATCTCGCGCGCGAGCATCTGGAACTTGTCCTGGTAGCGCGGCGGCGCGGCGCCGGCGGCGCGCGCCACCTGGCTCTCGATGCCGGCGCGCTGGGTCGCTTCGCTGATGTAGCCGGGCGGCTGGGCGAACTTGGCGCTCACGTGCAGGCAGCGGCCGTAGAAATATTCCGCCGCCTCGGCGTAGAGCTCGAGCGCCTCGGCGCGGCTCTCGGCGACGCCGACGAACTGCAGGAAGCCGGCGCGGTAGGGATTGCGGTCCTTGCCGAGCCGCGCCATCTCGTTCCAGAACCCCTCCATGGTGGCGCGGCCGGCCTTGTAGCCGAAGTAGGAGAGGTACGAGTAGACGTAGTCCTTGGCCGCGCACCACTGCCACGTTTCGACCGAGCCGCCGCCGGGAATCCAGATCGGCGGGTGCGGGGTCTGGATCGGGCGCGGCCAGATGTTGACGTAGCGCTGCTGGTTGAACCGGCCGTTGAACGCGAAGGTGTCGCGCTCGGTCCACGCGCGCATGACGAGGTCGTGCGCCTCGTAATAGCGCTCGCGCAGCATGCTCGGGTTCTGGCCGTAGGCGAAGCAGGTGTCCATCGGCGTGCCGACCGGAAAGCCGGCGATCAGCCGGCCGCCCGAAATGCAGTCGATCATCGCGAACTCTTCGGCGACGCGGGTCGGCGGGTTGTAGAGGGCGAGCGAATTGCCCATGACGCACAGCGCGGTGTCGGTGGTGCGCCGCGCCAGCGCCGAGGCGATCAGGTTGGGCGAGGGCATCAGGCCGTAGCCGTTCGAATGGTGCTCGTTGACGCACACCCCGTCGAAGCCGCACTCGGCCGCGAACTC
>DASPVJ010000557.1:0-5872 GCA_035622435.1 Xanthobacteraceae bacterium | reverse complement strand
CGTGGTCACCGGCATCGATCCCGCCGGGCCCGCCGCCGAGCAGGGCTTGCGGACCGGCGACGTCATTCTCGATGTCGGCGGCAAGGCGGTCGCCAATGTCGGCGACGTGCGCAAGGCGCTGAGCGAAGCAAAGTCGCAAGGGAAGCACGACGTGCTGATGCGCGTAAAGACCGGCGACGCCACCAAATTCGTGGCGGTGCCAATCGGCCAGGCCTGATCCGGCCTGCGTGCTGCAGTAGTAGGATGGCCGTCGGTCGTGCCCCCGTCTCCAGGCACGTCCTTCCCCTAGCCGACGCGCCGTCCGCGGGGACGGGTTCGACCCCGTCCCCGTCAAGTTCTGGCTAGAGCGCGACGGGATCGAGCTCGTCCATCAGCACCAGCAGACATTCGAGCAGATAATAATCCGCGACGATGAACTCGCATTTGTTCGCGGCGTCATGCGGCCGCGCGTCGGCACGCTTGTTGAAGCAGCTCTCGGTGAGCATCCCCGGGGCGCGCTTGTCCTGCGCGTAGGTCGGCGTCAGGTAGTTCCGCACCAGCGCTTCGACGGTCGCCTCCGCGGCTTTCCGGTATTTCACCCGCAATGCCGCGTCCTTCGTCGCCTTGGAAAGCTTGAGCAACGCGCTTGACGCGATTGCCGTCGCCGCGGTGTCGCGCTCGGTATTGGGAATCGCCGGATCGTCGAAATCCCAGAACGCGACGCGGTCCTCGGGCACATGCGCGATCCACCATTGCGTGCCGCGTTGCGCCGCTTCGAGCCACGAGCTTTCCCGCGGATCGGCGAGATAGCTCATCGTCGAGAACAAGGTGCCCCAAGCCTGGGCGCGGCCCCAGGTGCTGGTCGCGCTGTAGCCCTTGTGGGTGTAGTGCTTCACCAGCCTGCCGGTTCGATCGAGCGTCGAGGACTGGATGAAGGAATTGTCGCCACGCAGGTGCAGCGGGATGACGGTCGCGGCGTGATGCTGCGCGACCGCGCGCAGCTGATCGTCGCCGGCCGTGCGCGCCGCCCAGAACAGGAACGGCGCGGTGTGCAGGCTGTCGATGCTGGTCTCGATATTGCCGATGTGCCCGCCTTCTTCGGCCTGGCTGCCCAGCGGAATGAGCTTGAGCGCCGGATCGTACATCGCCGCCAGGCTGCGCGCCGCGGCAAGCGCCAACTCCTTCGCCTCCTTGTCGTCATAGAGAATCGAGCCGAGCGCGGCGCCGTAATAGAGCGCAAACGACTTGAACACGGTGTCGACGGCGACGCGACTCCTGAGCCCTTGTGCCAAAGCTGCGGCTTGCGTGCGGTAACGCGCGTCCCCGGTATGCTTGGCGGCGAGCCAGTGCATGCCGGGCCAAAAGCCGCCGGTCCAGTCGCCGTCGGGCGTCGTCGTCCAGTTGCCGGTTTCGGTGTCGGCCCAGTGCGGATAGGCCGTGCCGACGCGCGAACGCGTGTCGTCCACGCGCTTGAGCATCCGCCGGATCGCGTCGCTCCAGATCTGCATGCTCGTGCTCCCGGTCAGGTCTCCGATTGTGCCGCAACCGCGTGGCGCAGAAAATGCGGCAGATCGTTCGGCGGGCGGCCAATGAGCCAGTGCAGCGTGTTCGGATTGCCGATAAGCCCGTCGCTTGCGTAGTAGCGAAACATCGCCGCGAGCGTTGCGCGTTCATGCTCGCCCACGCCGGATTGCCGCGCGCGCGCGTCCCAGACTTCGATCGTTTCGGCTTCGGCGCGGACAGTGCGGCCAAGCGCCGTTGTCAGCGCAGTGGCGATTTCGGTCTGGGCGAGCGGCGGCGTGCCGGCGAGTTCGTAGGTCGCGCCGGCATGACCGCCGGTCGTCAGCACAAGCGCCGCAGCCGCGGCGACGTCGTCGAGATCGACGAGGCTCAACCGCGTCTCGACCGGATAGGGAATGCGATAAACGCCATCGGCGACGATGCCGCGCCAGGCGCCGAGAATATTTTGCATATAGGCCGTCGGCTGCAGGATGGTCAGCTCGAAGCCGCAGCCGAACAGCATCTCCTCGACCCGCAGCTTCGCCCAATGATGCGGCATCGCCTCGATCTGCGGATGCAGCACCGAGTGATAGACGAAGCGCTCGACATTCTGCGCCTTCGCCGCCTCGGCGACGGCGCGGGCATAGGCGATCTCGTTGGCGCTGACATTCGGGCTGATGTGATAGACCGCCTGCACGCCGACAGCGGCAAGCGCGAGCGCGCCGCGATCCTCGAAGCTGCCGATGCTGACCGCGGCGGCGCCGAGCGCCTTGAGCGCGCCGGCCTCGCCGGGGCGGCGCACCAGCGCGCGGACCTGCGCGCCGGTCGCGGCGAGCGCCTTGATCACGGCGCGACCGGTCTTGCCCGCGGCGCCGGTGACGAGAATCATCGCGGCTTCGTCGTCAGCTCGAACAGCCGATTGGGGCTCAAAGGAATTTCATTGAGCTCGACGTTCTGCTCCGGCAGGCCGAGCGCGTCCTCGATCGCCTGCGCGAACAGCGGCCCGACCGGAATGGCGCCGGCCTCGCCCGCGCCCTTGATGCCGAGCGGATTGAGCGGCGATGGCGTCACGGTGTGGCCGATCTCCATGTTCGGCACTTCGAGCGCGGTCGGAAGCAGATAATCGGCGAGCGAGGCGTTGAGAAGTTGTCCCTCGTCGTCGAATACGAGCTGCTCGTAGAAGGCGTTGCCGATCCCCTGCGCGACGCCGCCGTGGATCTGCCCGGCGAGGATCAGCGGATTGATCACGGTGCCGCAGTCGTGCACCACCACGTATTTGCGCACGGTGAGCGTGAAAGTCTGCGGATCGATCTCGACGATCATGGCGTGCGCGCCACTTGCGGTGGCGCCGCCCGGCGGGCCGAAATATTGCGTCGATTCGAGGCCGGGCTCGGTGCCGGGCCGCACCGCCCCGCGCATCGGATTGGCCTTGAGCGCCAGCGTGCCGAGGCTCACCGCCTGGCCGGGAACGCCGACGACCGCGACCTGACCGTTGGCGATTTCCAGATCCTCCTCGGCGCATTCGAAATGCTCGGCGGCGAGTTTGAGGATTTTCTGCCGCACCGCTTTCGCCGCCTCGTTGACGGCGTTGCCGGCGACCACGGCGCCACGGCTCGCGAAGGTGCCGGCGCCCCAGTAGAATTGGTCGGTGTCGCCGGTCACCACATCGACGTCGGCGACGGCAACGCCGAGCTGGTCGGCGACGATCTGCGCGAAGCTGGTGAAGTGCCCCTGCCCTTGCGTGCCGATGCCGGTCGCGAGATTGACCTTGCCGCTCGCCTGCACCTGGACCTTGGCACCCTCATAAGGGCCGATGCCGGTCCCCTCGACGTAGCAGGCAATGCCGATGCCCACATGGCGGCCCTGCGCGCGCAGACGCGGCTGCTCCTCTTTGAGAAAGCTTTGATAGCCGATCATGTCGAGGGCCTTGTCGAGCACCGGCCCATAGTTGCCGCTGTCGTAGGAGAGCGCCGCGAAATCCTGATAGATGATCTCGTTGTTGTAGGGGAAGGCGTCGGGCGGGATGAAGTTGCGGCGCCTGATCTCGGCGCGATCGAGCTTGAGCTCGCGCGCGGCGATGTCGAGGAGCCGCTCCATCACGAACACGCCATGCTGGCGGCCGGCGCCGCGATAGGGCGTGACGATCGGCTTGGTGGTGAAGATTGCGGTGAAGGTGCTGTCGTAGCTCGGCACTACATAGGGCCCGAGCAAGGTGCACTGGCTGTTGATCGGTACCGTGAGCCCATAAGGATTGTAGGCGCCGGTATCCTGCAGGAAGGTGTCCTTGATGCCGAGGATCCGGCCGTCGCGCGTGAGCGCGATCTCGGCGTCGTGGGTTTGGCCGCGCTCGTGGGTGGTGGCGAAGAAATGCTCAAGCCGGTCCTCGATCCATTTGACCGGGCGATTGAGTCTCTTCGCCGCCCACGGGATCACCACTTCCTCGGGATAGAACAGCATGATCTTCGGCCCAAAGCCGCCGCCGACGAACGGCGCGATCACCCGCACCTGCCGCTCGCTCAAGCCGAGCATCGCCGCAAGCCCGTTGCGGAAAAACACCGGCGCCTGCGTGGTGTCCCAGACCGTGAGGTGATTGGCGCGCGCGTCCCAATTGGCGACGATGCCGCGGGTCTCGATCGGCGACGAGGCGCCATGCTCGTAGTTAAAGCGCCGGCCGATGACGTGGTCGGCGCGCGCGCGGGCGGCGGCATAGTTGCCGCGGGTCTGCCGGACATGGGCGGCGACGTTGCCGCGCACGTCGTCGTGCACGCGCGCGGCGGCATCGGTCAGCGCCGCTTCGAGATCGACGACGGCGGGAAGCGGATCGAGTTCGACGACGATATCGGCGAGCGCGTCCTCGGCGAGATAGCGGCTCTGCGCCAACACGACCGCGAGCGGCTCGCCGACATGGCGCACCTTGTCCTTGGCGAGCGGCACCTGGGTGCGCGGATTAAAGGCGATGCCGGCGATCGGCGGCGGCGGCACCAGGAGCGGCCCTGGCGCCCAATAGGCGCCGAGGTCCGCCGCGGTATAGACGGCGACGACGCCGTCACGCCCGCGCGCCGCCGAGACATCGATCGAGCGGATCGCGGCGTGGGCAAGGTTGCTGCGCAGGAATGCGGCATGGACCATCCCGGGAAGCTCGACATCGTCGACGAACAAAGCCTGGCCGGTGAGGAGCCGCTTGTCCTCGTTGCGTCGGATCTGGGCGCCGAAATTGCGCGTCGCCATGGCGGTCACGTCCGCAGCCGCTGCGCGGCGAGCTGCATCGCCTCGACGATGTGCTGATAGCCGGTGCAGCGGCAGAGATTGCCGGAGAGCGCCTCGCGGATCTGCGCCTCGTCCGGCGCCAGGGTCTCGTCGAGGAACGCCTTCATGGTCATCAGGATGCCGGGCGTGCAATAGCCGCATTGCAGGCCGTGGCATTCGCGCATCGCCTCCTGCAGCGGATGCAGATGCTCGCGGTCGGCGGCGAGGCCTTCGACGGTGAGGATCACGTGGCCGTCGGCCTGCGCCGCGAACATCAGGCAGGAGCGAACCGCGGCGCCGTCGAAGATGATCGTGCAGGCGCCGCAGACGCCGTGCTCGCACCCGACATGGGTGCCGGCGAGCCCGAGATCGTGGCGCAGGAAATCGCTGAGCAGCAGCCGCGCTTCGACCCGGCGGCGGTACGGCTCGCCGTTCACCGTGACGGCGATCTCGTGCGTCTCCGCGCCGTTGGCGTCAGTGGCCACGCTGCGCCCGCTCATTCGCGGTCTTGAGCGCCCGCGCGGTGAGCACGCCGGCGATATGACGCTGATAGGCCTTGCTGGCGTGGACGTTGCCGCCCGGATCGATCTCGCCCTGCACAAGTGCGGCGGCTTCGTCGATCTCGGCGGCGCCGATCTTGCGGCCCTTAAGCGACGCGCTCGTCTTTTCGGCAAAAACCGGGCCGTCGCCGGCATTGCACAGGCCAATGCGCGCCTCCCTGCAGCTTCCCGCGGCGTCGAGCTCGACCGTGCAGGCGACGCCGATGATGGCGAAGTCGCCGCGCCGGCGCGCCACCTCGATGAAGCAGGCGCCGGAGCGCGGCGGCGCCGCCGGCAGCTCGACCTCGGTCAACATCTCGTCCGGCTCCAGCGCGGTCGACAGCGCGCCTTTGAAAAACTCGGTCGCGCCGATCCAGCGCTCGCCGCGCACCGACTGCGCGCGCAGCCGGCCGGCGAGCGCCAGCACGATCGCCGGCATCTCGGAGGCCGGATCGGCATGCGCGAGGTTGCCGCCGATGGTGCCGCGGTTGCGGATCTGCGGGTGGGCGATGTGCGGCAGCGCCTCATGGACGAGCGGCAGGTCGCGCGCCGTCGCGGCGTCGCGCTCGAGGCTCCGATAGCGCGTGAGCGCGCCGATGCGCACGCTC
>DASPVJ010000556.1:0-3965 GCA_035622435.1 Xanthobacteraceae bacterium | reverse complement strand
TCTGAAATCAGTGGTTTGCGATCACTCCGCGTATCCCGCCGTCGGCGAGCGCTTGTATTTTCGTTGATATTTACAAGCACTCCTGTGCGGTGCAGCAGTTTTGTCTTCTCTCTCGTATATAGCGATCTTTGGTCATTCGTGGTCATGTGCTTCTCTCGCATGCCATACAATAGCAAGGAACAAACGTGCCGTCGATAATTATCAGCCGGATTCGAGTACACAAAAACGTGACCCGAATTCGGCGGCCATTCAAACAAACATACTTTCTTATAATTTGTACGTGGATGCTGCGAGCCACCGCGTGCGGGGAGAGCGGGAATCACTCCTCCCCGTTCTCTTCGCTCAGGCGTTCGACCGAGACCACGCGCTCGCCTTCCGCGGTGTCGAACACGATCACGCCCTGGGTGCCGCGGCCGGCGATGCGGATGCCGTCGACCGGGCAGCGGATCAATTGCCCGCGGTCGGTCACCAGCATGATCTGATCGGCCTCCTCGACCGGGAACGAGGCGACGACGCGGCCGTTGCGGCCGGTCACCGCCATGGCGACGATGCCTTTGCCGCCGCGGCCGGTGGTGCGGTACTCGTAGGAGGAGGAGCGCTTGCCGTAGCCGCGCTCGGTCACGGTGAGCACGAACTGCTCGGCCGCCGACATTTCCACGTAGCGCTGCTCGCCCAATTCGATCGCGCCGGTCGCCTCCTCGGCGTCGGCGGCGACCTCCTCCCCTTCGCCGTTGATGCCGCGGCGCACCGCGTTGGCGCGGCGCAAGTAGGCGGCGCGCTCGTCGGCGCTTGCCGCGAGGTGCCGCAGGATCGACAGCGAGATCACGCTGTCGCCCGCGGCAAGCGCGATGCCGCGCACGCCGATCGAGGTGCGCCCCTGGAACACGCGCACGTCCTCGACCGGGAAGCGGATGCACTGGCCGAGCGCGCTGGTGAGCAGCACGTCGTCGTTTTCGGTGCAAATCTGCACGTCGACGATGGCGTCGCCCGCATCGAGCTTCATGGCGATGATGCCGGACGGCCGCACGTCGACGAAGTCGGAGAGCTTGTTGCGGCGGACGGTGCCGCGGGTGGTGGCGAACATCACGTCGAGCCGGCCCCACGACGCCTCGTCCTCGGGCAGCGGCATGATGGTGGTGATGCGCTCGCCTTCGTCGATCGGCAGGATGTTGATCAGCGATTTGCCGCGCGCCTGCGGGGCGGCGAGCGGCATGCGCCAGACCTTCTCCTTGTAGACCCGGCCGTGCGAGGAGAAGAACAGCACCGGCGCGTGGGTCGAGGCGACGAACAGGCGGGCGACGAAATCCTCCTCGCGCGTCTGCATGCCGGCGCGCCCCCTGCCGCCGCGCTTCTGTTTCCGGTAGGTGGAGAGCGGCACGCGCTTGACGTAGCCGTGGTGCGAGACGGTCACCACCATGTCCTCGCGCTGGATCAGGTCCTCATCCTCCATCTCGCCTTCCTGGTCGAGGATGACGGTGCGGCGCGGGGTGGCGAACTTGCGCTTCACCTCCGCGAGCTCGTCGCTGACGATCGCCTGGATGCGCGCGCGCGAGCGCAGGATCTCGAGATAATCGGCGATCTCCTCGGCGAGCTTGTCCATCTCGGCGGCGATCTCGTCGCGGCCGAGCGCGGTGAGGCGCTGCAGGCGCAGGTCGAGGATCGCCTTGGCCTGCTCCAGCGACAGCCGCGCGGTGCCGTCGGCCTTCAGCCGGTGGCGCGGGTCGTCGATGAGGTCGAACAGGGCGCGCGCGGTGGCGGCCGGCCAGTCGCGCTCCATCAGGGCGTCGCGCGCCGCGTTCGGGTCGGGCGCGGCGCGGATGATGCGGATCACCTCGTCGATGTTGGCGACCGCGATGGCGAGCCCGACCAGAATGTGGGCGCGGTCGCGCGCCTTGCCGAGCAGGTGCTTGGCGCGCCGCGACACCACCTCTTCGCGGAAGGCGATGAACGCCTGCAGCATGTCCTTCAAGGTCATGACCTGCGGGCGGCCGCCGTCGAGCGCCACCATGTTGGCGCCGAAGGTCGATTGCAGCGGGGTGAAGCGGTAGAGCTGGTTGAGCACCACGTCCGCCATCGCGTCGCGCTTGAGCTCGATCACCACCCGGTAGCCGTCGCGGTCGGATTCGTCGCGCAGCTCGGCGATGCCGTCGATCTTCTTCTCGCGCACCAGTTCGCCGATCTTCTCCACCATGGCGGCCTTGTTCACCTGGTAGGGAATTTCGGTGACGACGATCGCCTCGCGCTCCTTGCGCAGGGTCTCGAAGGCGACCTTGCCGCGCATGATGATCGAGCCGCGGCCGAGCTGGTAGGCGCCGCGGATGCCGACCCGGCCGACGATGACGCCGCCGGTCGGGAAGTCGGGCCCCGGCACGATCGCCATCAGGTCGTCGAGCGAGAGCGCCGGATCGCGGATCAAGGCGAGGCAGGCGTCGACCACCTCGCCGAGATTGTGCGGCGGGATGTTGGTCGCCATGCCGACGGCGATGCCGCCGGCGCCGTTGACCAGAAGGTTGGGATAGCGCGCCGGCAGGACCACCGGCTCGCGCTCGTTGCCGTCGTAGTTGGGCTGGAAATCGACCGTGTCCTTGTCGATGTCCTCGAGCAAGGCGAGCGCCGGCGGCGCCAGCCGGGATTCCGTGTAGCGCATGGCCGCCGGCGGATCGTCGTCGACCGAGCCGAAATTGCCCTGGCCGTCGATCAGCACCAGGCGCATGGAAAAATCCTGCGCCATGCGCACCAGCGCGTCGTAGATCGCCTGGTCGCCGTGCGGGTGATACTTGCCCATCACGTCGCCGACGATGCGCGCCGACTTCACGTACTTCTTGTCGGGGGTGAGCCCGGCCTCGTGCATGGCGTAGAGGATGCGCCGGTGCACCGGCTTGAGGCCGTCGCGCACGTCGGGCAGCGCGCGCGCGACGATCACGCTCATGGCGTAATCGAGGTACGAGCGCTTCACCTCCTCCGTGATCGACACGGGGCGGACATCCGAGGGGGTCGGTCCCCCCGGCGGGGTATCGTCGGCGTCGGACAAGGGGCTTGATCCAGCTACGCGAGTGGCCTTGCCTTAGATAGCCGATTCAGGCCCGCCGAACCACCCCTTGGCGGCGCAAAATCGAAGTTTTTTATCGAGACTTATCAATATCTTACGGCAAGGTGCCGGCGCCGCAAAAATGCCCCTCGGTCGGCCCGATTCCCGGCCCCGAATCCGCGCCCTTCCGGCCGCGCATCGTCGACATATCTGTGCGCGACCCGCCGCAATGGTAGCGGCCGTTAACGCGAATCATGCTCGTTGCCCGCATGACCAAAGCCCCCGCTCCGCCCCGCTTCCTGATGTGCGCGCCGGACCATTACGAGGTCAGCTACGCGATCAATCCGTGGATGGATCCGGCCAACTGGTCGCGCCACCGCCGGGCGCTGGCGAAAACGGCGCGGCAGGAATGGGTGGCGCTGCGCCGCACGCTCATCGAACTGGGCGCGACGGTCGACCTCGTGCCGCCGGTCGCCGGCCAGCCGGATCTGGTCTTCACCGCCAACGCGGCCGTGGTGCTCGACGGCAAGGCGCTGCTGGCGCGCTTCCGCCATCCCGAGCGCAAAGGCGAAGAGCCGCACTTCGCGGCGGCGTTCCACGCGCTGCAGGCGCGCGGCCTCATCGCCTCGGTGACGGCCTTGCCGGACGGCCTGGTGCTCGAAGGCGCCGGCGATTGCGTGTGGGACCAATCGCGCAATCTGTTCTGGATGGGCTACGGCCGGCGCTCGGACCTCGCCGCGCGGGGCGCGCTCGAAGACGCGTTCGCGGCCGAGGTGGTCGCGCTCGAACTCGCCGACCCGCGCTTCTATCACGTCGACACGGCGTTGAGCCCGCTGCCGGGCGGGGAACTCGTCTACTACCCGGGCGCCTTCACGGCCGCCGGCCGCGCCGCCATCGCCGCGCGCACCAGCCCGGCGCAACGCCTCGCCATCGGCGC
>DASPVJ010000555.1:0-3001 GCA_035622435.1 Xanthobacteraceae bacterium | reverse complement strand
GACGCCGACGCAGAGCATGCTGTTGAGAAAGCCGTATTTCTCCGCGGCGGTCTCGAACGAGCCGGTGATGCGCAGATAATAGTCGGTCGCCTTGACCGTCTCGCCGCGGGCGATGCGGTCGAGCACCTCCTGGGGGCCGTGACGGATGCCGGTATAGGGCATGCTGATGATGGCGCCGTCATCGGTCTTGAGCACGATGCGCACATTGAGCATCCAGGCGCCGTCGCCGTGGCGCACCGCCTGCCAGTCGCTGCCACCGGGAAGGAGCGTGCCGCGCAGCCGCTCGCCCTCGAAGCGGCCGCCGGTGATGACGCCGACGCGCCGGTCGACGCCCGGCGTCTTGCCGACATTGATCGCCGGCTGCACTTCGAGGAGGAGAATAAAGAGCGGCCGCACCCGCAGCTCGGTCATCTCCTTCGGCAGGATTTCGATCAGCGGGCGGGCGCTGGTCACCGGCGTATCTCCCTTTTCGCAGCGCATGGACGCGCCGGCGTCGTGGCGCAGAGTAGCCAAAGAGCGGCTTCGGTCAATTGCGGCCCGATAGCTTCCACGCTAGGACCAGCAACGCGCACAGGATGGGCAAAGGCGCGACGCGCCGTGCCCGCGATAGATCGCGCCACGAGTTGCGAGCGTGACGGCATGAGCGGCAACAAGGCCAGGCTGCGGATCGGGATCGACACCGGCGGCACCTTCACCGACATCGTCTGCGTCGATGACGCCTCGGGCGAAATGCGCGTCACCAAGGTCTCCTCGACGCCGGCCAATCCGGCGATCGCGCTCGTGCGCGGCGTCAACGCCATCCTCGCCCAATCGAACGCGAGCGTCGACGACCTCGCGGTGCTCGCGCACGGCACCACCGTCGCTACCAACGCGCTGCTGCAGGGCGAGATCGAAGGCCTCGGGCTCATCGTGACCGAGGGCTTCCGCCATATCCTCGAGATCGCGCGCCAGGCGGTGCCCGAGGGTTACGGCAATTCCTATTTCTGGGTGAAGCCGGAGCGGATCGTGCCGCTGCGCCACGTGCGCGAGGTCGGCGGCCGGCTCGATTTTCGCGGCGCCGAGCTGCGGCCGCTCGACGAGGCCAGCATACGCGACGCCGCGCGCTATTTCCGCGACGCCGGCATTACCGCGATCGGCGTCTGCCTGATCCACGCCTACGCCAACCCCGCGCATGAGCGCCGGGTCGCCGCGATCGTGGCGCAGGACCATCCCGGCTGCACGCTCTCGCTTTCCTGCGAGGTGCTGCCGGAATACCGCGAATATGAGCGCGCGGTGACGACCTTGGTCGACGCATTCATCAAGCCGCATATGAGCCGCTACCTCGACCGCATCCGCGAGGAGCTCGGCGCCAAGCTCGCGCAAAAGCCGTTCCTGGTGATGCAGTCCTCGGGCGGCGTCGCCAGCCCCGACCAGGTGATGCGCAAGCCGATTACCACCGCGCTCTCCGGCCCGGCCGCCGGCGCGCTCGGCAGCGCGGTGATCGCCGAAATCGCCGGCTTTCCCGACCTGGTGACGCTCGATGCCGGCGGCACCTCGACCGACCTCTGCCTGATCGAAGGCGCGAAGCCCAAGATCACCAATGGCGGCCGCGTCGGCCGCTTTCCGGTGCGCATCCCGATGCTCGACGTGAAGACCATCGGCACCGGCGGCGGCTCGATCGCCTGGATCACGCGCGAAGGCAAGCTGAAAGTCGGCCCGCGCAGCGCCGGCGCCGAGCCGGGGCCGATGTGCTACCCGAACGGCGGCAACGAGCCGACCATCACCGACGCCAATCTCGTGCTCGGCCGCATTCCGCCGGCGCTGATCGGCGGCGGCATCCCGCTCAATGTTTCACGCGCGCGGCAGGGGCTCGAAGCGCTGGCGGCGCGGCTCCCCGGCGCTATGAGCGCCGAGCAGCTCGCTGAGGGCATCATCGAGATCGCCAACTGGGATCAGGCCAACGCCATCCGGCAGATGACGATCCAGCGCGGCATCGACCCGGGCGGTTTTGCGCTCCTCTCGTTCGGCGGCTCGGGGCCGGCGCAATCGCCGGCGGTGATGACGCTGATGGGGATGAGGACCTGCATCGTGCCGCCCAACCCCGGCAACCTTTCCGCCTTCGGGCTGCTGGCGGTCGATTGGCGCACCGACCACATCGTCACCAAGGTAATGCACGAGGACGCCATCGACCTTGCCGCCGTGGCCGCGAACTACGCGGCGCTCGAGCGCGACGCCGTCGAGACGCTGGAGCAAAACGGTATCGCCCGGCCAAGGATCGTGCTCGCGCGCGAAGCTGACGTCCGCTATGTCGGCCAGTCGATGGAGGTGCGGGTCCCGGCCCGCGCCGGCGCCATCGACGCCGGCTTCATCGCCGATCTCGCGGCGGCGTTCCATGCCGCGCATCTGAAAACCTTCGGCTACAATTACGCCGGCCGGCAGCAGGTCGAGGTCGTGAATTTCTGCGTCTCCGGCTTCGGCACCATCGAGCGCCCGCGCATTCCCGCGCTCAAACGCGCCGCTGGCGCGCCGCCGCAGGACCGCCGCCGGGCGGTCTATTTCGACGGCAAATTCCAGGACACGCCGGTCTACGAGCGCGCCGCGCTCGGCGCCGACGCGCAGCTCGACGGACCGGCGATCGTCGAGGAGTTCGGCTCGACCACGGTGGTGTTTCCGCGCCAGCATCTCAGCGCCGATGACCACGGCATTCTGGTCATCCGCGCTGCCCAATAGATTCGCGCGGCGCGGCTGCGACGGCGCCGGATATTTTCAGAAAGCAACCCGGGCGCCGCCGGTGAGTGCGCCGGTCACGCTGTTGTCGCTCATCACCGTGCCCTCGCCGGAGACATAGAGCGTCACGTTCGGCATCGGCCGGTACTGCACGCCGCCGCCGACGACCAGGCCGACCGCGCTCGCTGCTCCCGGCGTCACAAAGGCGAGGTTCTGGCCAAGGAGCACGGCGTTGATGTTGCTGTTGCCGACCCGCTCAAGTCCGATGACGCCGATATCGGCCGTCGTCTTGAAG
>DASPVJ010000554.1:0-14942 GCA_035622435.1 Xanthobacteraceae bacterium | reverse complement strand
TCGGCGTCGTGCAGGGGCAGCCCGGGCGGTGCTCGCGAATGCGCGCGGCAACGGTCGCGTCGCCGATCACCATGGCGCCGGAGGTGCAGGCGAAGGCCATCGCGTCGATGCGTTCGCCGGGGCGGATCAGTCGCGTCGCATAGGCGATCTCGCTCTCCATCTCGCGCAGCGTCTCGGGGGTGATGGAGGCGGAGTTCATCAGGCGGCTCGCGTAGAAGGCGACGCCGTCGAGGTTGCCGAGCATGAGGCGCCATTCGTGCTCGATCGTGTGGTCGGTCGCGAGCACGATGAGGCCGATGGCCGCGCGATGCGCGATCCCCTGGTCGAGGGTGAACGGCAGATTCTTTCGATCGATGACGAGGCCGGCCCTCGCCTGTTCGCGTCGTTCAAGGGCGTTCGGCATTGCGTCCGCTCCCTGCCGCTTCATGCGTGGCCATAGATCATGCCCGCGGTGTCGGTCTCCGGCGTGCGTCCGGCGACGAGATCGGCGGCAATCCGTGCCGCGCCGCACGCCATCGTCCAGCCCATGTGCCCGTGCCCGGTGTTGATCCACAGATTGCGATGCCGGCCGCGGCCGAAGATCGGCGTGCCTTCCGGCGTCATCGGCCGCAGGCAGGCCCAGTGCGACGGCTTGTCGTAATTGGCGCCCTGCGGGAACAGGTCGCGGGCGACCTTCAGCATCGGGCCGAAGTCGGCCGGCCGATGGGAGGTGTCATAGCCCGAGAACTCGGCCGTGGCGGTGAGCCGGAGCCGGTCGCCCATGCGGCACCAGGCGACGAGATTGTTTTCGTCGACGCCGCCCACGTCGGGGGCGCCGTTGCGGCCTTCGATCGGCAGCGTCGCCGAATATCCCTTGACGGGGTAGACGGGAATCCTGAGCCCGAGCTTGCGCCCGAGGATCGGCGAGTGGCTGCCGAGCGCAAGCATGAAGCCGTCGGCCGCCATCGTCCCCCGGTCGGTGACCACCCGATCGATCCGGTCGCCGGACGTATCGAAACCGGTGACCGTGGTCGCGAAGCGGAAGTCGACGCCGAGGTCGGCCTTGCACCGCTCGGCCAGCGCCAGCGTGAACTTGCGGCCATCGCCGCTCTCGTCGTCGGGGCAGTAGAGCCCGCCCGCGATCCTGTCGCGGCTCGCCTGGAACGCCGGCTCGATGCGGCCGACGCCGTCGGCATCGACGATATCCATGCGCTGCCCGTGCTCGCGCAGGATCTTCATGGTCTCGACGCCGCGCTCGAGCGAAGCTGCATCGCGATAGACATACAGAAGCCCCTTGCGGATGCCGTCGTAGTCGATACCGGTCTCGGCCACCAGCGCGCGCAGCGCCCGTTGCGAGTAGACGCAGAGCTTGAGCTTGCGGAGCGTGTTGACGACCGCGCGCTCCGCGGTGCAGTTCCGCAGGAACTTGAGGCACCAGATCCACATCCGCGGATCGGCGCTCGGTTTCAGGCGCAACGCCTGCCCGCCCTGGAACAGAGATTTGAGCAGGATCTTCGGCGCCCGCGGGCTCGCCCATGTCAGCGCGTGGCCGGGGGCAATGAGACCCGCATTGGCAAAGCTCGCCTCGCCGGCGGCGGCCGGATGCCGCTCGACGACCGCGACCTCATGGCCGTCCTTTGCGAGGTACCATGCCGTGGTGACCCCGATGGTGCCGCCGCCGAGAACGATGAGCTTCACGTGCGATTTCCTTAAAGCATTTTCCGGAAAAGTGGGTACCGGTTTTCCGCAGAAAATGCGACTACGTAAAGATTCTAGCGTGCGGTCTATCGCGATCGCCGACTACGCGAACTTCTCGCCCAAATATGATTTGCGCACCAAGTCGCTGCGCAACAGGCGGTCGGCCGGATCGTGCAGGGCGATGCGTCCCGCCTGGATCACGTAGCCGCGGTCGGCGACGCGAAGCGCCATGCGGGCGTTCTGCTCGACCAGCAGGATCGTCGTCCCCTGCTCGCGGATGTTGCTGATCGTCTCGAAGATGGTCGCGACCATGATCGGCGAAAGGCCCATGGACGGCTCGTCGAGAAGGAGCAGCTTGGGGCGAGCCATGAGCGCACGTCCCATCGCCAGCATCTGCTGCTCGCCCCCGGAGAGGGTGCCGCCCTTTTGCCGCTGCCTTTCTTTCAGGCGGGGGAAAAGCGCGAATACGCGCTCCATGTCGGCAGCGACGTTCTGCCTGTCCTCGCGCACGAAGGCGCCCAGTTCCAGATTTTCGAGCACGGTCATGCGGGCAAAGATGCGCCGGCCCTCGGGGGAATGGGCGATCCCCATGCGCACCACTTTGTTGGTCGACAGACCGCTGATGCGCCTGCCGTTAAAGCGGATCTCGCCCTGGTGCGGCCTGAGCGCGCCGATGATCGTCTTGAGCGTCGTCGTCTTGCCCGCCCCGTTGGAACCGATCAGCGTGACGATCTCTCCTTCATCCACGTTGAGCGAGATCCCCTTGAGGGCCCGGACGTTGCCGTAGCCGGCGTGGATGTCCAAGACCTCAAGCACCGGCGAGATCCGCTTCGAAGCCCTTGCCGAGGTACGCTTCGATGACCTTGGGATCGCGCTGCACCTGCGCCGGCGGGCCCTCGGCGATCTTGACCCCGTGGTCGAGCACCGTGACGTGGTCGGAGAGCCCCATGACGACTTCCATGTGGTGCTCGATGAGGAGGATGGTCAGGCCCAGCTCGCGCGGCAGCCGCCCGAGAAACTCCGTCAGCTCGTCGGTCTCGCTTGGGTTCATCCCGGCAGCCGGCTCGTCGAGCAGCAGAAGCCGGGGGCGGGTCGCAAGCGCCCGCGCGATCTCCAGGCGCCGTTGGTCGCCGTAGGGAAAGTTCTTTGCCAGGGTCTCCGCCTTGCCTGCGAGCCCCACGAACGACAAAAGCTCGAGGGCGCGCTCCCGAGCCGCACGCTCCTCCTTGCGAATCCAGGGCGGCCGGACGACCGCCGCCGGCACGGTGCCGTGCAGACGGCAGTGTTGTCCCACCAGGATGTTCTCGAGCGCACTCATGCCCGGAAACAGGCGGATCGATTGAAACGTCCGCGAGATTCCTCGTTCGGTGACGCGATTGGGGCGCAGCCCGCCGATGCTTCGTCCGTCGAACAAGAGTTCGCCGGAACTCGGTTGGACGAGACCGGTGACGATATTGAAGAGAGTGGTCTTTCCCGCCCCGTTCGGACCGATCAGCCCGGCGATGGTGAATTCCTCGATCGCCAAGTCGACATCGGAAAGCGCGGTGAGGCCGTCGAAGCGCTTCACGATCGCCCGTGCCTCGAGGATGACGCGCTTGCTCGTCCGCTCCGCGCCCGGCTCGGGGCAGGCCGTTCCTTCGCGAAGCCAGGATACCACGCCGAGGTCCCGGCGCGGCTCCGGGTGGCGCGGCGGCGGCAGTGCGTCGTCTTCCGCGGGTTCGCGGGTGACACGGCGCCGACGCCCCGCCTCGATGAGGCCGCCCGGTTTCAGGATCATCATGACGACGAGCCCGAGCCCGAAGAAGAACCACCGCCAGAGCGTGAAGTCCACGCTCGCCAATGCATTGATCCCGAGCGCGCTGCCGAGGCCACGGGTCCACTGGGTGAGCTGGGCGAGAAAGATCCGGTCGAACAGGGTGATCACGATCCCGCCCGCGATCACGCCCGGGATCGACCCCATCCCGCCGAGGATCACCATGCAGAGCAGCATGATCGAAACGTTGAACTCGAAGGCGCCGGGCGTAATGACCTGGAGCTTGGCGGCGTAGACGGAGCCGGCAAAGCCGGAAAAGGTCGCCCCCAGCGCAAAGGCCAAGAGCTTGGACTTTATCGGGTCGACGCCCATGCACGCGGCGGCGGTCTCGTCCTCGCGGATCGCCATCCAGGCCCTGCCCAGGCGCGAGTCGCGCAGGCGGTTCATCGCCCAAACGGACGCTCCTCCGATGATCAGGATGAGGAAGTACCAGGGGATCACGCTGGTCTCGAACGGCACTCCCGGCAGATACGGTTGCGCGATCGGATTGATGCCGTTCTCGCCCCCCGTGAGATTGAGCCGATAGACCGGCCGCCAGCTCCCGATCTGGATCGTGATGTCCCCGAGGTTGCGAATGGCCACCGGAATGATCTCGCCGAAGGCGAGGGTGATGATCGCGAGGTAGTCTCCGCGGACGCGCAGCGTAGGGGCGCCGATCATGACGCCAAAAGCCGCGGAGACGACGGCACTCAGCCAGATCACGTTCCAGAAGCCCCACTCGAACCCCAGGAGCGGGGAATTGAATATTCCCATGGTGTAGGCGCCGATCGCAAAGAACGCCGCATAGCCGAGGTCCAGCAGGCCGGCGTAACCGACTACGATGTTGAGGCCGAGCGCGAGGAGAACATAGATCATCGCGTCGCTGACCGCGTAGAGCGTACCGAGGCCCAACGCCTGGTCGGCAAAGGGATAGACGAGCAGGGCGGCGGCAACGAGCGCAATCGCGACGACTGGGCGCGGTTGTCGAGGCAAAGGCCGCCTGAGCGCCGTCACGGACATGTCGCTAATGCTTCTCCGGGACCCGTTCCCCCAGAAGTCCGTGGGGGCGGAACACCAGAACCAGGACCAGGATGGAGAAGACGATGGCGTTGGTCCATCGCGCGGAGATGAGCTGGTCGCTCCAGGCCGAGAGCACGCCGATCAGCAATCCTCCGAGCGCCGCGCCCGGCATGTTGCCGATCCCGCCGAGAACGGCGGCGGTGAACGCCCGCAGTCCCGCCTGGTAGCCCATCCACCACTGGCCGATGTTGTAGTAGAGGCCCTGGATCACGCCGGCAGCGCCGGCGAGCGCGCCGCCGATGAAGAAAGTCAGCATGATGACCCGCTCTACGTCGATCCCCATCGCCTCGGCGGTCTCTCGATCCTGGGCGGCGGCGCGCATCGCCATGCCCCAGTAGGTCCTGGTCACGAACAGGTGAAGGCAGATGATCAGGGGAATAGTGATCCCGATGACCAGCAGATCCTTGGTGGTGAAGTAGACCAGGCTGTCCAGGTGCAAAACATCCTGGACGATGTCGATGCTCGGGAGCACGTCGGGATAGGAGAGGACATAGGGCCCTTTCCACACCAGGGTCAGGTTCTCCAGCATGAAAGAGACGCCGATCGCGGAGATCAGCGGGGCCAGCCGGGGAGCGCGCCGCAGCGGCCGATAGGCGATGCGATCCACCGCCACGTTGATCAAGCCGGTTGCCAGCATGGTGCCGACGAGGATGAGCGGGAGAAAGATCGCCAGCTCCCATCCCTGCAGCGTCCGGGCGAGGCCCAGGTCGATGAGAAGGGTGAGCGAGACCATGAGGCCCAGCATGAAGACGTCGCCGTGCGCGAAGTTGATCAGCTCGATGATCCCGTAGACCATCGTGTACCCGAGCGCGATCAGCGCAAAAATCGACCCGCGGGTGAGGCCGTTAATGGTCTGCTGGATGAAGAGCTCGAACCAGTGCATGTCGCGGGAACCCCAAAAGCGGGCGATTGGCGGGATTTTTGCCGGCGAGCGGGCGGTTCATTGCGTGTCTGCCGGATTTCGGCGGCGCGAGCAGCCGAGGATCGGAACGAACGGATGCGCGGGTGCATCTCGCCGCCACCCGGCCGGGACGCCGCGCGGCGCGCCGGCCGGGTTCAATTCATGACCCAATTCCACTTCGTTGTCAGACGCGCCTGAGAGCCGCCCGGCGCGGCTCGCTATTTCAGAACCTCGACGAATTCGAACTTGCAGCCGACCGGTCCTTCCGCCTTGACCACCTTGAAGCCGGACATGACGTTGATCGTCGTGTCGCCGTTTGCATCGAAGCTCCACTTGCCGTTGAGCCCGTCAAAATCCTTGGTGGCGGCGATGGCGGCGCGGATTTTCTCCCGGTCCTTCACGCCCGCGCGCGCGATCGCTTCGATGGTCACCTGGGCGGCTTCCCAGGAGTAAAGGGCATATGACGTCGGCTCGATCTTGTAGCGCTCTTTGTAGAGCTTGTAGATTTCCCCGCCTTTGCCGACCATCTGTTCGAACGGCAGGCTGGCGAAGGTGACGTTCATGCCGACGCCCATCGCGGCGTCGCAGGTAGCCGCCTTGAGCAATTCTTCCTCGTAAAGACCGTCGGGGCCCATGAAACGGACCTTGGGCGCCACCATCCCGAGATCCTTCATCTGCCGAATGATGGTCTGCGCCCCGGTCTCGACCACCGCCCCCATGTAGACCAGGTCGGCTCCGGTCGCCCGGATTTTGGTCAGCACCGGCTTCTGGTCCGGCTGCTTGTAGTCGATCCCCTCGTTCCCCAGCACCTCGAGGCCGATGTTCTTTGCCTCGGCCTCGAACACGTCGGCGATGCCTTTGCCGTAGAGTTCCTGGTCATTGAGGATGTAGACCTTCTTGTAGCCAAGCTTCTTGGCCCACCGCGCCGCGACCGAGCCTTGGATATCGTCCGCCGGCGGTACGCGGAAGTAGCTTACGATACCGAGCGGACGGTAGATCTCGGGCTCGCCCGGCGCGGCGCCGATCTTCTTGGTCAATCCGGGATAGGTGTTGGCAGGCGTGACCTGGGCCATGTGAGCGCGCTGGGTGATGGCCATCGACACCTTCGCGGCGCCCGAATTGTAGGTTCCGATGTAGACCATGGCATCGGGGTCGGCCACGGCCTTGTTGGCATTCTCCGCTTCGACCGCTCCGTCCCACTTGCCGGTTTGCGGCGAAGCATCATCCAAGTTCACCACCTCGAGGCAGAAGCCGGCGGCCGCGGATTTGTTCTGGTCCATGGCGAGGGTGACGCCGTTCTTCATCCCGGTTCCCTCCGGGAGCATGGCGCCCTGCAACGGCCAGCTGGTGTAGATCTTGATCTTGCCCTTGGAACAGTCGGCGGCGCTGGCCTCCACGGAGAGACCGGCCAGCGGCAACGCCATGAGCATAAAGGCGAAAGCATTCACGCGTTTCATCGGGTTTCTCCCATCCGGTTCGACGGTTGGCGTATTGTTTTGCGATCGGGTGCGCCTTAAGGGCGCCTCAGGTTATGTTCTACCAGCTTGACTGATGATTTCAATGGCACAGTCGGTCCGCGTCCTTCCCGGCACGCCGACGACCGGCAGGTGGCTCCGCGACGGATGCACAAACGCCATGCGTCCGGCACGATGATCCGAGGACGACGAATGGACCCGGCCAAGGACCCGCTGCTTCAACCCTATCGCCTGAAACACCTCGTCATGCGCAATCGCCTGATGAGCACCGCCCATGAGCCGTTTTACTCCGAGGACGGCATGCCGAAGGATCGCTATCGGCTTTACCACGTGGAGAAGGCCAAGGGCGGGATCGCGCTGACGATGACGGCGGGCTCGGCGGTGGTGTCGGCGGACTCGCCTCCGGCCTTCGGCAACCTGCTTGCCTACAAGGATGAGATCGTGCCGTGGATGCGTCGCCTCAGCGACGAGTGTCACGCGCACGGCGCCGCCGTGATGATCCAGATCACTCATCTCGGCCGGCGCACCGGCGGCTGGAGCAACGGCGATTGGCTTCCCGTGCTCGCCCCTTCCCCGGTCCGCGAGCCTGCCCACCGGGCATTCCCGAAGGAGGCGGAGGACTGGGACATCGAGCGGATCGTCGCCGACTACGCCGCGGCGGCTGAGCGCATGCAGGCGGCCGGCCTCGACGGCGTCGAGATCGAGGCCTACGGCCACCTCGCCGACCAGTTTTGGTCGCCTGCCACCAACAGGCGCCGGGACGAGTATGGCGGCAGCCTCGACAATCGTCTGCGCTTCGTCTTCCGCGTGCTCGCCGCGGTGCGCCGGGCGGTGGGGCCGGACTTCATTGTCGGCGTCCGCATGGTCGCCGACGAGGACTGGGCGCAGGGCCTCTCGAAGGAGGAGGGGCTGCAGATCGCGCGCAAGCTCGTTGCCTCGGGCCAAGTCGACTTTCTCAACATCATCAGAGGCCACATGGACACCGATGCGGCGCTGACCAAGGTCATCCCGATCATCGGCATGCCCTCGGCGCCCCATCTCGACTTCGCCGGCGAGATTCGGGCGGCGACGCGATTCCCGGTCTTCCACGCGGCGCGCATCGCCGACGTGGCAACCGCGCGGCACGCGATCGCAAACGGCAAGCTCGATATGGTGGGGATGACGCGGCCGCACATCGCCGACCCCCATATCGCCCGCAAGGTCGGCGACGGCCGCGAGGATCGCATCCGCCCTTGTGTGGGGGCGACCTATTGCCTCGACCGCATCTACGAGGGTCGCGACGCGCTCTGCATCCACAACGCCGCCACCGGCCGCGAGGCGACGATCCCGCACGTCATCGCCCGCTCGGCGGGACCGCGGCGCAAGGTGGTCGTCGTCGGCGCCGGTCCGGCGGGGCTCGAAGCGGCGCGGGTCGCCGCCGAGCGCGGACACGAAGTCACGCTATTCGAGGCCGCGGATGCGCCCGGCGGGCAGGTCCTGCTCGCGGCGCGCCTGCCGCGGCGACGCGAGCTCATCGGCATCGTCGACTGGCGCATGCGAGAGCTCGCGCATCACGACGTGAGCTTGCGCTTCTCTCACTACGCCGGAGCCGCCGATGTCATGGCCGAACAACCCGATGTGGTGTTCGTGGCGACCGGAGGCGTTCCCAACACCGCCATCCTGGAGCAGGGCAACGAGCTCTTGGTTTCGACCTGGGACATCATGTCGGGCCAGGTCAAACCGGCCGAGAACGTGCTGCTCTACGACGACAACGGCAGCTATACCGGCATGTCGGCCGGCGAGCTGATCGCCGCGAGCGGATCGGCGCTCGAGATCGTGACGCCGGAGCGGTTCTTCGCCCCCGAAATCGGCGGGCTCAACCACGCGGCCTACGCCAGGGTCTTCGCCGAGCGCGGCGTGCGTATCACCATCAACAGCCGCGTCATCGGCGTCCGTCGCGACCGCAACCGGCTGGTGGCGACGATCGGCAGCGATTACAGCGACCGGCGCAGCGAGCGGCAGATCGACCAGGTGATCGTCGAGCACGGGACGCTGCCGCTTGCCGATCTCTATGCGGAGCTCAAGCCGCTGTCCGTGAACCGAGGCGAGGTGGACTACCAGGCCCTCCTCGACGGCCGCCCCCAGGACGTGCGGCGCAATCCGCAAGGAGCGTTCCGCCTGTTCCGGATCGGCGACGCCGTGGCCAGCCGGAACATCCACGCGGCCATCTACGACGGCATCCGTTACGCAAAAGATCTCTGAGCGCGAAGCCGCGTTCTCACGGTTGCGCGCCGGACCCGTTCTCGCGCCGCGCGCCCGTTCCTTCGGCCGCCTTGCGCCGATGTCGTTCCTCGAAGATGTAGCCGAGAAAATTCAGCAGGACTTGGGCGGCGAGAAAGCCGGTTATGCCCGATGCGTCGTAGGGCGGCGAGACTTCGACAAGGTCGATTCCGACGATGTCGCCCCGCGCGGCCAGCCCCTGCAGCATCTCCATGACCTCGTAATAGAGGAATCCGCCATGGCTGGGCGTGCCGGTGCCGGGCGCGATCGACGGATCGAAGCCGTCGATGTCGATCGTGACGTAATAGCGCTTGCCTGCCGGAATCCGCGCCACAACCCCGGCCGCGCCCATCCGTCTCGCCTGGCGCACGGAAATGATCGTCGAGTTGCGGGCGATGGCCTCGTCATAGCCCTCGCGTGCGGTGGACGATACGTTGCGAATGCCGATCTGCGTAAGCCCGGTCACATGATCCTGCTCCGCGGCGCGGCGCATCGGATTGCCATGCCCCTCGCGGACCCCATGGCGCACGTCGACGAAATCCAAATGGGCGTCGATCTGGACGATGTGGATCGGCCCATGCCGTCGGAACGCCCGCACGCAGGGAATATTCACCGCATGATCGCCGCCCAGGATGACCGGCAAAGCGCCGCTGTTGAGGATCTTGCGCACCGCGAATTCGGCGTTGCCATGACTGGTTGCGGTGTCGGTGTGGATGACGTCGGAATCGCCGATATCGACGATCGCGACCTTGTCGGGCGGAAGATAGACGACGCCGTCCTCGTGATCGTAGGCGCCCGAGTGGCCAAACGAGAAAAGGGTGGATGCTTCGCGAATGGCACGCGGGCCGAACCGCGCGCCCGATCGATACTGCGTCCCCATATCGTAAGGGATGCCGAGGATCGCAACGTCGGCGCCGATGTTGTCCCAGTCCGTGCAAATCGGGCGCTTGGCGAAGGTGCAGATGCCCGTGAAGGGCAGATCAAGACGGCCGCGATCGTAACCGTGCTCCACGCCAGCCTCCTTTTCATTTGTCGATGCGTCGCTTGCGGTTTGAAAGCCGGCGACGGCGGCATGGGCGGCTATGTGCCGTCGCTTGCGCCCGTCACCCTGTCGCTGAGGTCGGCGGCCTTGCGCACGAAGTCGAGCGGGCCGGCAAAATCGAAGGCGCCGTAGACGGCCGCCAGGTGGTTGAAATGCGGCGCCTGGGCGAACTGCACGAAGGTGAGCCGGTGGCCGGCATGATCGGAATTGAGCAGGTCGCGAGCGAAGGCGAGGAGTTTGCGGCGATCCTCGGCCTGCCACTCGGCGTTCAGGCGGTAGAACTTTTCCAGCCAGGGGCCGGATCCGGCGGCGCGGAACGCCGCTTCGTTCGGCGTCACGCAAATCTGGCCGCCGCATAATTCGCGCGCGATGTGCATCATCTGCGGCAAGTTCGAGCAGGCGAACACCCGTCCGGCATAGAGAATCGACTGGTGCGGCATCATGAGCCCGCCCGGGCTCGTCTGCGCCGCGGCGATCGAGGCGATCAGATGCGCGTTGATGCCTTCGCGGTAGCACACGAGGTCGGCGAGCTTCTCGCGCACCGCCTGCAGCTTGTCGAGGCCGGTCTGCCGGGCGTTCCACAACGCGGCGCCGATCATCATGTCGGCGAAGTAGAGGATGCGCAGCGTATAGGGAAACGCCGAGTAGCGGTGCAGCGTGCCGCGGATATATTGCGCCGCCTTGGTGTATCGATAGAAGAACACGTCCTCCCAGGGGATCAGCACGTCGTCCAGCACCACCAGGAAGTCGACTTCGTCGAAACGGTTGGCGAGCGGATAGTCCGCCGCGGCGGCGCGGCCGGCGAAGCCGGACCGCGCGATGTGCTTCACGCCGGGCGCGCCCATGCGCACGATGCCGCCGACGGCGTAGTCGGACAATTGCTCGCTCGTCCAGGCGCCGACCGTCGGCTTGAGGAAGGCCTGATCGGCGTAGCCGGCGGCGGTCTCGTATTTGGCGCCGCGCACGAGGATGCCGGCGTCGGTCTCCTTGACCACGTGCACCAGCACGTCCGGGTCCTGCTCCTGCGGCGGGCGCGAACGGTCCCCTTTGGGATCGGTGTTGGCGGAGACGTGGAACACGTCGGTTTCGATCACCGCCTGAACGTGCCGGGCGATGTTGTCGCCGAAACGCGGATCGATTTCGTCGAGCACGTCGCGGCCGTCGTAGAGCGACCACATTTCGCCGACCGTCTCGTCGCCGACGCGGGTGACGACCCCCTTGATGTCGTTCATGACCGCGTCGCACGCCGCCCGTTTGTCGTGCCAATCCTGCGCTCGCCGCGGCAGGCGGTTGAAGATCGAATGCCGCTTGTTGTCTTCGACGTAAGTCAGCCGGGCGGCGTGCGCCGCTTCGTGCTGCATGTCGTACATGCGCGCGCGGACGTCGATGATCGGCCGCAAGGCGGGATGGACGGTTACGTCCTTGATCCTCTCGCCGTCGATCCAGACCTCGCGGCCGTCGCGCAGCCCGTCGCGATATTGGGCACCCGTGCGGATCATCGCGCTCCTACTCCCTGAATTGCGCGGCGCGCCACTTGAGTGCGGCGCCGAGCCCATCCTTCTTCCTGATCTCGGCGAACTTCATGCCGTATTCGCTCTTCGCGGCATAGAGCGGCGCCAGGACGTCGAGCCCGGCATTGATCGCGTTGCGCAGCCCGCCCGCTTCGGCGCCGCGATTGATCGCCAGTTTGGCCCCGTACAGCGCCTCGGGCGAGATCAAGGTCATGCGCTTGGCGAATTTGAGCGTCGCGGCGCGCAGCTCCTCGGTCGGCACGATCCTGTTGATCATGCCGAGCCGCAGCGCTTCCTCGGCGTCGATGCTGTCGCCCATGTAGATGAGCTCGCGCGCCTTCTTGAGGCCGATGAGCCAGGGCATGACGATCGCCGGGCCGACATTGGAGAAGCGCACCTCGGGCTCGCCGAAGGTGGCGTCCGCGGCGGCGATGGTGATGTCGCACAGCATGGCGAGCTCGCAGCCGCCGCCGAGCGCGTGCCCCTGGACCGACGCGATCACCGGCTTCTTCATGTCCCAGGGAAGCATCTCCAAAGCCACGTCGTCGCGCAGGCTCTCGTGCCATTTGAGCGCGTCGTGCCGCCACGCTTCCTTGGCCGGATCGCCGCCGGCGATGTCGTAGCCGACGCAGAAGCTGCGCCCCTCCGCGCGCAGGACGACGACGCACGTCGCCGCATCCTCGTCGGCCCGGCGCAGCGCCTGCGACAGCTGGATCTTCATCTCCTTGCTGATGGCGTTCAGCTTCGCCGGGCGATTGAGGGCGACGATGCTGACCTTCTCGTCGGTTTCGTAGGTGACGATCGTCTCCATGGCGCGTCGGTCCTTGTCGGTGGTGGGCGGGGCGGTTTGGCCGTAGAGCGGCCTCGCCCCCCGCCGGCTGAGCTTGAGCACGGCGTCGTAGTCGGCGATATTGAGTAATTCGATCGGCGAAAATAGCAATCCGCCGGCGCTTTCGAGCACCCGGCGCGGGGCAATCGGCGGCAAGGCGACGAGCGCCGCGCCGATTGGCAATGCGAACGACCCATGAAAATCCACGCAATCCAAACCGGCCGGGTGCAGATCAAGCAGGCCCAGATCGAGGCGCGTGGGCACGGCCTGTGGCGGCGGGCGCAGCCGTTCCTTTCCGGCGAATGGGCGGATTGGTCGCCAACCTACGCCTGGGCCATCGAGCATCCTGAAGGCGTCATCGTCGTCGATACCGGGGAGGCCGCGCACCTGAAATCGCTGCCACGTTGGCATCCCTACTTTCGGCTTGCCGTTCGATTCGACATTGAACCGGAACAGGAGGTAGGCGCGCAATTGCGCGGACTCGGCATCGACGCCCGCGATGTCAAGCTCGTCGTGCTGACGCACATGCACATCGACCACGATGGCGGACTGGCGCACTTTCGGCACAGCCGAATCTTCGCAAGCGGCGGCGAGTTGTCGCGCGCGTCCGGCGTTCGCGGCTCGCTGCTCGGCTATCTGCCGAGCCGATGGCCAACGTGGTTCGACCCCGAGCCGATGGATTGGCAGCCGTCGGCTTACGGTCCGTTTACGCACAGCGCGCGATTGAGCGCCGCGGGAGACGTCATAGCGGTCCGAACTCCCGGCCATACGCCGAGCCATCTATCGGTGATAGTAAATGACGGCGATACGTTGATCGTGCTGGCGGGCGACGCCTCCTATCTCGAGGCGACGATGGTGAGCGGCACCGTCGATGGCATCAGCCCCGACGAGTCGGTGGCCAAGGCGACGCTCGCGCGGATTCGCCGGTTGTGCGCGGGCCATCCGACCGTCTACTTGCCCACCCATGACCCGAAATCGGGCGAGAGGCTTGCCAACCGGCAGGTCACATCCATACGCGACTGAGCACCTTCTCACGCAATTGACTGGGCATCGCCGGGCATGCTTGCGTATCGCACCACGCCATGATCCAAGCGGTGCCGCACCCATGCCCAAGCTCTACGAAGCTCTCGCCGACGCGTTCCTCGCGGAGGGAATAGACACGCAGTTCGTCCTGATGGGCGACGGCAACATGCACTGGTCCACCGCCTTTGCCAAACTGCCGGGCGTGCATACCGTCCACGTCAGGCACGAGCACGTTACCGTAGCGGCGGCGACCGCCTATAACGCAGCAACCGGCAAACTCGCCGTTGCCTCGGTCACGTGCGGCCCCGGCGTGACCCAATTGATGACGGCGCTGCCGGCCGCGGTTCGCGCCCGCCTGCCGATGGTGGTGTTCGCGGGCGAATCTCCGATCAACGCCAAGTTCTACAACCAGGCGATCGACCAGGCGCCTTTGGTGAGGGCGACCGGGGCGCATTACATCGCTGCGCACAGCGTGCCGCGCATGATGGACTACGTGCGCGAGGCCTTTCACATCGCCAAATACGAGCGGTGCCCGGTGGTCTTGGGCTTTCCCTACGACCTGCAGAAGGTCGAATACATGACCAACCAGCCCTACGAGACCTCGGCGATGTACCAGCCCGAGGTCGGGCGCATGCGGCCCGATCCCGAGGTCGTGGTCGAGGTCGCCGAGCGGCTGGCGGCGGCAAAGCGGCCGATCATCCTCGGCGGCCGTGGCGTTCTGTCGTCCGGCGCGCGCGATGCGGTGATCAAGCTCGCCGACCGCTGCGGCGCCTTGCTCTCCAACACGCTGCCCGCGCGCGGCCTTTTCCATGACCATCCGTTCGGGCTCGGCACCACCGGCAGCTACTTCACGTCGCTGGGCAGGGAGATGTACGAAACCGCGGACCTCGTGCTCGCGGTCGGCACGAGCCTGTCCTACTACGTCGGCGGCGGGCACTATTGGGGAAAGGCCCTCAAGATCCAGTTGGACGATGCCCCACGCGGCTTGCGCGATGGGCAGAAGGCCGCGGACATCTATCTCAGATCGGATGCGCTCGTCGGCGTCGAGGCGATCCTTGCCGGCCTCGACAAGAAGTTGGGCGCCGGCAAGCCGTCGGCGGCGACTATCCGCTCGAAAGACCTCGCGCATCGCATCGCGACCGAGCCGGCGGACTCGATGCCATTCGACATCGCGCCGGGGGTGCTGGATCCGCGCGAGGCGATCCGGGCCATCGACGCGGTCGTTCCAAAGGACTGGGACATCGTCGGCGGCAGCGGCCATCAGGCCTACTTCAACGCCCAGATGCGCGGCCGGCCGGCGGAGCGCTACACGACGATCCGTGAATTCGGCGCGGTCGGCAACGGCCTGTCGTA
>DASPVJ010000553.1:0-2876 GCA_035622435.1 Xanthobacteraceae bacterium | reverse complement strand
CTCAGGACGAGGGCAAGCGAAAGCCGGCCGGCCATGCGGGCAAGAAGCGCGGTCATGCAGGTCCCCTGGCGAAGCATCCCGGCGGCGGCGAGTTTATCGCACGCGCGCGGGGCGGTCGCCACCTCTCCCCGCTTGCGGGGAGAGGTCGGCGCCGAAGGCGCCGGGCGAGGGGGCCCTTCGACGTGCTGCGCCTGCTGAAACGCCCCCTCACCCCGACCCTCTCCCCGAGGGGCACCCCGCGACGCTCGCGTCGCGGGGACCCCGTTGCGGGGAGAGGGAGAGGAAGGCGCTACTCCGCCGCCTGTCTCACCGCGGCGAGCGCCGGCATCACCTCGCGGGCGAACAGCTCGACCGAGCGCAGCGATTCGGCGAGCGACAGGTCGCCGAAGGCGGCGCGGCAGAGGAAATAGTTGATGCCCGCTTCCGCCACCTGGGCGGCGAGCACGTCGCGCACTTGCGTCGGCGTGCCGGCGACGCCGAAGCCCATGCGCGCGGCGTCGTCGAAATTGTCCGGATAGGCGGCGCGGAACGGCTTGGTGCCGTGCCGGTTCCACAACAGAATGAAGCTCGCGTACCAGCGTTTGTAGGCGCGCCGCGCGCTCGCCAGCGCCTCCTCCGCGCTGTCGGCGATGACGACGTGGCGGTTCATCCCGACGAGCGGAAGCTCGGCGAGGTTGCGGCCGGCGGCGCGCCAGTCGGCGCGATATTTCTCGACCACGCCGCGCACCATGGCGACCGGCCCGTTGCACACGATGTTGATGCGGTTCTCCGCCGCCCACGGCACCGCCACCGGATCGGAGACGCCGTACCACAGGGGCGGATGCGGCCGCTGCAGCGGCTCGATCTCCATCGGCACGTCGCGGAAATTATAGAACTTGCCCTCGAAGGTGAGCGTGCGGCTGGTCAACGCCTTGATCAGCAGCGCGAACCCTTCGAAGTACATGGCCTGGGTCTGCCCGGGATCGAGGGCGTAGTAGGCGATCTCGTGCGGCGACACCCCGCGGCCGACGCCGACTTCGAGCCGGCCGCCGCTCAGGTGGTCGAGCATGCAGATTTCCTCGACGATCCGCAGCGGGTGGTACATCGGCAGCGGATAGACCAGCGCGCCGAAGCGCAGCCGGCGCGTGCGCTGGGCGGCGGCGGCGAGGAACACGCTCGGGCTCGCCGCCATGCCGAGCGGCGTCATGTGGTGCTCGGCCACGTGATAGGCGTAAAAGCCGCAGCGGTCGTAGGTCTCGATGAGCTTGAGCCGGTTCTCGTAATGCTCCGCCAGTTGCGCCGTTCCCCGGTCCACGTGATCGAATACGCCGAATTTCATCGCTTGGTCCCTCGCGGACACGGTCGCTGCGCGGCCTTTGCCCGCGCTGCGCACTATGTGTAAATCTGTTGCCCCCGCCGGCGCAACGCCGTTCCACGGAGCCCGCGATGTCCCGTCCGCCCGCGAGCCAGGCGCTCGCCCGCTTCAAGGTGCTCGATCTCACCCGCGTGCGCGCGGGGCCGACCTGCGTGCGGCAATTGGCCGACTGGGGCGCCGACGTGATCAAGATCGAGATGCCGGAGGACGACGGCGGCATGGGCGGCCCGCGCGACGGGCCGGACTTCCAGAACCTGCACCGCAACAAGCGCAGCCTGACCCTCGACCTCAAGAACCCGCGCGGCGTCGACATCTTCCGCCAGCTGGTGAAGAGCGCCGACGTGGTGGTCGAGAACTTCCGGCCCGACGTGAAGTTCCGCCTCGGCGTCGACTACGAGAGTCTCAGGCCGATCAACAAGCGGCTGGTCTACGCCAGCATTTCCGGCTTCGGCCAGGACGGGCCGTACCGCGACCGGCCGGGCTTCGATCAGATCGCCCAGGGCATGGGCGGGCTCATGTCGATCACGGGGCTGCCCGGCCAGGGGCCGGTGCGGGTCGGCATCCCGGTGGCCGATCTCGGCGCCGGCATTTTCGCCGCCACCGGCATTCTCGTCGCGCTGCTCGAGCGCGAGGTCTCGGGCGAGGGCCAATGGGTGCGCTCGTCGCTCTTGCAGGCGCAGATCCAGTTGCTCGACTTCCAGGCGGCGCGCTGGCTCATCGCCCACGAGGTTCCCGGCCAGGCCGGCAACGATCACCCGACCAGCATCCCGACCGGCGTGTTCCCGACCAGCGACGGCCACATCAACATCGCCGCCGCCGGCACGCACATCTACCGGCGCTTCTGCGAAGCGATCGGCGCGCCGCAGCTGATCGATCATCCCGACTACGCGACCGACAAGCTGCGCTCGAAGAACCGCGCCGGCATGAACAAGGCGATCGCCGAGATCACCCGCTCGAAGTCGAGCCGCGAGTGGATCGACATCCTCAACAAGGCCGGCGTGCCGTGCGGGCCGATCTACAAGATGGACGAGGTGTTCGCCGACCCGCAGGTGCGCCATTTGCACATGGCCGCGCCCGTGCATCATCCCCGGCTGGGCGACATCGAAGTGGTCGCCCAGGCGGTGGAACTCTCGCGCACGCCGAGCGGCGTGCGCTATCCGACGCCGGAGAAGGGCGAGCACACCGACGAGGTCCTGGGCGAACTCGGCTTCGACGCCGCGGCGATCGCCGACTTGCGCAAACACAAGGTCGTATAAACGGAGGCGCGCGATGCAAACCAGTACCGAACGGATGATCGCCCGCAAGGACGGCGCGGTCGGCTGGATGCTGTTCAACAATCCGGCGCGGCACAACGCCGTCTCGGTCGACATGTGGAAGGCGGTGCCGGAAATCCTCGACGCGTTCAACGCCGACGACGCCATCCGCGCGGTGGTGCTCGCCGGCGTCGGCGGCAAGGCCTTCATCTCCGGCGCCGACATTTCCGAGTTCGAACAGAAGCGCGGCTCGCGCGAGGCGATCCTCG
>DASPVJ010000552.1:0-10482 GCA_035622435.1 Xanthobacteraceae bacterium | reverse complement strand
GGCCGTTTCTGTCGAAAGACGGCTATTGGCGCCTCAAGACCCGAGTCGGCGACGTCAATCCGCGGTATCTGGCGCTCCTCAAAGCCTACGAGGACAAACGTTTCGATTCGCATTGGGGCGTCGATCCCGCAGCGATGGTTCGCGCCGCACTTCAGTTCGCGCATGCGGGCCACATCATCTCCGGCGGCTCGACGCTCACCATGCAGGCCGCACGGCTTCTCGAACCGCGGCCGCGCGGGCTCGGCGCCAAGCTCATCCAGATGGTGCGCGCCATACAGCTCGAGGAGCGCTATTCGAAGGACGAGATCCTCTCGATCTATCTGACGCTCGCGCCCTTCGGCGGCAATCTCGAAGGCGTGCGCGCGGCCTCGCTCGCCTATTTCGGCAAGGAGCCGCGCCGGCTCACCCTCGGCGAGACGGCGCTGCTGGTCGCATTGCCGCAATCGCCCGAGGCACGCCGCCCGGATCGGGCGCCGGACGTTGCGCGCCGCGCCCGCGACCGGGTGATCGCGCGCATCGCCGCCGCCGGCATCGTCGGCCGCGACGAGGTCGCCCAGGCGCAAGCCGAGCCGGTGGCGCACGCCCGCAAGGCCATGCCGTCGCTTGCTCCCCACGCGGCCGATCAGGCGGTCGCCGCGGCGCCGGCGCGAAAACTGCACCGCCTCACCATCGAGGCGCCGCTGCAGAAAACGCTGGAGGATTTGGCGCGCGAGCGCGCCCGCGCGCTGGGGCCGGATCTCTCGGTCGCGATCGTCGCGGTCGACAACGCGAGCGGCGAGATTCTCGCCCGCGTCGGCTCTGCCGACTACTTCGACGCGCGGCGCGCCGGCCAAGTCGACATGACCCAGGCGCCGCGCTCGCCCGGCTCGGCGCTCAAGCCCTTCGTCTACGGGCTCGCCTTCGAGGACGGCATCGTTCATCCGGAAACCCTGATCGAGGACCGCCCGGTGCGCTACGGCAGCTACGCGCCGGAGAACTTCGACCTCACCTATCAGGGCACCGTGACCGCGCGCCGCGCGCTGCAGCTCTCGCTCAACGTTCCGGCGGTCCAGTTGCTCGATGCGGTGCACGCGAGCCGGTTCACCGCGCGCCTCGCCGCCGCCGGCGCGCCATTGACCCTGCCCAAAGGCGAAGCGCCGGGGCTCGCGGTCGCGCTCGGCGGCGTCGGCGTCAAGCTTGCCGACCTCACCATGCTCTACGCCGGGCTTGCCCGCGCCGGCACCGTGATGCCCCTGACCGAGCGGATGGACGAAGCCGCGGCGCCCGTGCCGCGGCGGCTCGTCGATCCGGCGGCGGCCTGGTACGTCGGCAACGTCCTCATCGGCACGCCGCCCCCCGAGAACGCGGTCGGCGGCCGCATCGCTTACAAGACCGGCACCAGCTACGGCTATCGCGACGCCTGGGCGCTCGGCTTCGACGGCAGGCGCACCATCGGCGTATGGGTCGGCCGGCCCGACGGCACGCCGGTGCCGGGCCTCGTCGGGCGCCTCGCCGCCGCGCCGATTTTGTTCGACGCCTTCGCCCGCATCGACCGCTCGGTCGCGCCGTTGCCGCGCCCGCCCAAAGGCGTGCTCGTCGCCGCCAACGCCAAGCTGCCGCCGCCGCTCCAGCGCTTCCGGCCCGGCGGCCTGCCGAGCGCAAGCGCCGAGCCGCCGCTGCGCATCATGTTCCCGCCCGACGGCGCGCGGCTCGAGCTTGCCGGCGCCGGCGCCAAGCCCGATCCGCTGCCGCTGAAAGTCTCCGGCGGCGTCGCCCCGCTCACCGTCATGGTCAACGGCGCGCCGCTTGCTCCGGCGAGCGGCCGCACGCTGTTCTGGCAGGCGGACGGGCCGGGCTTCGTGCGCCTGACCGTGATGGACGCCCGCGGCGCCGCCGACAGCGTCATGGTGCGCCTGCAGTAGAGCATGATCCCGAAAAGTGGGCACCGGTTTTCGGAAAAGATCATGCTCCAACAATAAGATAGAGGGGGCTGACGACTTGAAGAGGGTCGTCCCGCTGGCGGCGAGCGCTGCTTCCCCCTGCCTCGCTCTTTCTCTATTGTCCGCCCCGTTTTCGACCGGAGCGACATGACCGCCATCAGTGCCGATGGACTGCGGCCGGGCCTGCGCGACTTCGGCGCGCGGCTTCTCGATGCGGCCAGCGCGTCGCACGCGCGCGTCGCCGCGTTTCTCCTCGTCATGTCGCTCGTCTGTTTTCTGCCGGGGTTTTTCAACATTCCGCCGATCGATCGCGACGAGGCGCGCTTCGCCCAGGCGACCAAGCAGATGATCGAGAGCGGCGATTACGTCGACATCCGCTTCCAGGACGAGGTCCGCTACAAGAAGCCGCCCGGCATCTATTGGCTGCAGGCGGCCGCGGTGCGCGCCGGGGAGGCGCTGGGCGTGCCGCAGGCGCGCACCACGATCTGGCTCTACCGCATCCCCTCGCTCGTCGGCGCGCTCGCCGCGGTGCTGCTGACCTATTGGATCGCGCTCGCCTTCGTCTCCCGGCGGACCGCCTGCGTCGCCGCCCTGATGCTCGCCGCATCGATTCTGCTCGGCGTCGAAGCGCGCCTTGCCAAGACCGACGCCATGCAGCTGGCAGAGAGCCTCGCCGCCATGGGCGTGCTGGCGCGCGCATATCTCGACAAGGACGCGCCGCGCGCTCCGGGCTGGCTGATGCCGGCGGTGTTCTGGACCGCCATCGCCGGCGGCGTGCTCCTCAAGGGGCCGGTGATTCTGATGATCGTCGCGCTCCCCGCCGTCGCGCTATCGCTGCTCGACCGTTCGGCCCGCTGGCTCCTGCGGCTGCGGCCGGCGGCGGGCGTGCTCTGGTCGCTGCTGCTGGTGTTGCCCTGGTTCGTCGCCATCGTCGGCCGCAGCGGCGACGCATTCTTCGTCGACTCGGTGGGCGGCGACCTCGTGAGCAAGCTCACCGGCGGACAGGAGACGCATGGCGCGCCGCCGCTGACCTATCTTGCGCTGTTCTGGCTCACCTTCTGGCCGGCCGCTCCGCTGGCGGCGCTGGCCGCGCCCGCGATATGGCGCCGCCGGCGCGAGGCGCCGATCCGCTTCCTGCTGGCATGGCTGGTGCCGGCCTGGATCGCGTTCGAACTGGTGCCCACCAAGCTGCCCCACTACGTGCTGCCGCTCTATCCGGCGATCGCCATCCTGGTCGCCTGGGCGATCGAGCAGCAGGCGCTGTCGCGCCGGCGCTGGGTGGTGCGGATCACCGTGCATTGGCCGCTCATCGCGGCGATCCTGTCGGTCGGCGCCGTCATTGCCGTCATGGCGTTGCGGCGGCAGCTCGGGTTCCTCGCTTGGCCGTTCGCCGCCGGCGCGATGATCTTCGGCTTCTTCGCCTGGCGGCTGTTCGAGGAGGACGGGGCGGAGCGATCGTTCGTGCGCGCCGCCGTCGCGGCGCAATTGGTCTCGATCGCCGTTTTCGGCGCCGCCCTGCCGTTGCTGCATCCGTTGTTTCCGAGCGCGATGCTGGCAGAGACGGTCGCTCCGCGCTGCGAGCATCCGCGCTTCGCGGCGGCCGGCTATCACGAGCCGAGCCTGGTGTTCCTGTTCGGCACCGCGACCTTGCTCACCGACGGGCCGGGAGCCGCCGACTTCCTCGGCGAGGGCGGTTGCCGCTTCGCCATGGTCGAGGCGCGCCAGGAGCGCAGCTTCGCCCAGCGCGCGGAGGCGATCGGGCTGCGCTATGCGGCGGGGCCGCGCGTCGACGGCATCAACTTCAACGCCGGCGGCCATGCGATCGCCATCGCGGTCTACCGCTCGGAGCCGAAACCGTGACCGCGACGGGCGTCAAACATGAGATGCCGCCGCCCGCCGTGACGGCACGGCGCGGCGCGGCCGACGTCGCGGCGTTGCTGGCGCTGCCGGCGCGCCGGCCGCGACGTCCGGCGGGAAGCGCGCCGATGCTGCCCGCGCGTTTGCTCGTCACCGCGGTCCTCGCCGCCGCGCTGGCGATCGGCGGCGCGATGGTTTTCCTCGACGCCTGGGCGTTCGCCCAGGTCAAGCATCTGCCGCTCTGGCTGATCGACCTTTTCAACGAAATCACCGACTACGGCCGCTCCGGATGGTTCCTGTGGCCGATCGGGTTTCTCATCGTCGCGCTCGCCGCCGCCGCAGCGGCTGCGCCCGGCCGCTTCGTCCGCTTGACCGTCATTTCGCTCGTCGTCCGGCTCGAGTTCATCTTCGCGGCGATTGCCGTTCCGGGTCTCGTCGTCACCTTCGTCAAGCGGCTGATCGGCCGCGTGCGGCCCTCCGCGCTGGGGCCGTTCGCCTATGTGCCGTTCTCGTGGCGGCCCGACTACGCCAGCATGCCGTCCGGTCACGCCACCACGGCGTTCGCCGCCGCCGTCGCGCTCGGAGCGGTGTGGCCGCGGGCGCGGCCGCTGTTGTGGCTCTACGCCGTCGTCATCGCGCTCAGCCGCGTGATCATCGCCGCCCATTACCCGAGCGACGTGATCGCCGGCGCCTGCGTCGGCGCCTTCGCCGCAATTATCATCCGCGATTATTTCGCGGCGCGCCGGCTCGGGTTTGCGGCGGAGCGGGACGGCACGGTGCGCGCCCTGCCGGGGCCTTCGTGGCGGCGGCTCACGTCGGTTGCCGCCCGGCTGTTGCCTTACTAAAACGCGCCATGCCCGCGGACAGCGATAGGCAGCGCGCGGCGCCCGCCGTGTCGGTGGTCGTGCCGGTCAGGAACGAGGCCGACAACGTCGGCCCGCTCGCGCAAGAGATTGCCGCCGCCATGGACGGACGGTGGAGCTTCGAGCTCCTGTTCGTCAACGACGGCTCGACCGACGACACCGCGGCGGCGATCGAGCGCCTGACGGCCGGGCGGCCGTGGCTGCGCCAGATCGTCCATGCAAGCGCGTGCGGCCAATCGGCGGCGGTGCGCACCGGCGTATGGGCGGCGCGGGCGCCGCTCGTCGTCACCCTCGACGGCGACGGCCAGAACGACCCGTCGTTCATCCCGGCGCTGGTGCGCGCGCTCGAAGCGGGCGGAGCGCGCGTCGGCCTGATCGCCGGCCAGCGCGTCGGCCGCCGCGCCTCCGGCTTCAAGCGGCTGCAGTCGCGCATCGCCAACGCGGTGCGCCGGGCGATCCTGCGCGATGGCACGCGCGACACCGGCTGCGGCCTCAAGGCCTTCCGCCGGGATACCTTCCTGGCACTGCCCTATTTCGACGGCCTGCATCGCTTCCTGCCGGCGCTCGTCAAGCGCGACGGCTACGAAGTCGGCCTCGTCGACGTGATCGATCGGCCGCGCCGCCACGGCCGCTCCAACTACGGACTGTGGGACCGCCTGTGGGTCGGCATCCTCGACCTCGCCGGCGTGTGGTGGCTGATCCGGCGGCGCCGGCGCGTGCCGCGGACTTCGGAGGTGACCCCGAATGCTCACTGATATCATCCAACAGCTGGGCGATTATCTCTACGACGTATTCGTCCTGCGGTTCGACGGATGGGCCGCGCTCGGCTTCCTCGCCCAGGCGCTGTTCTCGGCGCGCTTCCTGGTGCAATGGATCGCCTCGGAACGCGCCGGCCGCAGCATCATCCCGGCGGCCTTCTGGTGGTTCTCGATCGCCGGCGGGTTCCTCCTGTTCGTCTACTCGCTCTATCGCAAGGACCCGGTGTTCATCGCCGGCCAGGGCCTCGGCCTGTTCATCTACGTGCGCAACGTCGTGTTCGTGCTGCGCGAGCAGCGGCACCGATCGCCCCCGCTGGGGCCGTCGCCGTCAACCCCTTGACCTCACCCTGCGATCGGACTGAGATGCCCGCGCTGGGAGCAGGGGAGTTGAGCCCGAGGCGGCGCCTCGGCACGACCGGCGGGCAGGACCAGCGGCCGCCCAACATCGCACATAACACCTCTTAAGAGCGACAGATCGGAGCAGCTTGTGTCATGAAACGCGTACTCACCACGATTCTCTGCGCCGTGGCGCTCGGTGTTGCGGCTTCCGCCGCCGACGCCCAGACCCTCACCACGGTGAAGACCCGCGGGGCGCTCAATTGCGGCTCCAACCCGGGCCTCGCCGGATTCGGCCTGCCCGACGCCCAGGGGAACTGGACCGGTCTCGACGTCGACGTGTGCCGCGCCATTGCGGCGGCGATTTTCGACGATCCCGCCAAGGTGAAATTCGTGCCGTTGACCGCCAAGGACCGCTTCACCGCGCTGCAATCCGGCGAGGTCGACGTCCTGGTGCGCAACACCACCTGGACCAGCTCGCGCGACACTTCGCTCGGCCTCAACTTCACCGGCGTCAACTACTACGACGGCCAGGGCTTCATGGTGCGCAAGGCGCTCAAGGTCAATTCGGCGCTGGAGCTCAGCGACGCGGCGGTGTGCGTCCAGCAGGGCACCACGACCGAGCTCAACCTCGCCGACTATTTCCGCGCCAACAAGATGAAGCTCAAGACCGTCACCTTCGCGACCTCCGACGAGGCGGTCAAAGCCTATGACGCCACCCGCTGCGACGCCTACACCACCGACGCCTCCGGCCTCTACGCGGAACGCCTGCGGCTGGCCAATCCCAACGACCACGTGGTGCTGCCCGAGATCATCTCGAAGGAGCCGCTCGGCCCGGCGGTGCGCCACGGCGACGATCAATGGTTCGACGTCGTCAAATGGGTGTTCTTCGCCATGATCATCGCCGAGGAGGAGGGCCTGACTCAGAAGAACATCGCCGAGGCGCTCGGCTCCGACAAGCCCGACGTGAAGAAGTTCGTCGGCACCGAGGGCAACTACGGCGAACAGCTCGGCCTGACCAAGGACTGGGCGGTGCGCATCATCAAGCACGTCGGCAACTACGGCGAGGTGTTCGAGCGCAACGTCGGGCAGGGCTCGCCGCTCAAGATCGCGCGCGGGCTCAACGCCCTGTGGACCAAGGGCGGTATTCAATACGCGCCCCCGATCCGGTGAGCGCCCGCGCCGGCCGCTGCGCGTGCCAAGGAGAGAGCGATGACCGCGGTTCCGGCGAGCGAACGGCCCAGGGTCTCGCTGCTCTACAATCCGCGGGTCAGGACCGTCGCCTACCAGGCGCTGTTGTGCGGCGTGATCGCGTTCCTGGCGTGGGGCGCGGTCAACAATGCGATCGAGAACCTGCGCCGCGCCCACATCGCTTCCGGGTTCGAGTTCTGGAATTTCACCTCCGGCTTCGACATCAGCCAGACGCTGATCGACTATTCCAGCACGTCGACCTACGGCCGCGCGTTCTGGGTTGGCCTGCTCAACACGCTGTTGGTGGCCGGCATCGGCATCGTGCTCGCCACCGTCGTCGGGTTTTTGATCGGGATCGCCCGGCTGTCGAAAAACTGGCTGCTGTCGCACATCGCCGGCGGCTACGTCGAATTGATCCGCAACGTGCCGCTATTGCTGCAGCTCTTGTTCTGGTACAACGCGGTGCTCAAGGCGCTGCCGGAACTGCGCGACAGCCTGGTGCTGCCGGGCGGGACATTCCTCAACAATCGCGGCCTGTTCCTGCCGCGGCCGCTGTTCGAGCCGGGCATCGGCGCGGTGTTCGCGGCTTTTCTCGTCGGCGTCGTCGGGGCGATCGCGTTTAGCATCTGGGCGCGCCGGCGCCAGGACGCGACCGGCCAGCAGGCGCCGGTCATGTGGGTCGCGCTCGGCCTCGTGGTCGGCCTGCCGCTCATCGTCTATTTCCTCGCCGGTTCGCCGGTCACCCTGTCCTACCCGGAGAAAGGCCGCTTCAACATCGGCGGCGGGCTCGAGGTTCTCCCCGAACTCGTCGCTCTGCTGTTCGGCCTCGTCCTCTACACCGGCGCGTTCATCGCCGAGGTGGTGCGCGCCGGCATCCTCGCGGTCGCGCACGGCCAGACCGAGGCCGCCCATTCGCTCGGGTTGCGGCCGGGCCCGACCTTGCGGCTCGTGGTCATCCCGCAGGCGATGCGGGTGATCGTTCCGCCGCTCACCAACCAGTATCTCAACCTCACCAAAAATTCCTCGCTCGCGGTGTTCGTCGGCTATCCCGACTTGGTGCAGGTGTTCACCGGCACGGTGCTCAACCAGACCGGTCAGGCGGTCGAGGTGGTCGCCGTCACCATGGCGGTGTACCTGTCGATCAGCCTGTTCACCTCGCTCGTGATGAACTGGTACAACAGCCGCATCGCGTTGGTGGAACGGTGAGGCGAGCGCCATGACCGCAACCGACGTGAAGCCGCCCGCCTTCGTGCGCACCGCGCCGATGGACGCGCTGCCGCCGCCGGCCGCCATGACCGGCGCGCTCGGCTGGGTGCGCGCCAACCTGCTCGCCGGCCCGCTCAACATCGCGCTCACCGTCGTCTTCATCCTGCTGATCGTCTGGGTCGTTCCGCCGCTGGTGAAGTTCCTGGTGATCGACGCGACCTGGAGCGGAGCCGACCGCGAGGCCTGCCTTGCCTCCGAAGCGCGGCCCGAAGCGGGCGCCTGCTGGGCGTTCGTGCGCGAGCGGCTGCCCTATTTCATCTACGGCTCCTATCCGATCCCGGAACGCTGGCGGGTCGACGTGTTCTTCGCCATGCTGGCGCTCGGCATCGGCTGGCTGCTGTGGCTCGGCGCCCCGCGCCGCGACCTCGGCGCGCTCTATTTCTTCGTCGTGCTGCCGATCGTCTCCGTCGTTCTGCTCAAGGGCTGGGCGCTCGTCGGCCTCGCGCCGGTCGACACCGCGCTGTGGGGCGGCGCGCTGGTGACCATCGTGGTCGCGACCGTCGGCATCGTCGTCTCGCTGCCGGTCGGCATCCTGCTCGCGCTCGGGCGCCGCTCGCGCATGCCGGCGGTGAAGCTGTTCTCGGTGATCTACATCGAGTTCGTGCGCGGCGTGCCGCTGATCACCGTGCTGTTCATGGCGAGCGTGATGCTGCCGCTGTTCGTCCCCGACGCCTGGTCGCCGGACAAGCTGTTGCGCGCGCTCGTCGGCATCGCCATGTTCGCCTCCGCCTACATGGCCGAGGTGGTGCGCGCCGGCCTGCAGGCGATCCCCAAGGGCCAGTTCGAGGGCGCGATGGCGGTCGGCCTCAACTACCGCCAGATGATGCGCCTCGTCGTCCTGCCGCAGGCGCTCAAGATCACCATCCCCAACATCGTCAACACCTACATCGGCCTGTTCAAGGACACGACCTTGGTGTCGATCGTCGGCATGTTCGACCTCTTGCGCACCATCGAATCCGCCCGCATCGATCCGAAATGGGCGACGCCGGTGACGAGCGCCACCGGCTACGCGGTCGCGGCGGTGTTCTATTTCGTGTTCTGCTACGGCATGTCGCGCTATGCCAGGTACACCGAGGCGCGGCTCGCCCGGGGCGACCGGCGCTGAGGAGGCAACCTAATGAGCGACGCTGCGACGCAACCCACCGGAACCAGCGGCCCGGTGCCGCGCATGCGCACCACCGGCAACGACGTCGCCGTCGAGATCGCCGGCATGCACAAGTGGTACGGCGAGTTCCACGTGCTGCGCGACATCAACCTCACGGTCAAGCGCGGCGAGCGCATCGTCATCTGCGGGCCGTCGGGCTCCGGCAAGTCGACCATGATCCGCTGCATCAACCGGCTGGAGGAGCATCAGCAGGGCCGCATCGTGGTCGACGGCATCGAGCTGACCGAGGACCTCAAGAAGATCGACGAGATCCGCCGCGAGGTCGGGATGGTGTTCCAGCACTTCAACCTGTTCCCGCATCTCACGGTGCTCGACAACCTGACGCTGGCGCCGATCTGGGTGCGTAAGATGCCCAAGAAGGACGCCGAAGAGGTCGCGATGCACTACCTCACGCGCGTCAAGATCCCCGATCAGGCGAACAAATACCCGGGCCAGCTCTCGGGCGGCCAGCAGCAGCGCGTGGCGATCGCGCGGGCGCTGTGCATGGGGCCGAAGATCATGCTGTTCGACGAGCCGACCTCGGCGCTCGATCCGGAGATGGTCAAGGAGGTGCTTGACACCATGGTCGGGCTCGCCCAGGAGGGCATGACCATGCTGTGCGTGACCCACGAGATGGGCTTCGCCCGCCAGGTCGCCAACCGCGTGGTGTTCATGGACGCCGGCCAGATCGTCGAGGCGAACTCGCCCGCCGAATTCTTCGCCCACCCGCAGCACGAGCGCACCAAGCTGTTCCTGAGCCAGATCCTGCATTGAGGCTAGGCAACGCGCCTTCTCGAGCGGCGCGCGTTTTTGCTCAGATTGCCGCGGTCGCGCGGATGCCCGACGGCGTGTCGCCGAAGCGGCGGCGGAAGCTGCGGTTGAAATAGGAGAGGTCGCCGAACCCGGCGGCGAACGCGATCGCGCTGACCGGCCGGCCGGCGCAGCCCGGATCGCGCAGCACGCGATGGGCGCGCGCGAGGCGCTCGGCGAGCACGAAGTCGGTGAACGAGGTGCCCTCGCTCGCGAACAGCTTGCGCACGTAGCTCGCCGAGATGCCCTGGCGCCGGGCGACCGCCTTGAGCGACAGCCGCGCGGAACCGAGATTGGCCGCGATGTCCGCCTTGACGGCGTCGAGCCGCGCGGCGCGC
>DASPVJ010000551.1:0-5759 GCA_035622435.1 Xanthobacteraceae bacterium | reverse complement strand
GTTGCCGGCGCTTGGGCACTGGCACGTGCGGGGCTTTACCGCGGCGATCGCGCCGGCAAGCCGCATCCTCCAAACCAAAGATCGTCAGGCCGCCGCCGAGGCGTTTCTCGATGCCGCCGTCGCCGCAGCGGTCGACGCATTGCGCTGAGGCCGCCCCGGTTCGCGGCGTCCGGCCGCGGATGTATGCTGCCGCCGAGGCAAACGGAGCGGGAGGGCGCCATGGCAGGCGAGCGGAATTGGGTTGACGTCGGCGCCGCCGACGCGTTGGCGAAGTCGCAGCTCAAGCGCGTCACCGCTGCCGGCCGGCCGCTGGCGATTTCGTTTCGCGACGGGCAATTCGGCGCGGTGGCGAACGCGTGCAACCACGTGGGCGGACCGCTCGGCGAGGGGCGTCTCGACGGCGACTACATCGTCTGCCCCTGGCATAACTGGAAGTTCCATCGCGTGAGCGGCCTCGGCGAGCCCGGCTTCGAGGAGGACCGGGTGCCGTCCTACCCGGTCAAGGTGGAAAACGGCCGCGTCCTCGTCGATATCGCCGCCGGCACCCGGCGCAGCAGGAAGCCGCACGAGGCGCATCCGCTGGCGCGCAAGGTCGAACGCGCGCCGGGGCCGCTGCGGCTTGTCGGCATCGCCACCGCCGCCATGGACGCCGCCAATCCGCGCTTCTCCGGCTCCGACCATTTGCTCGATCATGCGCTGCGCGCCGGCGGCGAGCTGGGCGCCGAGACGCGGCTGATCCGCCTCAATGATCTCAAATTCCGCGCCTGCGAGGGCTATTACTCGAAGTCGGCGCAGGCCTGCACCTGGCCGTGCTCGATCACCCAGATGGACGCGGCGGATGAAATGGACCGGGTCTACGAGGCGCTGGTGCACTGGGCCGACGCGGTCATCGTGGCGACGCCGATCCGCTGGGGCAGCGCGTCCTCGCTCTATTTCAAGATGGCCGAGCGGCTCAACTGCGTGCAGAACGCGATCACCATCCGCAACACCGTGCTCATCCGCAACAAGGTCGCGGGTTTCATCGTCGTCGGCGGCCAGGACAACATCCAGGCGGTCGCCGGGCAGATGCTCGGATTCTTTGCCGAGCTGGGGTTCATCTTTCCACAGTTTCCCTACATCGCCCACTCGCGCGGCTGGTCGTCCGAGGACATGGAGCGCAACGTCGACATCGTGCGCGAGTCGAAGGAACTCGCCGACGGCGCCATGCATCTGGCCAAACGCTGCCTCGACCTCGCCGGCCATCAGATCGCCCGCGACGCGGCGCCCGCCTCGATCGACCGCGGCGGCCGCAAGGCGCATGCGCTGGAGATGGAGCGCGGCGAGCGCACCGACGCGCCGGCGTGAAAGCTTCGCCGGCCCCCGGCGTGTATGGCAAAGCTGCAGCGTCAGCGCAGCAGGTGGAGCGCAGCCGGCGTGCACAGCGCCAAACCCGACCCGAGGAGCAGCACCAGGATCAGGCGGCGGAAGGCGAAGCCGCTCAAACGTCGATAAATCCTCACGCCCGCCCAGACGGGAAGCAGGACGGCCGGGATCATCAGGACAAATGTCCGCCATGCCGTCGGCGTGAGCATGTTGCCGGCGGCGTAGGCTGCCAAGGTCAAGAATTGCATGGTCAGGCTGAAGGTCTGAAATATCACGCGCTGGGTATCCTTGTCCCAGGCACGCAAGCTGCACCAAAGCGTCGGCGCCGGCCCATTCAAGCCGCCCAATCCGCCCATGACGCCGCCGATCCAACCGGCAACACCATCGGCGAGGCGTCCGCCGCGGGTGATCGGGGGCAAACTATCGACCATCAACATTGCCGAACAATAGACGAGCAGAAGGACGCCGACGGTCGTGCGGAATATGTCGATGTCCACAATGGCGAGAAGCCAGACTCCGACCGGCACCCCCGCTACGCCGCCGATGATAAACGGCAAGGCGCGCCGCCAATCGAAATGGTGCCAGATCGCGGGCAGCGAGCCTATTTGCCCGACCAATGATCCGAACACCACCATCGGCCCCGCCAATCGCGGGTCGATCGACCAGGCCCAAAAACTGAGGGCGACCAATCCGAAGGCGAATCCTGACAGCCCCTGGATAAAGCCGGCCGCGGCGGCGCCGAGCAAGACTTGAACGATGAAGAACGCGTCCACCGGAGGATCACGCCGGGATCGATGCCGCCCGCGGCGCCGGTCACGCCGGCCCGGTGACCACCGGCAGATCCGGCCGCGCGCCCCATTCCGACCACGAGCCGTCGTAGACGGCGCCGGCGTCCTTGCCCAGCGCCGCAAGCGCGAAGGTGAGGATCGCGGCGGTCACGCCGGATCCGCACGAGGTGATGACCAGCCGATCGACGTCGACGCCGCCGGCCGCAAACGCCGCCGAGATCTTGTCGCGGGAGGCGAGCCGGTTGCCGTCGAGCACGCCGCCATAGGGCACGTTGCGCGCGCCCGGCATGTGGCCGGAGCGTAGCCCCGCGCGCGGCTCCGGCGCCTCGCCGCGGAAGCGGTCGGCTGAGCGCGCGTCGACCACCTGGGCGGTGCCGCCTGCGAGCGCGCGTTGCACGTCGGCGACCGCGGCGACCGCCGCCCGGTCGAGGCGCGCGGTGAAGGTCCGCGGCGCCCGCTTGGCCGGCCCGGTCTCGACCGGCCGGCCTTCCACCTGCCATTTGGGAAGTCCGCCGTCGAGGATGTAGACCTTTGCGGCGCCGAAGGTGCGCAACGTCCACCACACCCGCGGGGCGCCGTAGAGGCCGACCCCGTCATAGACCACGATCGTGTCCTCGCTGCCGATGCCGAGCGCGCCGGCCGCTGCCGCCAATTCATCCGGCGCCGGCAGCATGTGCGGCAATGGGGTCGAGTGGTCGGCGACCGCGTCGATGTCGAAGCGCACCGCGCCGGGAATATGGGCGGCGAGGTATTCGGCGTTGCCGTCGCGCCCGGTGGTGAGGAGATAGAACGAGCCGTCGACGATGGTGACGTCCGCATCGGCGACATGGGCGGCGAGCCAGTCGGTCGAGACGAGCCAGGGGCTGGCGAGCGGCATGAAGCGATTCCTTTTGTTGAAAGAGCGTAGCCCGCATTGAGCGAAGCGAAATGCGGGAGTAGCCCTCCCGGATGTCGCTTCCGCTCCATCCGGGCTACATCGCTCTCACGCCCACCCGATGCGCACGCGCCGGTTCAGCTTGCCCTTCTTCTCGATCTGGGTCACGCGCACGGCGCCGATCTCGGAGGTGCGGCGCACGTGGGTGCCACCGCAGGGCTGCAGATCGAGGCCGGCGATTTCCACGAGCCGCACGCGGCCGCTGCCCGTGGGCGGCTTGACCGACATGGTCTTGACCAGGCCCGGATTGGCCTCGAGTTCCGCGTCGGTGATCCAGCGGGTGGAAACGGCGGCGTCCGCCGCAATCATGGCGTTAAGTTTGGCGGTGATCTCGTCCTTGTCGAGGCCGGCCTCGGGAATGTCGAAGTCGAGCCGGCTGTCGTCTTCGCCCACCGATCCGCCGGTCACCGGATAGGGCAGGATGGCGGAGAGCAGGTGCAGCGCGGTGTGCATGCGCATGCGCCGGTAGCGCACGTCCCAATCGATTTTGAGCGTCACCGGCGCGCCGATGGCCGGGCGCGCCTCGGCCGGCTGGGCCAGTACTTGCGCGATGACGGTCTTGGCCGGATCGGTATAGACCGCGCCGCCGATCGGGATCGCGGCGCCCTCGCGCGTGGTCAGCACCCCGCGGTCGCCCGGCTGGCCGCCGGAGGTGGCGTAGAACACCGTGCGGTCGGTCACCAAGCCCTGATCGGTGTGCGCGACGACTTCGGCGCGGCATTCGGTCAGGTACGCGTCCTCGCGGAACAGGCAATCGGTCGCCGTCATACGAGCGGAACCTTGATGTCGGAGCGGCGCTCGAGAAACGCCGGCACCGGCAGGTTCTTCGAGCGCAGGAAGTCCGGATTGAACAGCTTCGACTGGTAGCGCGTGCCATAGTCGGCGAGCACCGTGACGATGGTGTGGCCCGGCCCCATCTCGCGTGCCAGGCGGATGGCGCCGGCGACGTTGATGCCCGAGGAGCCGCCGAGGCACAGGCCCTCGTGCTCCAGGAGGTCGAAGATGATCGGCACCGCTTCGCTGTCGGGGATCTGATAGGCCGTGTCGACCGGCGTGCCCTCGACGTTCTTGGTGATACGGCCCTGGCCAATGCCTTCGGTGATGGACGACCCCGCGACCTTGAGGACGCCGCTCGTGAAGAAGCTGTACATCGCCGACTCCATGGGATCGGCGAGCGCGATGCGCACCTTGGGATTGCGCTCCTTGAGCGCGATGCTGACGCCTGACAGCGTGCCGCCGGTGCCGATGGCGCAGGCGAAGCCGTCGACCTTGCCGTCGGTCTGCGCCCAGATTTCCGGGCCGGTCATTTCGATATGTGCCTGGCGGTTCGCCAGGTTGTCCCATTGGTTCGCCCAGATGACGCCGTTCGGCTCGGACTTGGCGAGCTCATCGGCGACGCGCTCCGACACTTTGATGTAGTTATTGGGATTGGCGTAGGGCGCGGGCGGCACCTCGATCAGCTCGGCGCCGTAGATTTTCAGCGCATCCTTCTTCTCCTGGCTCTGAGAATTGGGGATCACGATCACGGTGCGGTAGCCGAGCGCGCTCGCGACCAGCGCGAGCCCGATGCCGGTGTTGCCGGCGGTGCCCTCGACGATGACGCCGCCCGGGTGCAGCCGCCCGTTCTTGATCGCGTCCTTGATGATGAACAGCCCGGCGCGGTCCTTGACCGACTGGCCCGGGTTCATGAACTCGGCCTTGCCCAGGATGGTGCAACCGGTCAACTCCGACGCGCGCCTGAGCTTGACGAGCGGCGTGTTGCCGATGGTGTCGACGATATCCTGGCGAATTTGCATAGGTGGAACCCGGCTGCCGAGACCCTAATGGAGCGGCGGTTGGCCGACAAGCGCCCCGGGCCGGCGCGCCAGCCGCGCGGCGTCCTGGCGCTTCGAGCCGCGCGTGCTAGGCTGGCGCCGAGCCCGAGAGGCTCGGTCAATCATGCGGGAGCGGCGCCATGGCGAAGACGAAGGCGAAGGCACAAGCGGCAACGCGGGCGCAGCCGGCGGCGCGGCGCAAGGCGGCGGCACGGGCACCGGCACGGACCAAGGCCAAGGCGCGGCCGGCGCGGCGCAAGCAGAGGTTCACGGTCAGCCACCATAATCCAGCCGATTTCGCCGAGGGATTGCGGCGCTACGCCAAGTACCGCGACCTCGGCATCAGCGCGGCGACCGACGGCCTGGTCCAGGCGCACGTCATCCAGTTGGTGCCGCCGTGCCGGCCGGAGGAAGTGTCGAAGCTGCACTACCACGACGTGGAATTTCAAATGGTCTACGTGCTCAAGGGCTGGATCAAGACCGAGATGGAAGGCGAGGGCGGTATTACCATGCGGGAGGGCTCATGCTGGATCCAGCCGCCGCGCATCAAGCACCGGGTGCTCGACTATTCGGACGACTGCCAGGTGCTGGAAATCGTGCTGCCGGCGGATTTCAAGACGGTCGAACTGGAGTAGCGCCGACGGCCCGCGACAATGGGCTGCAGTTGCGCCGCCCCGCACCCGGGCCACATTGCTCGGCGTGCCAGGCGCATCCGTCCCCCCAACGCCGATTGTCGCTTGGCATAGCCCCCGGTCGGCCCCCAGTGGTCCAGGTCGACCGGGGCGCGCTTTTTCCGGGAGCATGATCTTTATCCGAAAACCGGTACCCACCCCGGATCACGTCCGGGGCAAGCTTTTTCGG